>CAZXEJ010000005.1:0-68435 GCA_964639895.1 uncultured Spirochaetia bacterium | reverse complement strand
ACCTTACCACCACCGTGACCCGCTACGCCCAGGTGCGGGCCGTGGACAAGAGCGGAAATGCCAGTGCGTGGACGAGTAGAGCGGTAGCCAGTACGGGTTCGATACAACAGGACGATGTGGTTGACAACGAGATTACCGGCAAAGCGAGTTTCTACAATGGTGGCACCATCAGCCATCCGGGGGGCACGACTGTTATAGCTTCCACGTCTCTTACGACGAGAGGGTTCCGAGTCCTTATAAGCGGCTCTTTTGTAGCAAAGAACGCAACCTCTTCCCTTTCGCAGACCAACCACGTCGTCTTCTATATCGACGGTGTACAGAAGAACTTTATGTGGCTGGGGTATCTGCAGGGTGGGGAATCCAGAGCATATGCATTTACCTACGACGAAGTACTATCTGCTGGAAGTCATACATTTGAGATGAAAGCCGAGTCGGGCGACCAAGCGATAGATTTCTCAAACAGACATCTGGTTGTGGAGGAACTGAGGAGATGAGTGTCAGCTACGTAATATACGACAGGAAGACCGGAGAGATATTCGGGTTTTGCACGGTAGACACGAAGGAGGATTTCATAGCGCACAAAGTGCCGGCTGGGTATGGAAAGAAGATCATTACGCATCAGGAGCGGACCAGATACGCCCACGCAACCGATAAGGCGACCGGCAAGCTGAAAGTGAAGTATGACGAGATGAGTAGCGGATTCAGGCCAAAGGACCAACCCTAAGCACGGGAGGAGTTCGACCACGTGCGCAGGGAGTACGTATACCGCGTCGATGCGAGGGGGCGGAGGGTGAGGAAGGGATACCAAACATCAAACGGAAAATAGCTGTTCTTTGCAAAAGCGGGATTGCTGGAGCCACGAGCGGTTCTGCCGGAGCGTCCTGTCCGTGGAGGAAGCGGTCGTCTGGGGCTGCTTGTATGAGCTCCCTTCCTGCATCCCGGTCCTGGAGGTGCCCGAGGCAGACGTCTTGGTCCACGGGACCGCTGACCCGCTCGCCGACGTGGCCACACAGACGCGCCTAGCCGCGGAGTTTGCCTCACGTGCTGCATACCCCGGGCGCAGGGAGAACGTCGCCCCGGGTAGAACTTCGAGGAATTCCTTCTGCGGAGACGGTGAAGGCGATCCTCGATGCCTTCTACAAGCAAAGGGTAGGCGTCTATCGCGCTCAAGGAAAAAGCACCACATCGGCCCCCTCAAGAACAGCAGCAACTTTTCAAGGCCCTGCAGAAGACCGCTGGCGAGGAACCGGCCGAGAAGGCCAAGCACAGGAAGCGGTCGAAGGCACCAAGCAGTATGTCGGGACAATTGCTCGGCACTTGAGTTCAGTCACCGCGCGAGCCGGTCGGCTGTAACGATTTCTCGGAACGCAAACTGGCGCGCAGTACCAGATAACCAAGAATTCCCGAGGCTAAAGAACCAATGATAATTCCTAACCGCTCATCAAATAGAAGGTTGGTTCCTGGTTCTTCGAAAGCAAGCGCTCCTATGAAGAGGCTCATTGTGAAACCAATACCGCACAGCGCTGCTGTGCCATACAACGCTCTCCAAGACATGCAGGTTGGCAACTCGGCTACATTAAGCTTAATAGCAATCCAACAAATGCCGAATATGCCGATTTGCTTGCCTATAAACAGGCCCAGGGCAATCCCTAAAGGAATGCTGTGTAATATCTGCTCAGCGCCTACCCCGGAGAAACTGATCCCTGCGTTAGCGAATGCAAAAAGGGGAAGGACAAGGAAAGCCACGGCACCGTGTAAATCGTGCTCCAAGCTCTTTAATGGGGAGTAATTATCGTCGGTATTTGACCTTAGCGGGATAAACATGGCCAGTATAACACCCGCCAATGTGGCATGTACCCCGGATTTCAACATGGCGGCCCACATTACGATACCAACCAGTAAATATAGACTCTTGGACGTGGCATTGCGTTTGTTTAATAAGGCGAGAATCAGGATGCAGCTTGACACCACAACGAGTGCAGTCACGGAAATACTTGCCGTGTAGAATAGTGCGATGATTATGATCGCCCCAATGTCGTCAAATATGGCAAGGGAAGTTAGGAATATCTTAATGTAAATAGGCACTCGGGAACCCAGCAAGGATAATACACCTAGAGCAAAAGCAATATCTGTTGCTGCTGGTATGGCCCAGCCCCTCATAGCGCCAGAATCGCCTACATTGAAATAAATGTAAACCATTGCCGGGGCTGCCATACCGCCGATTGCCCCTATGCCGGGTAGAACGACATTCCGCTTATTCGAAAGGACGCCTTCAAGTAGTTCCCTTTTCAACTCCAGGCCAACGAGGAAGAAGAATATCGCCATCAAGCCGTCGTTGATCCAGAGCAACAAGGGCTTCGCGATTTCTAGAGAACCTATACGAAGTTCTACTGGGGTATCAAGAAACAACCCATAATATGTTTGCAATGGCGTATTTACGCACACAAGAGCAAGCACAGCAGCGGAAATGAGAACGATGCCTCCCGCGGATTCGAGCTTAACAAAGTGCGAGATGAACGATTCTTGAGTACTACCCATTTGTTCCCTTGCGACCAACTTCTTGTTCTACCCAATCTTCATTCGTCCACGATAAACTCCCGTTGTCGATTCACGGCACTAACTATTACCATAACCCTCGTTATGTTAATTGCCACCCCTCCCAACAATCAAGGTGAGATCCGTTGACGGACATCAGGACCGGCGTTCACCCCGGGACGGGTGCGTGACGACTACGTCTCCAACCACCGCGGGAGCACGTCGGTAGAGTGGAAGAAATTCGCAAGTCGGAGCAGTAACGAAACGAGCTTCAAGTACTCGGTCACCCTGCTCGATAACATCGACGTGATCGTCGTGGGGGAGCGAGCGGGAGAAGCGGTGGCTGCTGGAAGTGTTCCGGAAGCGCAAGATCACCAGGCTGCCCGATAGCCGGAAGGTCAAGGACATCTTGGTGAGGTAACCATGCCGAATGGATTATTAACCGTCTGTTGTAAAACACGGATCACTTTACAACCTACCAAACGTAAGACAACTCCGATTTTGTCGGAGGCTAAGTAGAGCGGAATCCGGGTCAACGCTGTTTTCCATGGCTACGGTTTGGCTACGGTTCATTTTGTACATCCTTATCCTTCCACGCCCGATATTAGCAACGCACCGCGTGCAGTTGTGTAGAGTTACGAGGAAGGGGACGGTGTGGCCCTGAATGTAGACCGGCACGCGTGTTGGTGTCGACTTACGCCATGTCGGATAAGGGCTTGGGGTGAGATGTATGTATCCGCTTCGACGTTGCGGTCTTCTGTCATGCTCGGTTCTACGCGGCCGTCGTGCTGTCGAGGACTACGTTGTTGGGCCCGGGTCCGGCTCCCATCTGGGCCGCTACAGTGGGATGGAGGGTTGCGGGGGTGGCTTGGTTCTGACGGCGCGTAGAGTTGGCGGCATCGGGGGGGATGTCAAGAGTAGCTGGGTAAAAAGGGTACTTGCGATAGGGCGCCGTCATGGCCGGAAGGAGCACCTGCCGGCGGGGGGGTGTGGAGCCGTATCGACTGAGAACGGCCTCAAGCAGGGGGGCGGTAATCGTCTTTGTCTCGCCGCAAAAACAGCTGTGAGAATGGTGGCGCGGGATCGTCTCTTACTGCGCAGCTGCGTGTCGGCCGTGTGGGGTGAGAGACCATGGGCAGCAACAAAAAAGGGGCTTTTCCACCGAGAGGGACCGGCCGTCCCGCGGGTAACGGTGTACCACGATGGTCAATGAAAGGTGTGTGCTGGGGCCCCGACACCTGCATCACGGTTGCCTTTTTCACTAGGTAATGCCCCCTCGCCCACCGGAAGCCCGTTCTCGCCGATGCGGATTCGTTCCGATAGATGTGGAGATGTGGCGGATGTCTAGTGAGGAGTGAGGTACTAGGTACAGGGTCTTGAGCCCGGCTGATGCCTTAAACCTGTACTTTGAAAGCGAGATCCTCCCTATCCCGCGGGGCGGCGTGCGGAGAAGAGGGGGGTGTGCTCTCCGTGCCCGGCAGGACCTGCCGCGCCCCGTTCTCGAACCGACGGAAAACGAAGTTCCTGGAGGGTTCTCACGACTGTGTCGCGGCTGGAGGTTGGATACCGACGGTAGGGTGCAATCCCGCTCGCGTCCCTTCGTCGCAATTGCAATAGCAAGTACGCCGTAGCGCACCTTCCAACATGCCGCCGAGGCTGCGGGGTGGATGTGGCTAGGCTCGGGAGCTGCCCTTTCCTCTGAGGCAGTATGCAAGACGGCTTGGCTCAGCTCGAGCTGCGGGGAGGTGCGCGCCGCGCCTCGAGCCTCGGGACGAGGCTAGGGATTCGTTGCACCGTCTGACGGGCACGGTGGGTCCGGGCGGGCTGCTTCCGCTTTTGTTTGCATCTACGTCTCGATTACTTGGCTCTTCCGCTCGGCTGTACGCGTGTGGTTGGGTGTCAGGGCTTCTCAAGGGCCGACGGGGGGCTCCTGTTTTCCTTCAATCAGTGCGGCGCACATTCGCCGGATCTCTGACACGTGTGGTTTTGTTCCTTGAGGAGTGTGGGTGCTTCCTGCCCGAAGCAGCGGAGGGCGGATTGTTTTGGCCATACGGTTTGACGTCACGTCGCCAGGGGCTGGTCCAGCAAGAGGACCTATCTTAGGATTATCGCCTTCCAGGGGGCTTCGGCCTCCACATCGGGACAGCGTACCGTGCCGCTTGCACTTACGCCGTTCTCGGATACCATGCCGCTGTATGTGCATTGAACGGACTCGTCCTCAAGGGGGCCCGTGGCGCTCACCCGCCCTTCCTCGTCCACTTTGACCTCGATTGCGGCCCGTACGATGCCGCCGGAACCTATCCAGACGCCGTCGAAAACGTCCGTGCCCGGCCGGCGCACCCAACGGGCCGTCGTTTCCCCTATGCGTACCACCCATTTGGAGCCTAGGGAATCTTCCTCGGCTTGGCCGGTGCCTTCGGCCGAGGCGGCTTCGACGGCCTTCTTCTGCTTCGACGGTGGTTCGGGTCGCTCCGGAAGGGTGCTTTCCCCGGGACCGGCTTTCTCTTCCACCCCCTGTGGGGACGGAGCGGCGGCGGGCTCTTCCGCAGATGTCGTTTCGGGCTCGGTTGCTGGCGTGGACGGCGTGGCCTCGGACAACACCTCAAGCGAGCCGCCCGTTATGGAGAAGGGATTGGCGGCGGGACTTGCCTCCGGGGTGGGTTCACTTCCCGGCGGTTCGCTACGGAGGGGTGGTGTGGCGGGCAGGCTTGTCTCGGTGAGCGTGCCAGGGGGTAGTTCACCCCGGGGCATGCGTGCTGCGGGCGGATGGTCGACCGGTATGCCGGGGTAGCGGGGCTCCGGTATCTGGTCACCCTTCCCTTCCGGCGTCTGAGATCCTTTCTCGGCCGTTGCGGCCTCGGCGTTGATGTCCTGCTCATGCCCCCCCTCTTTTGCCATCTTCGTGGGTTCCCGGCGTGAGATCGTCTTTGCGTGTGTGCTCTTGGCCTCTTTCTTGAGCTTCTTCTTGAGAGAGGCTATCTTCTTCCGCGTCTCCTTGAGCCTGCGATCGAGGTCTCTGTGCAGTGACCTCAGTCTGGAGACCTTCTTGAGGGATTGTTCCTTGTAACGGCTTACGATCTTCGCCGCTTCCTTCTCGCTCAGTCTGCCGGCCTTGACCTTTGTGGCCAAGGTGCGGATGACTATCTCCACCGGTACTACCACGAAGTCCAGCTTGTTCCGCCCCGTGTCGATCAGCAACAGGCTTCCCTCCTCGACCCCCTTGATGGTGGATTCGAGGAACGTGCGTGCGTCACTGATCTCGTAGGCCTCGGCGTAGAGGGCGTTGAGCTCCGGGCCTTCTTCGGCCGACGCGGCCGCGGCTGGGGGAGGCAGCAGGGATGCCGCAAAGACGAGCGAGAGGATGAGCACGTATGCGTTATACATGCGGTTTCACTGTCGGGTGGGTGCCGGTCGTACTTAAAAGGATTGTTTGAAAAGGTGTCGTAGTCAAGGGAGTTGATTCGTTCGAGGAGGCCGCACCTTCGGGAATGAAACGACCTCCTCCAGGACGTACACGTCGCGCGTGTGGATGGGAGGACTGCCCGGCCATGGGGGGTGCCAGCATTTCAAGAGATCGCTCCCCTTCGTCTACTGCGTGCGGCGCAGCGTGGCGCCCGGAGTGGGTTTTCTCAAGTCGTTTAGTCCTCGTCTCCCGATCCCTCCGGTGAGGGAAGAAGGCCGCCCTCGTCCACGGCGGGTGCCGTTACGCCTGCGGCGTTTTGTATCTCGGGGTGCCTTATCTTGCCGCCCAGATTGGCCGTCCAAACGAGAAGGGCCGTGCTCACCACCAGGCCCGCTGTCGCCAAAGCCGCAAGTAGTCCTGCAAGCCGGGCCCTCAGAGCGGAGGCGATGAGCGCCAGCAGTGCCAGTCCACCCGTTACCAGTACTACGACGAAAGCACTCTCGGCGGCCTCCTCGTGAGATTCTATAGCCTTCTCGCTCACGGCGGCAACCTTCTCCACGATCTCTTCGGCCCCCTCCCCCGATAGGTACACGGCTATTGATGCTAGCGCGAACAGGACGGCGAGGAAGAAACCCACGTTCCTCACCCTGGTGTCCCGAAGCAGATGACCTATCACCACTACGAGTAAGGCCGCCGGCATTCCAACTATGGGTATGTGGTTGGTTATGAGATGCAGATGCGCGGCATTCATTTGGGGGAGCCTCCTGGAAAGAGTTTCTCCGCTCGCGAGTGCGCGGCTCTGGATTCGTGGAGCCGACGCCTATGATGGTATCCACTCGCCGCCTCCTGTGCAACCCCTTTATAGGTCGTCCATCGAGCGCCCTCCCGTTCTGCTGCGAGGATGAATCGAGCCGCAGGCCGAGTAGTGAATGCCGCTGGTGGGGCCTAAAGTCCCCTCTTTGCTCGCCTGCGGCCGCCTGGGGCACCTCGATTTCCTATTCCGTCCCTCCTGGGTGGAGAAGGGGGTTAAGGGAAGAGAGTATCGGGGCGATGACCCTCGCCGTGGGCTGGCGAGTTATGTCTATGGCACCCTCAACCCGTTCCGTGAAGTGCCGTTCAACTACGAAGTAAGGGGATGGAATTCTCAGGGTGCGTTGAAGGGCGCCCCGCTTGACAGCCCATCCACATTGGCCGGACGTGTGGTGCCGGCTGATCCGGTGGGTGCCGATTCTTCCGCCCTATACCCTCCGCCGGCTGGGGGGTGGGGACGGTAAGTGGTCAAGTATATGCCCTCCTCTCTCAGACGGGCTGACGCGGCCCTCGCTTAGATGGACGCGGCGTGTCCAAGTACATATCCCCCTACGCCTTCGCCCCCCGCGGCGATCGTGGAAGGCGAGTGCGATGCCGTTGCACCTTGACCATCTTGTCCCCAGCCCAAGAAATGGGGGCGGCGTGAAACCCCAGGAAGCCTCGGTTGCATGTGCTACTTCCCCACTCGGGAGGATTGGGGCTTCATCACCTCCTGAGGGCGGACCGAACGCAACGAAGCGGTTGGCTACGGAGGAGAACAGGGCACGCACGAGCTCTGCCGGGTCAGTCCCCTTGCGGGCGCCTCTAGAGGGGCTTACTGCTTCGGGACGTCTTCGAGTCTACTCTGCGCGTTTTCTCGACGTGGGGCGTCTCCCCTCGCGGCGGGCGTTCCTTCTCGTCCGGCGTTCCTTCCTCAGGGTCGAGAGCAACCTGTAGAAGGTTCGTTCCGAGATACCCAGCCTGGTGGCTATCTGCTTTGCGTTCCCGCCGTCGTAGAACCGTTCGATATACCTCATCTTGGCCTTCGTAATGGGAATGGTTGATATGTAAAGGTTGAAGGACGGCAGGTACTCCCAGAGCTTGATCAACACGTCCAGGCCGACCTTGTTGGCTATCAGGGCGGTGTCTTTCTCGAGGAGGTCTTCTATCTCGATTTCGCTCAACCAGTCGAGCTTCTGTTTTCTTCCCATGTCGTGTGTGGTCCATGAGTTTGGTGTAGGCCTATTTTCGACGAACTGCGCGCGGCGGTGTACGGCTGCAGGGGGAGCAGTCTCATCGCCTGCGGGACTCGAACGTGACCGCCGGCGATGCATGTACGCGCGTGATCAGTCGGCCGATCGCCTCGTCCCGCTCGGCCATCGCAGTTAGCTTTATCGTCGGGGTGAACGTCCGTTCCTCGAACACCAGGTCTTTGAACCGTGTGCCAAGGATCTCGTGCAGCCGGATGGCGTTGCGTGGCTCGATGAACAACCGCTCGTCCACCTTGACCTCGCACACAACGTTGCCCGCCTGGAACCTTACCCAACCCTTCCCGGAGGGGAGCCATTTCTTTGCCATCGCCGTCACCTTGCGTACTGCATGCTCCAACTCTTCGGCGTACCGCTCGCGCCACAGCCAGCTCTCGTGGCCGCGGATGATAGTGCGTGCGAGCAATGTATCGATCACGTACTCACCGTCGTCGGCCGTCTCCACTCTTACGACCTCTTCCGGCATGCGGCGTTGTCCGACCGAGAGGGGGGTGCCGTTGCGGCGGGGTGTTGGGATAGTACGGCTCATTACATACCTCCTTTGCAACGTGATTTTCGTTAGCCGGGCGATTGATTTTTTCGTCCGAACAATCTATCCTCTATCTTCGATTCCTTTGCCGATCGGGTGATTGCCTCATGCTCGGAGCCCTCGTTGCAGGCGTGTTCTTCATAATAGGCGGCGTCGTAGGATTTGCCATATCCCGCCTGCTGAGCTCCGACGCCATAAAGGAGATCCTCTACAAGGAGAGGCTCCAGCTCTACAAGCAGCTCGCCTTCAGGTTCTGGGAGCTCATCGGGACCTGCTACGAAAGCCTCGAAACCCGTGACTTCGACGAGCTCGAAGAGAAGATCATCCACCTCCAGTACTTCCTCCAGAACCAGAGGCTGCTCATACCGGAGGCCCTCTACGAAGACTGCATCCAGTTCCTTAAGGAGGTGAGGCGCCTCGAGAGGGGGGGCGACGACCGGAGCGCGCGCCGTAAGATCGAACCCCTCTACAAGCGTTGGCAAGACATTGCGGCCGATATGAGGGAGCAGCTCGGTATCAGAAAGTGGGAAGGCAGTGTCACGGCCGTCGAAGGGCTGGAGTGGTACAAGCGCTCCGTGACGGGGGAATCCCAGGATATCGCCCACTACTGACGTGCGGTGTCTTCTCCGGCCGTAGGCCTCCCCCCGCGGCCGAGGTCTTGAGCGACCTGCGTCTATCGCGGGTAGGAAACCTCGTCCGCCGTCCTGCTCGAGCCATATGGTGTTAAGACCGCGGACCCGGCTCGACGGCGGTGGCGTTCCAGGCGGGGAGGAGGGCAAGATGTGGAGGGTCAATGCCGCAACTGCCGTTTTGACCGGCAATGGGGTTGTTAGGAGCGGGAGGGTTAGGCTCAGGGTGAGCTGCTTCGGGCGCTCCCGTGTAGTGTTCCCGCGCCGGTCGGCCGTGAACAGAGCTGCGAGAAGGGCGAGCGCGGCTGTACGGCAGTCTAGAAGAGTAACCACGGAGCCACTCCTTATCAGTTGATATGATATATATCATGTTATACGCACAGTGTCAAGTGTTTTTGTGGAGAATTTATCGGTGTAGCGTATAGTGTGCTGTATTACTACGGTGGTCGTGGTAAGGTGGTGGGCGGCCGTGCCCTACCGACGCTCTGCTGGGGTCTGGCTCGACATTGGGGTGGTGGTGAACGCTTTCTTCGACGGAGCCCCCCCTTCATGAGGGGGGGATTGCGGCGGGCGGCACCTTCTATGCGGCCGTACCCGTCCGCATCCTGGTTTGAGGGTTGTTTCCGAGTAGGGGCAGCCGCCTTCTTGATCGCCTACGTTGCCGTTCGGCTCGGCCCTCGGTGGACGGGCGGTTGCTACGGCGTGGGGGGGTAGCTGGTTCGGGGCCGGTGTGGGAGGTAGCTGGCTTACGCGCACGCTATTCGGTTTCTTTCTTCTCCCTTTCTTCGCGCAGTACGTTGGCGGCAAGGTTTGCCACCTTCAGAGCCTTGTCCATGATCGAAGTAGCCGTCTTTACCATCTCCGCCGTCCGTTCTCCCGCCTTCTCGAGCGCCTTGAACGGCAACTGTCCTATCTCGGCCGCTTCGCGTGTCTCGAGCTTGCTCTTGAGTTCCTCGAGCTCGCGTTTTACGGTTTCGAGCTCTTTTTGGATCCTTTTCTCATCGAGGCTCAGCCGTTTCTTTCCATCCATGCCTCGACCCTCCGTGGTGTGGGGATGACGCATCTCCACCCACGTGCGCCCCTTGCGCTTTGGACCGCCTCTGGTGGTGTAGGCCGCCGGTGGGGCATGATTGGTACAAATACACATATATCATATGAGAAGGTTATGTCCAAACGCCTGTGGAGCGCTTGTGCGGCGCTGCGGCCAAAGGGGGGCGGTGTGTAAGTGACACACCGGAGCGGTAGAGGAAGCGTGCGGCTCAGGGTTCGGCCCGATGTGGGGCGGCTGGGTGGGGGCGGCCCAGGCGTGGGTGAGCGACCGTACTCAGAGCAGCGAATAGAGGTCGGCCAGCTCCTGACAGGCTGTCTTATACTGCTCTGCGATCTTCATAAGCTGCATGACTTCCTTGATCCCCCGCCAGTTCTGCATGAGATAGGTTATCAGTACCCGCGTGTGCTGATCCTGCAGGCACTCAATCTGCTGGAGGTCGGCGTTCACCTGCTCCTTGTCCACGGCTTTCCCTTCCACCATGAGCTCGAGCAGGCGCTTGAGGTTCCTGATGAGTATCTCCGTCATAAGGGGTAGATCGAGGTCAACGCATACGGGCTTCTCGTCCTTTATGGACTCCATGAGTACGAGCGTGTCTTTGAGCTTGAGGATGATCTTGGCGACCAATGGAAGAAGGAGCCTGTGCTTTTCCGAGAGGGTGGGGGAACAGCTGCTCAGCAGGTCCGAGACGTCCGTTTCCAATCTATCCAGCCACTCCCTCAGTTGATCGAGCCTGGCGTCGTCACGCTCGTTCAAGAAGAGGGCCGTGGTGGCTGCGATCTCTTCGAGGTCCGTCTCGATTTTGTCGATCTCTTTCATGGGGTCGACCTCCCCCCGCGGACTGTTTGCAATCTAGTTTACCAAACCAGGCGTAGTTGGGAAACGGCCAGCTGCGCAATTGCGAAAAAAGGCGCTCCACACAGGAAGCAGGCGGTCTCCGGAGAGCCCCGTGGAGCGGGAGAGGGTCGTCTATGAGGTATCCTCAACGGGAACGGCGTGGTCGGGACGAGGTGGAGGCGGGCTGCCTATTGAGAGAAGCATTGGGGGCCCGTTCCCGCAATGTGCCTTCGATCGCCGCCGACCGCCGTGGGAAGGCGATGTCGAGCTTGAATCCGCCTATCTTGAGCCTGGCCCTCGTGATCTTGTCGCCTTCCTCGGCAACGGTAAAGGCCAGCTCCAGGTGGTGGGAATCACCGCCCGCGGGGGACGACGTAGGAGGTGAGCCCTCTACGTCGTAGGCGTAGAGCAACTCGATCTCGCCCTTGCGGCGCCGCTCGCCGTAGGGACGGCCGAGCAACCACACTATGTCGCGCCGCGTGGGGATGCGGTAGGCGGCCGATGCGGGGAGGGCGGATTCGGCCGACTTCGAGAGCTTCTTTACCTTCGCCTCCCCGAGGGAATTGAACATGGCGGCCAGAAACAGTGTTGAGACGGCCTTTCGGAACCTGGGGGGGAAACTCACTTCCTTGAGCCGTCGTTCGACGAACACCATTCTCACGGTTATGTCGTAGCGACCACGTTCGGCTTTGCCAACCCGCTCGTCCCTGTACCGCTTTACGTATCGGTATATGGAGACGGTCCCTCCCTCGGACTCGGTCCGGCTCGTGGGCCCGGCCTTGGTTATCCACACTACGTCACTCTCGAGCAGGACGGGCTTCTTGAAAAGAATCGTGAGCGACGGTCCTCCGCCCAGGGTGAAATATTCGTCAAAGTGTGACAGCTGCCGCTTGGTCTCGAGCAGGCGCGTGTAGACGCAGCCCGATGCTGCGGCGAGGACGACCGAGACGAGTAGAGCGGCCACGAACGGTCGGCTAAGAGAAAGGTTCACTACCCGAACTATTGTTCCGTAAGGGGCTTCCTTTCTCAACCCCCTTCTGCGGGCGGTCCTTGACAGCGGAGCCCCCCCGGCGTGCTGCGATGGGCGGCCAACTCAGATGTGGGGCGCGGCAGTGCCGCCGTCATTCCAAGGGCTAGGCGTCACGGCTTACGAGTGCCGAACCGGGTTGCCGGTGCCGCATACAACGGTATGGCACCCGTGGGCGGGGAACGTCGCACCTCGTGCGCCGCGGCATGCGCCGCCGCGGGGTGAAGGGATGCAGCCGCTCTCTTTTCCGCACCCACCGACCGCCGCGCCGGCATGGGTGGTCTGGCGCAACCCCTCTGGGTGGAGTCTCGCCTCATTGTGAGTGTGCGGCCGTTTCCCCCTCTTCCACCGATCGCATCCGTGCCCTTGAAGCCATGAGCGCCGCATGTACCCACGACGGGTGGGACGTATCTCCTCTTTCAGGGCGTGCCGCCGCACCCCCCCGAGCTTCGAGCTCCACGTGCGTGTGGTTGTGAGAGTCCCACCCCCGGCGGCCCTTTCCGCCTCTTTGCCATCGGCGGCTGCACGTGTGTGGATTGCAAATCTCTTGGTGCCGTTTCCTTATGTTGTGTTATGTTGTGCCGGAACCCGGTGGTGCCCGAAGGAAGGGTGGAGACCGGTTTGGGTGCGTCGCACCGGCACGGGTCGGTGGAAGTCGCAAGGAGGCGATGGTGCCCGGCCCCCGAGACCAGGGGGGTCATCACGGTGCAGCTCGTCTCGCCGGAGGGGCTTGCACGTTGTTTAGGTTTCTCTATCGTCGTCGTGCCGACTGATTTCCTGCATAGCCGTGCGTTTCTCTCTCTCATGGAACGGGTACTGGTCGGCCCGCGCCCTTTGCCTCGTCCCTGCCCCCGCCCTTGCAGGCGGATTGAAGCACTTCCGCCCGCCGCCGCCCACACCTCCCCTTACCGATCCTCGTCGAGCGAAGACGCCTTTCTCCCGTGGGTCCATCCTCGCTGGGTGCACCTCCACGCTTCCGCCCCCCATGCGTATGGTGGGCGAGCGGAGACCTCGGCGGGCTTTGGGCTTCTTGCGCCGTAGTGTATCTTAGACCTTAGAGAGGAGGGGAGCGCCCACTTGGAGTTCCTCGGCGGTTTCCGAGTGGTCCAGGGGGGGATGTTTCTCTTTGCCGCTCAACGCGAGGGGAGATGGGCAGAATCGAGGGCAACATAGTGGACGTAGCCTCGGGCGATGTGGTCCGTGGCGTCGTCGAGTTCGAGTACGGAAGAATAGTGTCCGTAAGGGCGGATCACGTCTCCTCCGACCGCTACATCCTGCCTCCCTTCGTCGATTCCCACGTACACGTCGAGAGTTCCATGCTGCCCCCCGCCGAGTTCGCACGAATCTCCCTCATCCACGGTACGGCGGCCGCCGTATGCGATCCCCATGAGGTAGCCAACGTCCTCGGTCTCGAGGGCGTGCGATACATGATGGACGAGGCACGACGTGTTCCCTACCGGTTCTACTTCGCCGCTCCCTCATGCGTTCCGGCCACGGAGGTAGACACCCCGGGGGCGAGGCTGGATGCGGAGGATGTGGACCTTCTACTTGCCGAGCCCTCGGTCGTGGCCCTCGGAGAGGTGATGGACTACGTCTCTGTCGTGCGGGGCCGGTCGCAGCCGTTGCGCAAGATAAGGTCGGCCTTGGACAGGGGTAAGAGGGTCGACGGCCACGCCCCGGGCCTCCGCGGCGAGGCTCTGCGGCGGTACGTCGAAACGGGCATAACTACCGACCACGAGTGCGCGTCCTTTGAGGAAGCCGTTGAGAAGATAGGGCTCGGCATGAAGATACAGATACGAGAAGGGTCGGCCGCAAGGAACCTCCAGGCCTTGCTGCCTCTGCTCAAGAGCCATCCGGCCATGTGCATGCTGTGTAGCGACGACAAGCACCCCGACGACCTCCTGGCGGGCCACATCGACAAGTCGGTGCGAAGGGCCGTGGCGGCCGGTGTAGATGTGTTCGACGTGCTTAGGGCCGCTTCGTTGAACCCGGTTGAGCACTACGGACTGGGCGTGGGGTTGCTGCGGGTGGGCGACCCCGCCGACTTCATCGTGGTCGATGACCTGCGGCGCATGAACGTCCTCGAGGTATATGTAGGAGGGGTGTGTGTGGCCAGGGAGGGCGAATCGTTGCTGCCGCGGGAGGGTTGTGCACGAATCAACCGCTTTCACCCCCTGGGGCTCGATCGTGCACGCCTTCGAGTACCGGCCTCGGGTTCCACTCTGAGGGTCATAAGGGTGGTCGACGGAGAGCTCGTCACCGGCTGCGAGCTGGTCCCGGCCAGGGTCCGGGATGGGGTCGTCCAGGCCGATCCGGAGCGTGACATATGCAAGGTGTGCGTGGTCAACCGCTACGGCAGGGGTTCGGTGGGTGTGGGATTCGTGAGAGGTTTCGGACTGAGGCGCGGCGCCATAGCCTCGAGCGTGGCGCACGATTCGCACAACGTTGTCGCCGTGGGCGTGGACGATGCGGCCATCGTTCGCGCCCTGTCTCTGGTGGAAGATGCCGAGGGCGGGCTTGCGGCCGTCACCAAGGACGAGGAGCTCGTCCTCCCGTTGCCGGTGGCCGGGTTGATGTCCGAGGTCCCTGCCGAGAGGGTGGCTTGCCTCTATGGAAGGCTGAACGAGATGTGCGGGCGGATGGGGTCGCCGTTGAGAGCCCCCTTCATGACGATGTCCTTCCTTACGCTGCTCGTCATTCCGGAGCTTAAGATCCACGACAAGGGGCTCTACGACTGCAACCGCGGTACCTATGTGCCGCTTTTCGCCTAGGCCGTCGCTGTCGCTTGTGCACGGCGGGGTTTGAAACGGGGTGCAGGCCGTGTTAGTTATGTGCATAGGGGTGGGGTGAGCTCGGGGGGATCCCTTTCCTCTCCACCTCGAGGCCGGGGGGAGGGATAAGGGGCGCGAACACTGTTTGTATGCGTATGCCGGAGGGAACGAGATGTTCAGAGCGATCTTGAGGACGAGCGATGACCTTTCACTTCTCCTTGCAAGGCTGTTTCTTGGAGCCGTGTTTCTTCCCCATGGGTTGCAGAAGCTGCTGGGACTGTTCGGTGGATGGGGGTTTTCCGCCACCGTCAAGCACTTCGTCGAGCTGGGGTTGCCGTCGTTTGTAGCCGTACTGGTAATCATGGTCGAGTCGTTCGGGGCGCTGGGGCTTCTGTTGGGCTTCTTCACCAGGGTGTGTGCGCTGGGGATAGCGGCGCTCATGGTCGGGGCCATAACCACGATCCACTACAAGAACGGTTTCTTCATGAACTGGTTCGGTACCAAGAGCGGAGAGGGCTTTGAGTTTCACCTTCTCGCGCTGGGCTTGGCGCTGGTGCTGCTGATAAAGGGCGGCGGGATGCTCTCCGTGGACAGGGGGTTGGCCGATTAGGGCCCGCGGCAGGGGGGGCGGGCTTCGCCTTCGTTCCCGGGCGAAAGGGGCCAGAAAGCGGGTGGCAGGTGTGGTGGACGGACGGCTGCCCGCAGGCGTTCGAGTTCCCGGCGCCGGGCGTGGTTTCACAGCTCCGGGGTGCGGAAGGGCAAGCCGCCTTGTAACCCCTTCTCTCCTCCATGCGTCTAAACCCCGTACAAGTCACATCTACTTGCAGGAGGTTGCGATGAAGAAGGGTTACACGTTGTTGGCGGTGATTGCCATCGCGGGCGTCGTTACGCTCGGATGTCAGCGCGGCTACGGAGGTCCAAAGGCCGCCGACGGCCACAACCGAGCTGCGGCCGGCTCCGGACAGACGGCTGCCGCCCTGTGGGAGGAGATGCAGAGCGCGCATTACAGGACTAACTGGCACTACTGGCCCGGCAAGGGGGCGATGTACAAGGGAACCAAGCCGCATGGGGCCTTCCTCACCACCTATGTAAACGATGTCGCCTATGACGCCATCGTGCACAAGAGGGGCTCTCTGCCATACGGCTCAATCGTGGTTAAGGAGAACTACATGCCCAACAAGAAGCTCGGCGCCATCACCGTCATGAAGAAGGTGCCCGGTTTCAACCCGTCGGCGGGCGATTGGTTCTGGGTGAAGTTCGCCCCCGACGGCAAGCCGATGACGATGGAGAAAGGGGGCATGAAGATGACCCTGGCGGGTAAGGTGCCGGGCTGTATAGCCTGTCACGGCGCCAGGAGCTCGAACGACTACATCTACACGAGCCCTCTCAAGTAGTAGATGAGACCGGCGTGTGGGACGCGGGATCGGGCCGGGGTCTCGGCGGGAGAGCGAGTGTGGATTTGAGGGGCTGGAGCGGTCGGCCGTAGACGGCGTGTGTGTTCGTCTTTCACGGAGCGGAAGTGATGTGTGGGTGGGGCGCCCCCGGCTCTCCGTGCGGACTGACGGCCGCGGGGAACGGGGGTTGAGGCCGGGGTGAAGGTGGACCGCGGCGTGGGCGGAGTCGGTTCGTTCCCCGCCCTTGAAGGCGCTGGAGGCGCTATTTACCGCGCCGCCTGTGGAGCGAAGATAAAACTCATCAGAGGAGGCGAGAATCGTGGCTAAGGTCAAATATGTGGAGAAAGAGGAGGCGCCGGCTGAGATAGCGGCCCTCTACGATCAGATTGAGAAGGGGTTCGGCATGGTGCCCAACGTGATCAAGGCCATGGCCAACAGCCCTTCACTTTTACAGGGTTTCATGCCCTATCTGCGGGCCGTGCTCGGCCCTTCGCGGGTCGAGGCCCCGCTCAAGGAGCTTGCCATACTTACGACCACCAAGCTGAACGGTTGCAGCTACTGCACGGCCCACCACACCGTTCTTGCCCGTAGGGCCGGCGTGGACGAGGACAAGATCCAGGCCGTGCCCGACGAGACGGCTCCCGTATTCACCGACAAGGAGAGGGCGGTCGTGAGGTTCGCCAAAGAGGTGACCAAAAACGTGGCTGCAAGCGACGAGGCCATAGAAGAGGTGAGAAAGCACTTCGACGAAGGCCAGCTCGTGGAACTCAACCTTGTCGTGGGCTGCTTCAACGTGCTCACCCGTTTCGCAGATACGTTCAAGGTGGACCTCGAGCACTGATCACTCCGGCCGGCTCGCGTGGGGCCGCCACTTATAGGGGGACTGCATGGCGATGGCCTAGTGGACGGTGGTGGGCGGGGCGTGCTCCTAGTGTGGCAAATGCAACCCTCGTTGGACGTCTACGCCTTGGTTTTCCCGCCCGTGGTAGGGGTGATGAACGTCACCCATACTGGGTGTGTCGGGATGCGTCCGATCCCTGCACGGGAGGCGGGAAGCCGCCCACCTCGGAGCGATCGGCCAAGCCGGGCGGTGTCGGTGGTTGCCGTGCGTGGCGGGATGGCAGGTATCCCTACCCTCTGTCGAGGTCCTCACCGTGGCGGTGAGGCCGCCGCAGCTTTCTTGGTGGGACATTTTATCTCCAGCACTTCGATGACCTCTTCATCTCCGCTTATGCGGAAAAGGCGTCTCGTACTGCTCGAGACCTTGTCCCGGCTTGCGTGCGGGTATGTGTGGAGCAACTTGCCGTCCCATAAAACGTACTTTACTCCGTCGCGGCAGACGGCCGCCGGGTCGCCCTCGTAAAGGAACCGCTTGGCCCGCTTCGTGCGGGAGGACACCACGGCGTTCTTGCCGTGTGTCCACAGCCAGCC
This sequence comes from uncultured Spirochaetia bacterium, assembly GCA_964639895.1. Taxonomy (GTDB): domain Bacteria; phylum Desulfobacterota_D; class UBA1144; order Nemesobacterales; family JADFKM01; genus CAZXEJ01. The sequence continues at coordinate 50,774 of CAZXEJ010000005.1, read as the reverse complement.
CGGGTAGCCCAGGTAGATGGGCCTTCCGGTCAGCATGGGCACGTAGATGGTGGCTCCGTCGCCGGTGAGAAAGACGTCGTTGGGTGCGGTATGGGCCCTTATCCAGCGTGTGACGCGCAGGGCGTCTTCGCCCCAGTATCCGTAGTGGGCGGCGGTGAAATGTCCTACGCGTGCTGCGACGTCGATGAACCCGGCGGGCGTCGAAGCGGCAAGAAACACCAAGAGCGCAGCCCCTCTAGCCCACGACCGAGGTACGGTGCCCACGAGGGCGAGGACGGCGACGCCGGCCGTGATCCACCACCAGAATATGATCTTGTTGTTGTCGAACGCCCAGGGCTGGAATATGAAGGTGTTGGTTACGACGAAGAGCACTGCGCTTGCTGCAAGGGAAGGGAGCGCCGTCGAGAGAAAGAGCCTTCTTCTCTCGCCCTTGAGAAGCAGGGGAGCGGCCAGTGCAAGAAGCCAGCTCCAGAACACGAACCCGAAGTTCTTGGTCCAGAACCACAACGGATTGGTATCCACGCCTTCCGTGGCCGGGTCGCACCGCAGCCAGTGCTGCCGGTGGTCGCACATCATCCAGCCGAACCACGGCCTTATGACGCCGCCCCCGGCTCGCTCGAACAGGGGACCCGGCACCAGGTATAGCACCTGTGGCAGTGCAAAGGCCGTGCCCAACAGCGCCGCCTTGAGCCAGGACGTCCAGTTCCCTACGTCGAAGAGGAACCATACGGCGAGAACCAGCGAGACGGCCAGGAAGGTGTGGCTGTGGCAGAAGGGGAGCAGCCCCCAGGCGGCGCCCCACCGATAGAGCCTTGTATCGCCCCGGTAGAGCAGCACACCCAGCAAGACCAGCATCCCCAGCGAAGCCCCCACCGGGAAGGTCCTTTGGTGCGAGAGAAACGATATTGCGGGCACTATCCAGACTATGTTGACCGGTGCCCCCTTGCCTGCCTCCTTGCCTCCCGTTCGGGTATCGAGGTGGGTGTATTCGTGAGGCGGGTCGAGGGCCGTCTCGAGGGCCGCGGCCGCCCCGCCGGAACGAAACGCCTGGTGGACGTCGTCGACGTACCACACGTACCCCGTGCCCGCCCCGTAGAGCACCACGACCACCAGGCCCAACGCCAGCCACCGCCGTCCAAGCACCCGACGACCCAGCCCGTAGAGAAGGGCCACGAAGGCAAGGCCGCACAGCAGGAGCGGCAGGTTCCAGGCGGCCGGCTTGCCGAACCCCACGCGCTCGTAGAGCGCCGACATGAGGTTGACGATGAACGGGTAGTTGAGGCGGGTCCCGGCGGCCACGGGCTCTTCGAGTATGAACGGCTCGGCCGTCTTGAGCCGCTCGATCATTCCCAGATGGTAGGCCGAGTCTCCCCAGCCTATCACTACGGCTCTGGGGAATCCCTCGCGGTCGTAGTAGAGGACGCCCACGACTACGGCCACGTAGAGGGCCGCCACGAGCATGAAGAGGAGCGTATGGAGGGTGAAGAGCTTGGATGGCAGCAGGCTGCGTACGCTTTCGATGCCCTCGCCTCGGTAGGTGTCGTAGAGGAGCTTGAGGCCGGTCCCCCCGAGCCCCGCCCACAGGAGTGCGAGCGAAGCGTTCCAGGAGCCGGTTGCCAGCAGCAGCAACAGCGCGATGAACGTCGATACGATGGTACCGAGCACTGCGCTCGAAGCGGCCAGCTCGAGATACGAGAGCTTTCGGGCCGGATCGAGCAGGCGTGCGAGCTGGTATCCGAGCGAGAGCTGCAGGTAGACGAACAGAGAAGCGTAGAAAGTCATTGCCGATCGAAGCGATAAGTGAGTGGTCGGGTCGTGATTCCGCCTCTCCCTCGGGCGGGCTCCGTCGATGAGTACTATAGCACAGAGCGGCCCCACTTCATAAGGTGTCACCCCCCCATGGGTAGGGCGTGCCGATGGGGGCCCCATGGGGACCGCTGTGCCCTCGTCCCTACAGAGGCCGGACATCGTCCGCAACCCCACCCTCGGCGTGCCGGGTGGTGGATGAGGGGGCGGCTTCAGAGTATACTAGCATTTGGTGGGTGTCTGGAGCGGGCGTTTCCTACCGGGCGGCGGACCGTTTCCCGCCTCCAACCCCGGGGGGGAGCCGCAGCCGGTACCCCCTCTCCGGAGCCGTGGCCCGATTCGTAGTACGTACGGAATGTGAAATGAGCGGAGGAGTCGGATGAAGCTGCTACTCAAGGGAGAATTGGAAGCGCTCATCGGTTTTAAGGCCGGCCATGCAGTGAGTATATACCTTCCCACGCACAAGAGCGGTAAGGAGGTCACGCAGAACCCTGTGCAGTTCCGTGGTGTGCTCAAGGAGGCCGAGAGGCAACTCGAGGGAAGCGGCGTCAAGGAGAAAGAGGTGCGCGAGATCCTCGCCCCCGCCCAGGAGCTTCTGACGGACATCGAGTTCTGGAGGCATCAGAGCGATTGCCTGGCGGTCTTCCTGGCACCGGGCTTTTTCCGCTACTACAGGCTTCCCATCCGGTTCAAGAGATTTGTACACGTGGGCGAGCGGCTTCACATAAAGCCCCTCCTTAAGGTGTTCATGGAAGACAGCCGTTTCTTCGTGCTGGCGCTGAGCCAGAAGCGGGCGAGGTTGCTGCAGGGCAGCCGGGACGGCGTGGGTGAGGTGGCGTTGCAAAGTCTCCCCCAGGGGTTGCGGGAGGCGCTCGGAGACGAGGTGATGCCCCGCCTCATCCACTTCCACGCCTCGGCCCCTGAAGGGTCGGGCGGCAAAGACGTCATCTACCACGGCACGGGCAGCGAGCCCGACACCAAGAACGCCATCCTGCGCTACTTCAGAAAGATCGACCATGCGCTCAAGGAGGTGCTTCACGACGAGCGCTCGCCGCTGGTCATAGCCTGTGTCGACTACCTGTTTCCCATCTACAAGCAGGCCAACACCTACAACCACCTGTTCGCCGAGTTTATCCCCGGCAACCCCGACCTCTTGAGCCCCGAGGAGCTGCACGAGCGCGCCTGGTCGCTGCTCAAGCCCCACTTCGAGAAGGGACGCGACGAGGCCGCCCGCATGTCCCGCGAACTGTGGGAGAAGGGGAGTCCGCTGGCAGTGGTCGAAGTCGAAAAGATAGTGCCCGCAAGCCACTGGGGAGTGGTCGAGCACTTGTTCGTCCCCGTGGGCGTGCAGGTCTGGGGCAGGTATGACGAAAACACCAAAGAGGTGAGCCTGGTGCGCGCCCCCGAACCCGGTTGCGAAGACCTCCTGGACATGGCCGCCGTCCATACACTTGTACACGGCGGCAGGGTCTATGCCGTCGACCCCCAGGAGATGCCCGCCGAGGGAGAGGCGGCGGCCGTCCTGCGCTACGAGCTGCCCGCATGAAGCCGAAGGGGCGGCCTCGTTCCACCGAGGCAAGCCGAAATTCGTCTCAGCGAGCGCTGGAGGAGGCACCGCTCTCCCGTGCCCAACGTGTATCGTGGGGGGGAGGAAGAGTGGATCTGCGTGTAGTGTCCTCCAGCCCGGCCGTATGAAGTTGCAACGTCGTAGGAGGCGGCCGACTTTTAAAGTAGCACGGTGTCCGTGGGGCGGAAAGGGAAGAGCCCATAGTCACCCCGGGGGGGTGGGAGAGCCGCACCCACCGCCGACCGCCCTCGGCGTGACGGGCTTGGTGGGGGCCGTAAGCAACACTCATATCCCATCGGGGGCTCTCGTTGCCGCGCCGGATGCGTGCTTTCCAATCAGGTGGGCGGCGTCTTTCACGTGTCCGTTCCCACTTTCTGGGTCTCGCCAAGGGGCGGCGTCCGTACCCCTCAGAGAGGAAGTCGTCCCTTCATGGCATCCGTAAGCAGGAGCGGCGGTTCTCTGCCCTCCACGATGGCGCGGAACCGCTCCCCTATGGTCTGCAGCGGCTTCGTTGTGGGAAACACGTAGAACCGTTCGGTGCGTATGGCGTCTACGACGCTTGCGGCCACTTCGTCCGGGCTCATCCCCCCGGCTATGAACTCGCGGTAGGCCTCGAGCCATGCCCTCTCCTTCTCGGTCCGCTCCTTCCGCTCGCGTTCCTCGTCGCTCATGTAGCGCTCGATCTCCATGAACCGCGTCTTCGTCATCCCCGGGCAGAGGAGCGATACCTTGACCTTCGCATCGATCAAGGAGAGCTCGTAGTGGAGCGATTCGGTGATCGTCACCACAGCGCTCTTGGTGGCGTGGTAGGCCGCTGCGTAGGGAAGTGCGAAGAACCCCGACAGAGAGGCGTTGTTTATCACGTGGCCCTCCTCCCCCTGCTCAAGCATCATGGGGACGAAGGCGCGCACGCCGTGTATGACTCCCCAGACGTTTACATCGATCGCGCGCCGCCAGGAGGCCTCGTCGAGTCGCCACGTCGGGGCAAGGTCGCCGACGAGGCCCGCGTTGTTGAACACCACGTGCGGGGTGCCGTACTCATCGAGCGTCCTGCGGGCCAGCCGCTCTACTTCAGCGCCGGATCTCACGTCCGTCTCTACCGCCAGGGCGGCCCCGCCTTCCCTGCCTATCTCATCCACAGCCCGCTCCAGTCCCACGGCGTCGATGTCGGCGAGCACCGTCCTCATGCCTTCGCGTGCGAGCCTCTTTGCCGTGGCGAGCCCTATGCCGCTGGCCGCGCCCGTAACCACGGCCACTTTTCCCTTGAGATCCTTCATCCCTAAGCAATCCTCCTCGTCACTGTGGTTCACGTGAGATGCCCATCCATCCGTCTTCGTCCTGATCCACTCTGTCCTCCCTCCCTCGTTCTCCTCGGTCCCATCTGCGGTTCCCGCGCCGGTGCCAACTTCTCTCGTTCCATGCAGGGAGACGGCTGACCGAGGGGGAAGAACCACGCCGACGGCGTGCTCGAATTCCCCTCCCCCGCTTTGCGCCCCAGCGCGCCCGAGCCCGTGCGGCCCGTTCCCACTACTCTTCGCTGCTGTGTCCCGCCCTCCCGTGCGGCGCCCACCGCCGCGCCGTCCCCTTATCCCGGTGCGTGCGGCTTGTGGGATATGAAAAGGTGGTTTGAGGCCCTGCCCTCGTCGATAAGGCGCAGATAGGTTTCGAAATACCTTATGTGGTGGTCGGTGTTCTCCTTGCCCTGCTCCTTTGCTATCTCGTCGTAATAGCGCTTGTATGCCTCGCCCCAGCGCTTGTTCTGTTCCCTGAAGTCGGAGACGTACTCCGTGATCTCGTCGATGACGAAACCGGCCTTACGTAGCATCTCACGGTAAGAGTCGAGCGAGTCGTAGTACTGCGGGATGAGGTAGCCGCGAGCCATGTTGCGCTTGGTCTCGGGGTCGTCGGGCATATCGAACGTTCCGGTGAGAAACGCCCACTGGCCTCCCGGCCGAAGTGCCCGCCTTACCTCGCGGAACAGTCCCACCTTGTCGCTGAATACGTTCATCACGTTTATGCTCACGGCCTTCGTGAACGTCCCGTCCTCGAACGGCATCTCCATCGCGTCGCCGAGCACGAACCGCACCCTCGCCTCGAGCCCGTGCCGGCGTGCCAAGCCGCGGGCGGTCTCGACACCCACGTCGGAGACGTCGATGCCCGTCACCGAGCAGCCGGTCTTGTGGGCCAGGTACACGGCAGGCCCGCCGACGCCGCTTCCCACGTCGAGCACGTGGTCATCGGCCCCGAGCTCCAGCCTGAAGGCCAGCCAGTCGAGGTAGCGAGGGGTTATGAACGACTGTTGGCCGATGTCGTCTTCCTCGCCCCAGATGTGCCTGCGGATGAGGCGGTTTGCGGGGCTCTCTATACGGTGGAGGACGGCGTAGTCCAGCCCGATCGACCGGTCTCGGGCCTCGTCCCTTCCGTCTCCTCCGTCGTTGGTTCCGTCGTCTGACACGGGTACCACCTCCTGTTGGTTTCTGATGTGCACTTCCTAGGGGACCGCTCGGTCAAAGCTCCTGTACTGGACGGCCTCCGATATGTGTTGGGCCAGCACTTTGTCCGTCCCCTCGAGGTCGGCTATGGTGCGGGCGACCTTGAGTATGCGGTCGTAAGCGCGCGCGCTGAGTCCCAGGCGGTCGATGGCCGTCTCGAGCAGCCTTACCCCCTCGGAGTCGGGGTGTATGGACCTTCTAACGTAGCGCGGGGTCATCTGCGAGTTCGAGTGTATGGGCGAGCCCGCGAACCGGCGGCGCTGCAGATCGCGGGCGCGCTGGACACGCTCGCGTATGTCGGCCGACCTCTCGCCCCCACGCCGGTCGGCGAGCTCCTTGTAGCGCACGGGGGGGACCTCGATGTGGATGTCGATCCGGTCCAGAAGGGGGCCCGAGACGCGCGCCCGGTACTTCTGGATCTTCACCGGATGGCAGGTGCACTCGTTGTTGGGATCGCCCCAGTAGCCGCACGGACACGGGTTCATCGAGGCCACGAACATGAAGTTCGCCGGGTAGGTTATGGTGTTCATCGCGCGCGATATAGTCACCACGCCGTCCTCAAGCGGCTGGCGCAGCGCCTCGAGCGCGTTTTTCTTGAACTCGGGCAGTTCGTCCATGAATAGGACGCCGTTGTGGGCGAGGCTCACCTCACCGGGCTTCGGGTAGGAGCCGCCCCCGATGAGACCCACGTCGCTCACCGTGTGGTGGGGGGAGCCGAACGGACGGGTGGAGATGAGCGGGCTCCCCTTGGGCAACAGACCCGAGACAGAGTAGATCTTCGTCGTCTCCAGGGCCTCCTCGAAACTCATATCGGGCAGGATCGTGGGGATACGGCGGGCAAGCATCGTCTTGCCGGTGCCGGGCGCCCCTATCATGAGCACGTTGTGTCCCCCCGCCGCGGCCACCTCGAGCGCCCTCTTTACATGATCCTGCCCCTTGACGTCGTTCATGTCGATGTCGTAGCCTCTCGAGTTCTCGAACGCCTTGGCGGCCGGGATGTGCTTGGGCTCGATGTGGTAGCGGTCGAGCAGGAATTCGACCAACTGGCCCAGCGATTGTACGCCTATCACCTCTATTCCCTCGACCACGGCCGCCTCGTCGGTGTTGTCGGCGGGTATGACCAGCCCCCTTATGCCGCGCTCTCGCGTACAGATGGCGCAGGGCAGCACCCCTCTGACGGGCTTCACCCTGCCGTCGAGCGAGAGCTCGCCCATGATCACGTACTGGAGCAGCTTCTCCTGAGGCACGATACCCGTGGCGGCCAGTATGCCCGTTGCAATGGGCAGATCGAACGCCGAGCCTTCTTTCCTCACGTCGGCAGGAGCGAGGTTGACCGTTATCTTCTTTACGGGGTAGGGAAACGAGCAGTTCTTGATGGCGGTCCTGACGCGTTCCTTGCTCTCCTTGACCGCCCCCTCCGGAAGCCCGACGGTGGTAAGCTGCGGCAGGCCGGAGGAAATGTCCACTTCCACCTCAACGATATATGCGTCTATGCCGCGTACTGCACTGGACAGGACCTTCGCTATCACGCTCCAATATCTATAACACAAGCCTCGGGTGTGTTTCAACGCCCGCCCCTTTCTCGTTACTCCGGGCTCCGGGGTGCCGCGGTGCCGGGTCCTCGCTGGGTGGAAAGCGCGTGGGAACTCGAACCGGGATTGTGGCGCCCCCTCGGAAAAGGTATGGCTCACCATGTCCTTTGGAGGACGGCGAGGAAAGGCGGGCCGAAGGGGGGGGTGGGGTCGCGGCGTGACTACCGTGTGTTCGGCGTACCACGGGTGGGGAGACTCTCTGTTTGTCCCCTCTGGCGCCTGGCCGTGTGTTTCGTTTCGTGGCCCCGGTTGAGGGGAGCGCCGGCGGGGGTGCGGCCGCAGCCACGTACCAGGATGGGTGAGAAAAGAGCGCCGAGGTCGCGGCTCTATTCCCCCCCTTACGGTGGGGTGTGTGTTCTTTTCCTTGGGGTATAGTTATCAGGTAACGTAGAGTGTACGCCTGAGAGGCGAGTTAGGAGGTGGTTCAAATGTCGGAAGACGATATCTTCCAGAGGGTGTTCGAGCCGGGAGCGGACCCGGAGAAGGCTTCCCTGCTGAGGGAGGACGAGCGTGCGCTGGCCGTCGAAAGGTTTGCTGCGCTCGTGGACGAGGTTATAGGGCCGGTCATGGAGAGCGTGGGCCGTGAACTGCAGGAGGAAGGGCACGGGTTCGAGGTGGTGCGCGACACCAAGGGGCTGCCGCCGCAGATATGCATGAAGATAAGCTTCAAGGGCGAGGAGTATACGGGAGGGCTGGAGCCCTCGGGCATCAAGTATGCGCTGGATCTCGACAGCGGCAAGGTGAGAATGGGCGGATGGATTACGATACCGTCGAAGAAGAACTACCAGAAGGTGCTTGCCGTGGCGCTGGCCGCGATGGACTACGTCACGGCCCAGCGAGTCGAGGCCAGAGTAAGATCGTTCTACGAAGAGATAAGAGAACTTACCGAGGCGCGTGACCGCACGGTCCACATCCCCGTGCGCAAGTGACGTTCACCGGCCGTGGGCGGCCCCTGCGGCTCGAAGCCGCCCTCGGTTGCAGAGGGGAGCGGAGCGGGAGCCCCTGCCGGGGCACCCACATCCTTATCCCCTCGACATGCCCTGTCATCTGAACGTCGGAAGAGTTTGCTCAGGCGCCGAAGAAGCCGTCGACGGTGGAGAACACGCTTTCGGCGGACTTCCTCCACAGCGTAAGCGCCGTGTTTAGCGCCCTGTGGGAGTTGTCGTGCACGGTCTTGACGTATGCCCGCTGTATTTCGGCTATACGGTCCAGCTCTCCGGTCTTTGTGTAAGAGGTCGCGTCCTTTACAAGCTTGTCCAGCGAACTCTTGACCAGCTCGCCGTACTCGGCCTGCCTCTTGGTCATCTGCTCGATCTGCTCGGCTGCCAGCTTCTGGCTCTCGTCGATAAGCCTCCAAACCGCGTCCACCTGAGCGAACACCGTCTCTCTTACCGCTCCGGAGAGCTCCTTTACGCTGTCTTCGAGCTCAAATACTTTACGTTCCTTTTTGGCAGTTGCCATGTATGGTCACCTCCGATGTAGGTTGTTTGGTCTGCAAATAATATAAGTCCGTAGGGAGAGCGAGTCAAGGGTTTATTTCGCAATTGCACAAAACAATTTTTGCTTCATCTGTCGCCAATTATGAATATATGGAGCCAGGTATATACGCATATGCGTAATCCGCCGCCCCTCCCTTCGCAACCATATCCGGTCCAACCGTCTGCCCCCCGCTTTGGCTGCTGCGTGCCGACCCCCATGCTTCTCGCACACGCCGGGCCCTACCCATTGGCCTTTGACGCCTGCCGCTGGAACGCCGCTGGGTTGGTGCGTCGGTGCCACGTTTTTCCACCGCAAGAGTTGACAACCGGCCAGGGTCGAGTAATCTATATCTTGCATATCATGGATGTGTCATGTCCATGATATGGCCGCCGCGTCGGCACAAAGGCCGGCGACGACTCGTGTTTGGGGACGAAGTAAAGCGGAAGGGACGGGTCTTATGCAGGTCAGCAGAACACTCGATTATGCTCTGAGATCGCTCACCTACATGGGAGCGAGGCCCGTTATGACCTACAACATAAGGGAGATATCGGCCCAGCAACACATTCCGCTCAACTACCTGGCAAAGATTATGCGCAAGCTGGTGATGAGCGGAATCGTGGCGTCCAAGGTGGGGCCCGACGGTGGATACTCCCTGCGCAAAACCCCTCACGAGATCAAGCTGCGAGAGGTGTACGAGGCCATCGAGGGGAAGTTCAAGCTGGTAGACTGCATGGACAACAACGTGATCTGCTCCCTCTATGAGTACTGCCCCCAGATACCGGTCTGGGACAAGCTGCAGCTGTCGATGTTGAAGGTGCTCGAGAACACCACGCTCGAAGACCTTCTCAAGGAGCAGAGGGGTCGCGCCCCCAGGGACCGGCGAGGGTCGTGATTCCGGTCCGACGTCAACACACTCAGCGAGGTGTAACTGGATGAGCCAGACAGATTTGGAACAGCTAGCCAAGCAGGAATACAAGTGGGGATTCGTCACGGATATTGAGTCCGAGACCATACCGCCCGGGCTCAACGAGGATGTCATACGGCTTATCTCCCGCAAGAAGGAGGAGCCGGAGTTCATGCTCGAATGGAGGCTCCGGGCCTACCGGCACTGGTGCAAGATGAAGGAGCCGCGCTGGGCGCATCTCAGGTACCCGAAGATAGATTTCCAGGCCATCAGCTACTATTCGGCTCCCAAGAAGGGCCAGGGTCCCAAGAGCCTCGACGAGGTGGACCCCGAGTTGCTTGCCACTTACGAGAAGCTCGGCATCCCGCTCGAAGAGCAGAAGCTTCTTGCGGGCGTGGCGGTGGACGCCGTCTTCGACAGCGTCTCGGTTATCACCACTTTCAAGGAGACTCTGGCCGAGGCGGGTGTCATATTCTGTTCCATGTCCGAGGCCATACGCGAGTATCCCGACCTTGTGAGGAAGTACCTTGGGACTGTGGTTCCCTACACCGACAATTTCTACGCCGCGCTCAACTCGGCCGTCTTCAGCGACGGCTCGTTCTGCTACGTCCCCAAGGGTGTGCGCTGTCCGATGGAGCTTTCGACGTATTTCCGCATCAACGAGGCCAAGACGGGCCAGTTCGAGCGCACCCTCATCATAGCCGACGAAGGTGCCTACGTGAGCTACCTCGAAGGGTGCACGGCCCCGATGAGGGACGAGAACCAGTTGCACGCCGCCGTGGTCGAACTGATCGCCCACGAGAACGCCACCATAAAGTACTCGACGATCCAGAACTGGTACCCGGGCGACGAGAAGGGCCGCGGCGGCATCTACAACTTCGTAACCAAGCGCGGCAAGTGCCTGGGCAGGAACTCCCGCATCTCCTGGACCCAGGTCGAGAGCGGCTCGGCCATCACGTGGAAGTACCCGAGCTGCATACTCCAGGGCGACGGCTCCGTAGGGGAGTTCTACTCGGTGGCCCTGACGCGCGGTTACCAGCAGGCCGACACGGGGACGAAGATGATCCACATCGGCAAGAACACGCGCAGCTACATCGTGTCCAAGGGCATATCGGCCGGCCACGGGCAGAACACCTACCGAGGCCTTGTGAAGATAATGAAGAGCGCCGACGGTGCCCGCAACTACACGCAGTGCGATTCCATGCTGATCGGGGACAAGTGCGGCGCCCACACGTTCCCCTACATAGAGGTCAAGAATCCGACGGCCCAGATGGAGCACGAGGCTTCGACCTCGAAAATAGGCGAGGATCAGATCTTCTATCTTCGTCAGCGCGGTCTCACCACCGAGGACGCCGTCTCGCTGATCGTAAACGGGTTCTGCCGCGAGGTCATAGCCGAGCTCCCCATGGAGTTCGCCATCGAGGCACAGAAGCTGCTTAGCATCAGCCTCGAAGGAAGCGTCGGATGAAGCCGGTGAGCTGGAGCCGATTTCACGGGCCGGCCGGGCGTTTCCCCCAGCCGTGGCGCCGAGGCGGGTAGAGGGAGAAGAAGGCCGGGCGGTCCTCGCCGCCGTCATCACCGTAAAGAGGACAGAGACCGGGTGCCCGCCCGTGGGGGGCGGCCGCTGTGGGGGACGTTACAGCGTCGGCGGAGGCATGGGCGATGCAACCACACGGAAACAGTAAGCACAGTAAGCGAGGAAAAGCGATGCTTGAGATACGAAACCTGCATGTGAAGGTGGAAGACAAGGAGATTCTCAAGGGCGTCGACCTTACGGTCAGGGCCGGCGAGGTACACTCCATCATGGGGCCCAACGGCTCGGGCAAAAGTACGCTCGCACAGGTGCTCGCGGGCCGCGACGTCTACGAGGTGACCGAGGGCGAAGTGCTCTACGAGGGCGAGAACCTGCTCGAGCTCGAACCCGAAGAAAGGGCCTGGAAGGGGATATTCATGGCCTTCCAGTATCCGGTCGAGATACCGGGCGTACAGAACACCTACTTCCTGAGGGCGGCCCTCAACGCCATACGCAAGTACAAGGGGCTCGAGGAGCTGAAGCCCATGGAGTTCGTAAAGCTCGCCAAGGAGAAGCTCAAAATGGTCAAGGCCGAGCCCGACCTCCTGCAAAGGGGCGTCAACGAGGGGTTCTCCGGTGGTGAGAAGAAGCGTATGGAGATACTCCAGCTCTTGCTGCTCGAGCCGAAGCTCGCCATCCTGGATGAGACCGATTCGGGGCTCGACATCGACGCCCTGCGCATCGTGTCCGAGGGAGTGAATTCCATGCGCGACGGCAAGAGGGCGTTTCTCGTCATAACCCACTACCAGCGGCTGCTCGATTACGTCGTGCCCGATTACGTGCACGTCATGGTGGACGGCCGCATCGTGAAATCGGGCGGAAAGGAGCTGGCCTTGGAGCTCGAAGAGAAGGGCTACTCCTGGGTCGAAGAGGAAGGGAGAGCCGCCTGAATACCGCCTACCCCCAAGACGAGAGTGAGCCTAACCCAAGAGAAAGAATCGTGGAGATCCGAGCGATGGAGACCGTCTCTTTGAGTGATGAACGCAGCTACGTAGAGAGCTTCCCGAAGGTGGGAGCCGCATTGATGCCCGACGAGGCCGCTTGGCTCACCGAACGCAGGCGGGCCGCCATCGAGAGCTTCGCCCGTCAGGGGTTCCCCACACCAAAGGACGAGGAGTGGAGGTTCACCAATGTGGCGCCCATCAAGAATACCACCTTCACCATACCTTCCCGCGGCGAAGGCCGGCTGAGCGCCGAAAGCATCGAGGCCGCCCTTATACCGGGGGTCGAGGCGGCGGCCACCGTGGTCTTCGTCGATGGATACTATTCACCTTCGCTCTCGCGCGTGATGGACCTTCCCGAGGGCGTCGTGCTCGCCAGCCTGGCCGAGGCGTTACGTCTCAGGCCCGAGCTGCTCGAGCCCCACTTGGCTCGCTACGCCGACGGCGACATAGACCCCTTTACGGCACTCAACACCGCCTACATGCAGGATGGTGTCCTGCTCTACATACCGCGGCGGGTCCGCATAGAAAAACCCGTCTACGTGCTGTTCGCCTCCACCCACTCCGAGGTACCTACCTTCACCAATCCGCGCAACCTCGTGGTGCTGGAGGAGAGCGCCGAGGGTACGCTTATCGAGGACTACGTCTCCCTCGGCGAGGGAACCCATTTCAGCAATGTAGTGACCGAGATCGTAGCGGGCGAGAACAGCGTCTTCTCCCACTATATGCTCGAGCGCGAGAACAAGCGATCGTACAACATCTCGACGCTCCGCATGGAGCAGAGGCGCTCGAGCAACCTTTCGTCCCATTCCGCGCTCTTCGGCGGGGCACTGGTGAGGAACAACGTCCATCCCGTGCTTTCGGGCGAGGGGGCCTACTGCCTGATAAACGGGCTTTTCATGGGCAAGGACTCCCAGCACCTGGACAACTTCATGCGCGTCGAGCACGCTGCACCCCACTGTGACAGCCGGCAGTTCTACTACGGCATACTCGACGACGCCGCACGCGGTGTGTTCAGCGGCAAGATCGTCGTCCACAAAGACGCCCAGAAGACGGATGCCAAGCAGACGAACAAGAACCTGCTCCTCTCCTACGACGCATCGATCGACACCAAGCCCCAGCTCGAGATATACGCAGACGACGTCCGCTGCACCCACGGGGCGACCATAGGCCAGATGAACAAGGACGCCCACTTCTACCTCCGCACCCGCGGCATTCCCGGGGACGAGGCGCGCACGATGCTTCTGGTAGCCTTTGCAGCCGAGGGGCTGGAGCGTATGACAATAGAGCCGCTGAGGACCTACCTGGAAGGGGTCATATGGGAGTGGTTCGGCGCAACCGGCCGCGAGGAGGGCTTCGAGGCCGTGGGTCTCGGCTGAGGAAGGACTCCTCTCGGGCGACCTAGCAGCGTGTCGCGCGGATCCCTGGCAGCGGTCCTCTATCGTGCGCGCTCGAGCGCCCGCCTAGCGATGGGGCGAACGTGCGGTCGACACCCCAGTAGTCTGGTGGGAGCGCCTCGGCCTAGCGTGGCCGCTCGATCAATCCCAATTTTGCCGTAGTAGCACCGCGGCGAAGCCGCCCCCCGCCCGAAGGAGCGATTCAAGCGTTTCCTACCCAGCGCGGGTTTCTCGCTGCGTATGACGGGGCTGTGTGGTCGCCGTGGGAGGAGCCCCCCAGCTTGTATTCGGGCGTGGAATCCCCTTCTTGACCTTCTCTCCCACCGCGGCATAGCGATCGCTCCTGTCCAGCAGGCGGCCGCTCCATCAATTTGATGCGTTGCACAAGGGTTTCGTGTTCGCGGACTACAAGGGCTGTCTTCCCCGCAGTGGGGGAGGCCGTGCCACTTTCATCTGAGTGCATGTAGGGCGGCGTCTCGGGTCGGCGTCCCCGCGAAGCCGTCGCTTACGTACACCACGGCGTTGCCCCCTTGGGAGGTGGAGCGCCCCCCTCTTCTCGTGTCCAACGTCGGGGGTCTATTGTGCCACCCGTGTTTTCTGCATGCGCCGTGTGAGGGGGGGGTGAATGGCAGGGGGCTGGAAGCGCATCTCGTGTGCCGTCGTCTCGAGCGGGGTGCTGTCGTGAGCAGGTCTTCTTATCCATAGGTCGGTGTTCCTCTATCCGCCCGCCCCAGGCAGGGGGGAGTTTCGCGGGGTGCGGTAGGCGTTTTTCGTTGCCGTTGGCCCCAGGGCCGTGGTGCCATGACGTGAGACCGCCATGGATGCACGGCCTTTTAATCCTCGCGCGGATGCGGGACTTAGTCGAGTGCCGTGAGCTCGGGGTCGATGAACGCCAGCATCTCGCGTAGGTAGCGCTCTATCTCGCTTGCCCTCTTCTCGCTCAGGATGGTGTATTTGACGTTCTTCAATTTCTCTTCGTCCAGGCGGCTGAGAAGGTGGCGTATGAGTGGTGCGCGCGACGGGATGAGGCTCAGCTCCTTGAAACCCAGCGACAGCAGCGCCAGGGCACCCTCGGCCGTGCCGGCCATCTCGCCGCAAATGGTAACCGGCTTTCCAAGGCTCTCGGTCTTGAGCACTATCTCGTGCAGTGTGCGCATCACCGAGGGGTGGAAGGTGGAATAGAGGTGCCCCACCAGGTTGGAGTTCCTGTCCACGGCCAGCATGTATTGGATAAGATCGTTTGTGCCCACGGATACGAAGTCGATCGTATCCTTGAAATCGACGAGCTGGTAGAGCAGCGCGGGAACCTCCATCATTATCCCCAACGGGGGTATGTCGGAGTACGGTAGGCCTATCTCGTCGCTTATCTCCTCGATCAGCTCCCTTGCCGTCTCGACCTCCCAGAAGTGGGTGACCAGGGGCAGCAGTATCTTGAACCTGTGCCCTTCGAGCGCCGCGAGCAGTATGGCCTTGAGCTGGTCCCGGAACAAATCGAGGTGCTCCATCGAGAACCTTATGGCTCGCAGGCCCAGGAGCGGGTTCTCCTGGAAGGGGAACTTGTAGTAGGGTAGCGGTTTGTCGGATCCCACGTCCAAGGTGCGAATGGTAACGTAGCCCGGGAAGTTCTTTGCGATACGCGTGTAGACCTCTATCTGTTCCTCGGCAGACGGCCAGCGCTCGTAGAGCGTGAAGGCGAACTCCGTTCGGAACAGCCCCACGTTGCGTATGCCGTGTTGCCGTGCCACCTCGATGTCTATGGGAAGCCCTATGTTGGCCGTAATCTCGGCCTGGACGGCCGTCTCGAGGCTCGCCGCACTTTCTCTTTCGATCACCTTCAGGAGGTTGGCCTTTTTCCGGTATGTGTTCTCGTACTCCTCTTCGAGCTTCTTGTCGGGATCTACGAACACGAAGCCCGTGCTGCCGTCAACCAGCACCCTCTCCCCCTGCCGAAACAACCTTACGGCGTTCTCTATACCATAGACCGCCGGTATCCCCAGCGAGCGGGCCAGGATGGTCATGTGGGAGGTCTCTCCACCTCGTTCGGTGACGATGGCCTTGACCTTGCCCTTGAGCAGGGTGGCCAGGAATGAAGGGCCTATCTCGGTAGCCACGACGACGACGCCGTCCTTGGGTTTGGGATTGATCTCCCGGACGGCGCCCCTCTCGTGGAGCAGGTGGGCGAGTATCTTCTCCCCGATGTCTCTTACGTCCTGTGCACGCTCTCGCAGGTACGTGTCCTCGAGGCCGTCGAAGTGGGATGCGATGGATTCGATGGCTTCGACGACCGACGCTTCGGCCGAGGAGTTCTTGGTCTCTATGATGTCGATGATCGTGTCCTCGAGATTGGGGCTTCGCAGCATCAGGAGGTGGGATTCGAAGATCTTCACTTCGTCTTCGCTTATCTCGCCCCTTTCTCTCAGGCGCTGAATAAGCAGAGCGAGATCTCTCTCGACGGCGTCGAGCGCCTCGTGGAGCCTGCGCTTCTCTATCGTGCTGCCGCGCGATTCCAGTTCCTCAAGGGGGAAGTCCTGGAACAAGCCCCTGAGGAGGTATACCTCGCCTACGGCGTACCCCCCCGACACACCCCTCCCCTGAAACACCGAGCCCTCGGTCCGTGGAGCGGTGGTCGGCGCGGCGGGTTTGAGCCTCTCCAGGCGGTCGGCGACCTCCAGCAATCCGGCCAGGCGGGAGGCTATGATCTCGAATATGGTTTTCTCGGCCGGGTTTATGTGCCTCCTCTCGGTGGTCTGACCCACCAGCACTCCCATGCACTGGTTGTGAAGGGTGATGGGAACGCCGAGGTAGCTCTCGTAGGCCTTCTCGCCGCTCTCGGGAAAGTACTTGTAGGCCGGATGATGCGAGGCGGGCATCACGAGCATGGGACGGTGGGTCTGGTAGACCATGCCCGTCAGACCCTCGCCCGAGCGCAGTTTGATGGGGTTTTCAGGGTCGAGACGGAGCCCCTTAGTGGCTCGCATCACCAGAACCTTCTGGTCTTCGTCCCATAGGTAGATGGAGACTACATCAAAATGGAGGGACTCGGCGATCTTCTGTACCACCCCCCTTAGGATCGTATCGAGACCCGAGGAGCGGTTGACGAGCTCGCTTATCTCCTGTACCACCTTGAGGTGGAAATCGGCTCTTTCGACCGCCTTTGAACTCATCTTGAACCCACGTTTGGTGCCGTGCACGACGGCTGTTCACAGAGGGGCTCCCCAAGAGACGACCGATCGTAGACGCCTCGGCCCGACGGCTGAACGCCCGTGTCGTGTACGGCCGCCCGCTTTGCGCTTCGTTCCTAGGGATGCCGCCGCCCGCCTGCGGTCTGATACTGCAGGTGTTTCAACTCTATTATATCGTATTGCTTCCGCTTAACCTAGCTGACGGCGCCCAGGCCCCCGCGCTGGGGACAGATGTGCGTGCGGTCGCGCCGGGGGTGGATCCACATCCGGGGGAAAGGGCCGGAGCGGTGGACGTAGGGCCGCGCGGCCCGCCTTGCACGAGGTGGGAGGAGCGGCCCGGCGGCGCCCCCGGCAGTGAGATAGAATCGATTTGACACCGCCGCTTACGGCGAGTAATAAGAGTAGGGGGGAGGGAGTGTAGGCGTCTTAACCGTCGTATCCATCATGTCAGAGCACTACAAGGTACGGTTCCTTAGAGCACAGAAGACCGTCACGGTACCTTCGGACGAGCCCGTTCTATTGGCCGCGCGGCGCCAGGGCGTCGACATAGAGTTTTTGTGCACCGAAGGCACGTGCGGTACGTGCAAGGCGCGCCTTGTAAGCGGCGATATAGAATATGCTGCCCGACCGCAGGCTCTATGGGAGGGCGAGGAGGAAGGAGGCATAGTGTTGCTGTGCCTCGCTCTGCCCCGTGGAGATCTCGTGGTCGACGAAGATATATCTGAAGCCTAGCCTCCCTTCTCACTCCACTGTCCGACGCAGGGTCGCCCACTCCCCGGCCCAATCTCTTTCACCCAGCAGGCGGGTACCCTCCCTCGCCCCCCCCACTGCCAAACAATCGGCGTGTGTCCCCCATCCCTGCGCAGGCGGGACGGCCTCGCCACGACAACGGGCAGCTAGCGTTACATAAGCGGAAGAACCCTTCCAACATCTCTCTTCTCCGCTAGTACTTACCCAACCGCCAATTCGGTACGCTCACTGTACTGTTTCAGCGTCCGGGATACATGGTGTGTTCCCCGTAGTTCGTGTGCACGCTTGTATGATAGCATTTCCCCCTTTCGTTTCTTTCCGTCTCGGCCGGCGGAGCGGCGTTCTCGCGGCGGAGTAATGGACGACTCCTACGTTGCTCCGGTGATCTGCGCCGGATGGGAAGTGGAATCGGGACTGGCCGAGGTCCCTTCCATGGGTGGGAGGGAGCCTCTTCCAACCTCTACGACCCGACTCGCTGTTCGAGTCCCCCCATCGGGGGGAATGGGTATCCAGTCTCGGGGCGGACGGGCGAGTCCCGTCGTGCCCTGGATGAGCCGGTTCTTGTCCGGGCGGCACCGAGGCTGCTTACGGTCCGTCCCCATCATTCCATCCATCCTGTGCGTGAGGGGCATTCCGCGTTGCTCGGGGCCACGATAGGGAGCGGTACGTACATTGTTGCCTGAGGAGAGAAGTGCGGGGGAGTGCGGGTCGGGTCGTGCTGGGGGATCGGTCGATGGGTACCTCAACCGCCTCGGATGCGGCCTGGTGATCGGCACGGCCTCTTCTCCGGGCGGGAGGGCGACCGGTATCGCGCCGGTCGCCCCCCAGCGCCAAAGTGTTCGGGCGACGGGGCTCGTCCGTTGTTGATTATCACAGGGGTGTGATTTATAATCACCACAAATCTCCATAAAAAACACGAGGTAGGACGGATGAAACTCAAGGACAAAGTGGCGCTTATCACCGGTGGTAGCATGGGACTTGGGAAGGCCACGGCCGCTCTCTTCGTCGAAGAGGGGGCCAGCGTGGTCATTACGGGCAGGAACGAGGAGAGACTCAAGCAGGCCGCAACAGAGATAGGCCAAGGGTGTGACTATCTGGTGAGCGACGTATCGAAGGAGGAAGACTGCAAGGCCGCCGTGGACTACGTCATCGACAAGTACGGCCGTATCGACATCCTGTTCAACAACGCCGGTGTCCTCGAGGTGGCCAATACACATGAGACCTCGACCGAGACGTGGGACTACATCTTCGACATAAACGTCAAGGGCACGTTTTGGATGTCCAAATACACCATCCCCCACATGCTCGAGCGTGGCAAGGGATGTATAGTGAACAACTCCTCCGTCCTGGGGCTCAAGGCCGTGCCCGGCCTTGCGGCCTACAACGCCTCCAAGGGTGCAGTCACCCAGCTCACCCGGAGCATGGCGCTCGAATACGCCGACAAGGGGATACGTGTCAACGCCATCTGTCCCGGCACCATTGTGACGCCCATGGTCGAGGGACTGCTCGACACCTTCGAAGACCGCAAGGCCGGCGAAGAGCTGTTCAAGTCGTTCCACCCCATCGGCAGGCTGGGCAGACCGGAGGAGATAGCCCACGCCGTGTTGTTCCTGTGCGACGACAACGTCGGCTTCATGACGGGTACGATGCTCTCGGTGGACGGAGGCTGGATAGCGCGCTGACGGAGCCTTGACGTATATTTTAGATTGTCGTGTGTTCGCGGTACCAGGGAGGGTGGTAGATGGTCTTGAGGATGGCCTTGTCAGCGTGGCTCGCTGCGGTGCTGATCGCTTGCGCCGTGGTCTCCGTCGTCGTCCTGGCTCGTGATTTCCCGCTCACCCCCGCCCAGAAACACTTTACGGCCATAGTAGGCGGCCTTCCCGGCGTTGTCCACACCGAGTGGCGCTCGCCCGTTTCCCTCTATGTGAGTGCATCCGCTCAGGCCGTCGGCAATCCCCCCGACAAGCGGCTTGCGCGTACCCTGGCCGAGACTCTGGCCGAGCGGGGTCGCACGGCACTGAGGCAGCCGTTCTGCGTCCACATAGTAGGGGGGCGGGACGGCCGCACTCTGGCCAAGTCGTGCGTATACGAATGATTTCGGGAGGAGTAATCGTGATGAGATACCGTGTCGGACTTTTTTCCCTGCTCGTCGTGTTGGCCGCCGGCGTGGGGTGTGTTGGGGAGGCGCCAATGGAGCCGCCGAAACGGGGATTCTACAAGGGCGAGCCCGTCCGCTTCGAGGCGCCGGTTGACCGGGTGTGGGACGCTGCAGTCGTGGCCGTCGAGGAGCTGGACTGGAGTGTGGCCAAGATGGACCGCAAGCGCGGCATCATCGTGTTGAAGTGGTCCTACGTATACAACCCCTCCTTCGGCGAATACGCAAGGGTTTACTCGCCCCCTTCGACCAAGGAGCTCAAGCACTCCGTCATCAAGCCCTACTTGCGGAAGATCTCCTATTACGAGAAAACAGCCTCGCCTACGCCTCTTTTCGTACGAGAGAAGCTGACCATGCGGCTAAAGCCCGTCTCCGAGGGGGCGACGATGGTGGATATCGACTACCTCATAGTGCCGTTCTACGACCAGAAGATAGGCTACCTGGGAGCAGTACGCTCGCGCGGTACGGTGGAAAGGAGAATCCTCGGGCGCATGAAAGAGGTGCTCGGCGGATAGAAGCGCTCCGTGGAGCGCCCTCGGGGGGTGACGAGTTCGTGCCCCCTTAGGGGGAGAGACGCGGGGCTCTCGACGGTGGGGACCTCCGGCGGGGCCTGGGTGCCCCGCTCCGGCGTTGGACGGATGGCACTTGTGGGGACGTCTATCGCGTGCTTTCCCCTCTCGGCCGGAAGGCACCGTTGCAGCGGGGGTCGTGTCAGTGACGATTCCACGGCCCCGGAGGCCGCGTCGCGGCGTTGCCATTCACCTTTGCGGACGCGGGGGTAGGACGAACACCAACCCACAAGGTGCTCTCTGGTGGCTGCGCGCCGAAGGTGTTCCATCACTCATTCGTGCGCCGGAGCACGACGCAGTGGAGCGTTGAGGACACACCGGCGGTTGCCGCCGTAAGGGTGCGGTTTGGAAGTCCCATGCTCTGGAACGCACCCAGCCATGAGCGGCTTCCCCGTCCATCCCCTGCTTCTTTTGGAGCGCGTCTCTCTCCCTCTCCCTACACTTCATTCGGCCATGGGGCAAGAGTGCATCGTGCCGGGCGACCCACAGGGGGCCATCTCCTCCTCTCGGCGTGGGCGAATACGGCCCACTCCTGCGGGGCGGGGCGTCTTCATCACATGCCGAAGGGCAAACGGGTGTTGGGGGTGAGCCGTGGCACTTGACGCGCACGGAGCCGCTCGGTGCGCGTGTTGCAACGCAACGTGCGGCATTGGGGGATGTCGGCGTCGCGGTGAAGCCCTCCCTGCGGGGGGAGTGGGTATTTGCCGGTGGGTGCGCCAGCCCCGTCGGCCCGCTCCCTGCCGCTGCTCGCCGGACTCAGGCGGAGAGGGGCGTCCTGCCGGCTACGTCGGAGCGGCGCTCGTAGTCGGCGATACGGTCTTCCAGCCTCAAGGTGAGGGCGATGTCGTCCAGTCCCTCGAGCAGGCACCTCTTCTTGAACGGGTCTATATCGAACCGCACACTGAGGCCCATGTCGTCACTTACGGTCTGGCGTTCCAGGTCGACTTCCAGCTCGTAGCCCTCGTTGGCGTAGGTGCGCTTGAAAAGCTCCTTCACGTCGTCGTGGGGCAGCACGAGCGGCAGCATGCCGTTCTTGAAGCAGTTGTTGTAGAAGATGTCTGCGAACGAGGGGGCGATGATCACCTTGAACCCGTAGTCGAGCAGCGCCCAGGGTGCGTGTTCTCGGGAGCTTCCGCAGCCGAAGTTCTCCTCGGCCAGCAGGATGGAGGCACCTCGGTAGCGTGGCTGGTTGAGGACGAACTCGGGGTTCTCGGACCCGTCCTCTCCGAAGCGCCAGTCATAGAAGAGGTACTTGCCGAAACCAGTGCGCTCAATGCGCTTGAGGAACTGTTTGGGTATTATCTGGTCGGTGTCGACGTTGGCTCTCTCCAGTGGGGCTACTATGCCCTTTATCTTCCTAAGTGGTTCCATGCCCTACGTCCTCCCCGCCTCGATAAGGTCCTCGTACTCCCTCTCCACCCGGTCGAGGTTCCATTGGCGTATGTCGACGAAGTGCCCCTCGATGGCGGCTGCGGCTGCCATGAGCGGGCTCACCAGGTGTGTCCGACCACCCCGGCCCTGGCGCCCCTCGAAGTTCCTGTTCGAGGTGCTGGCGCACCGCTCGCCGGGCATCAGGATGTCGGGGTTCATTCCAAGGCACATGCTGCAACCCGATTCCCTCCACTCGAACCCCGCTTCCTTGAGCACCTTGTCTATGCCGAGCTTCTCTGCCTGGAGCTTGACGAGCTGTGAGCCGGGTACGACCATGGCCCTCACGCCGCTTGCTACGCGCCGGCCCTTTACGAGGGCTGCAACGGCCGCAAGGTCTCTGAGGCGCGAATTGGTGCACGACCCTATGAAGACGCGGTCGATCCTGATGTCCTCGATCGGGGTGCCGGGCTCAAGCCCCATGTATTCGAGCGCACGGCGCACGCTCTGGCGCTCGACGTCGGTGGGGAACGATTCGGGCGAGGGCACCCGCCCCGTGACGTCGCTCACCATGGCGGGCGTCGTACCCCAGGTGACTTGGGGGGCCATCTCGTCGGCTGCGAGCTGTACGGTCTTGTCGTAGCGTGCGTCCTCGTCCGTGCGTAGCTCGCGCCACTGGCGTACGGCCTCCTCCCACTCCCTCCCCTTGGGGACGCGGGGCCTGCCCTCCAGATAGCGGAACGTCTCCTCGTCAGGGGCGATCATACCCGCCCGCGCTCCGGCCTCGATCGACATGTTGCACACCGTCATCCTCTCTTCCATCGTCAAGGCCTCGATGGCCTCGCCGGTGTATTCGATCACGTGTCCAGTGGCTCCGGCCGTGCCGATCCGGCCTATTATACATAGGATCATGTCCTTGGCCGTCACACCGGCGGGCCTGCGGCCGGTGACCCTTATCTCCAGCACCCGCGGCTTGTCCTGCCACAGGCACTGCGTGGCAAGGACGTGTTCCACCTCGCTCGTACCTATGCCGAAGGCCAGCGCCCCGAAGGCGCCGTGGGTCGAGGTGTGGCTGTCGCCGCACACTATCGTGAGGCCGGGCAGCGTGAGACCCAGTTCGGGCCCTATGACGTGCACTATACCCTGGTAGGGACTCGTCAGATCGAAGAGCTCGATGCCGAACTCCCTGCAGTTGCGCCGCAGCGTCTCGATCTGAGTTCTCGATATGGGATCCTCGATGGGAAGCGATCGGTCGGTCGTGGGGACGTTGTGGTCCATGGTGGCGAACGTAAGATCCGGCCGGCGCACCCTGCGTCCCGCAAGACGCAGCCCCTCGAAGGCCTGGGGCGAGGTCACCTCGTGCACGAAGTGGCGGTCGATGTAGAGAAGCGAGGGCCTGCCCTCTTCCTCGTAGACCACGTGTTTGTCCCAGATCTTATCGAACAGGGTCTTGCCGGCCATCACTCATCCCTTCCCAGACAGAGGATATTCTCTACATTATACCTGAGGGGTGAGACGGGCGCGGCCATCTGGATGGGGAGCCGCCCTCCGGACCGACTCCCCTCGCCCCCGTCGGCCCGAAGGGGGAACGGAGTGTACGCCGCCGCTGTAGCTCAAGGGGCGGACGATTAATCAACCTCGCCCTCCCGTGCAACGTCTTAAGCCGGAAGGGTACGTCACGTGGAGTGCATCTGCAGGGGAGCTTTTTGCAGCGGCTTCTTCTCTTTTGTATCGTGGATATGTGTGGATATGTGCGGAATCGTATGAGCCAGCTACGCGGAGTCGTTGCTGGCGAACGATGAAGAGTCCTGAGGTATCTTCTCTACGTCATGGACGTCGTCATGCTACACGGATGCCGCCTGCGCCGCAGGCTTATACGGCCGTCGTAGCGCTTGCGGCTCGGCGGCGCCGAGCGGTCACCGCGATGCTGTACACCGTCCACCCCGTCGGAGCGCGCATTGCCCACGTCTCCGTAGTCGTGGTGGGTGTCGCTCTGTGCTCCGAGGGGCGTAGGTGATATAATCACATAACATAGGTGGCTATCCCTTACCGGCCCGGGTCGGCGAGGGATAGCCAGGGTCGGCTTGTTATGGCTCTGAGTACACTGCTCGTGTACGTGCCCCTTGAGACCATTGGGGAGAAGCGTCGATACTGGGAGACGTACGTCCGGTTCTACGAGCAATACTGGGGCGGGCCCACATCTCCCTTCGGCGTCTGGTTCGGCCAAGAGTACGAGAACTTCCGGCGCGAGCTCTCCCGCCGGCTCGGGATGGATGAGGGGGAGATCGTAGACTGCTACTTCATGAAGTCCGAGGGACGCTACTACGTCTGCCCCCTCGAAGGGGGCGACAACCCCTACCTGCTCCTTGCCGAAGACCACATACCCTTCGAGTGGTTTCTCCTCTTCGATGCCGAGGAGCGCAAGTACATCCAGCTCCAATGGGGGTTCGGCTCGATCTATTACCACACCCGGCTTTCCAAGGGCCTCGAGCGGCTGGGGCGGGCCGCACGCATCGCCGAGGGCGTCTCTGCGGGTGGAGAAGGCGGCGTCGACGAGGTGTTCGCGGGGGCTATGGCCGATCTGGCCCGCAGGGCCCGTGAGTTGGGCTCTAGGCTCGGCCGCCACGACCCTTCGTCCTACCTCGTGCTCAACTACGGCGAGCTGGTGGGCCTGATCCATCCGCTGACGCTCAAGAACGAGCACTCTGCGGCCGAGCTGTGGCGGGTGCTGGAGCACGTCGAGGAAGGCCGTTGGCAGGAGGCGACGAGGACCTATACGCTGCTCTATCAGAAGTGGGAGGAGATAAGGCGCAAGGCGGCCGGCCAGAGCGGCGGCGAGCCGCTGCAGTAGGTCCGGCGGGCGCCCCGGCGTATCCCATAAAGGGAGCCGATACGGCCGCAGCCGGCGCGGAGCGGCGCGCGCGGGGGTGTTGAAAACGTCCGGCCCACTGGTGATAATTTAAGGTCTTCTCCGCCCGTGGCGACGGGTGAGCGGCTCCCAAGTGTGGGCGGGGGGAGGGCGGCCACTCTGCCTTTACGTGTGGAATGCGGCGGCGGCCGTGAGTGGCTCTTTTCTTGGGTACGACCATGATAGTGGCTCTAGGCGGCGGTGTAGGTGCTTCGAAGATGCTCTGCGGTCTTCGTGCCGCCATGGACGAAGACGAGCGTCTGGTCGTCGTTGTCAACACCGGGGACGACATCACGCTCTACGGCCTGCGTGTAAGCCCCGACGTCGATACCGTACTGTATTGGCTTTCCGGCATGGTGGACAGGAAGAAGGGGTGGGGGCAGCAAGGGGATACCACCCACACGCTCGCCGCCCTCGAGAGGTTCGGGCTCGAGACGTGGTTCCGGCTGGGGGACAAGGACCTGGCCACCCACATCTACCGCACGTGGCTGCTCTCGCAGGGCCTTACCCCTACGGAGGTTACGGCTCGGCTTGCGCGGGCCTTCGGCGTCCCCGTGGGTACTACGGTACTCCCCATGACCGACAGCCGAGTGGAGACGTGGATCGAAACCGAGGCCGGCGAGATGCACTTCCAGCACTACTTCGTGCGCGAGAGAATGAAGCCCCGCGTGCTGGGGGTGCGACTCAAGGGTGCCGAGAGCGCCCGGCCCGCGCCCGGGGTGGTGGAGTCCATCGCCGAGGCACGCGCCGTCGTCATATGCCCGAGCAACCCCGTCATAAGCGTGGGCCCTATACTGGAGGTGGCGGGGGTAAGGGAGGCGCTGCGGGCTACGCGGGCCAGGGTCGTAGCCGTAAGTCCGCTCATCGGGGGGAGGCCCGTCAAAGGGCCGGCCGACCGTCTGATGCGGGGGCTGGGCATGGAGGTGTCGTCGCGCCAGGTGGCGCGGCTGTACGGGGACTTTCTCGACGTGATGGTGATCGACCATGCCGACCGTGCGATGGCGGCCGACATACGCGCCATGGGCCTGGAGTGCGTAGAGGCCGACACGCTGATGAGCGACGAGGGGAAGGCGCGGCGGCTCGCGCGCGTTGTGCTCGAGGCTGCAGGCGCAGGCGGCGTCCGGGCCGGCAGGCCCGCGGCGGGAAACGTCTAGGGCGGCCCCAGGACAATGTTGAGGAGTGTGCGCTATGGATGGCGGCTACAGCGTGATACCGCTGCGGGGAATACCCGAGGTCAGGCCCGGCGACGACCTTGTCGGGCTGCTGTCCGAGGCGGCCCTTCGCTCGGCCGGGGGACTTGAGGACGGCGACGTCGTCGTCGTGGCCGCGAAGATAGTTTCCAAGGCCGAGGGAAGGTTCGTCGAGCTCGACTCCGTCGAGCCCACGCCCTTCGCCTACGGGGCGGCCAAATTGCTTGACAAGGACCCGAGGGTTGTGGAAATAATACTTAGAGAGACACTGCGCGTCGTCAAGATGGACCGTGACAAGTTCATCGTCGAGAACCTGCACGGTGTGGTGTGCGCCAACGCGGGTGTCGATCTGTCGAACGTTGGCAGCGAAGGGAAGGCGCTGTTGCTGCCACAGGATCCGGACGGGACGGCTAGGGCGTTGCACGAGGGGTTTCGCGAGCGGTTCGGCGTCGAGGCGGCCGTCGTCGTGACCGACACGGTGGGAAGACCGTGGAGGGACGGCTTGGTACAGGTGGCCATAGGGTGCTACGGGATGGAGCCGCTCAAGGACTACCGGGGTAAAAGCGACCCGGAGGGGTTCTGCCTGCAGGCGACCGTGCTCGCCCAAGCCGACGAGATTTGCTCGGCCGCGGGCCTTGTGCTGGGCAAGACCGAGCGCGTTCCGGCCGCACTCATTAGAGGATTTTCCTACGAGAAGAGCCAAGAGGGTGCAAAACGGTTGTTGAGGAAACCCGAAGATGATCTCTTTCGCTGAACAGGCCCACACCTTGATAAGGGACGGGTTCCTGCACTCCCTGCTTGCTCCTCTAGGCGTCGAAGAAGACGATCTCTCCCCTGCTAGAGACCGCAGACTGGAAAACATCCTGGGCCGGGTGCTCGACGGCGGCAGGTTGAGCCGCGAAGATGCTCTCTATCTGGCCTCCGTCGAAGGGCCCGATCTGCTGGCGCTCGTCGCCGCGGCCAAGGCCGTAAGGGAGAGGGCCAAGGGACGGGTGGTGACCTATTCGAAGAACGTGTTCGTCCCTCTTACCACGCTGTGCCGGGACAACTGTTCGTACTGCACGTTCAAGACCGAGCCCGACGAGGGGCCGCTTTTCGTCCCGCCGGACCAGGTCGTGCGGATGGCCGGCCGAGGGGCCGAGCTGGGCTGCACGGAGCTGCTGTTCGTGACAGGAGACAAGCCCGAGAAGAAGTACAAGGTCTACCGTGACGCGCTGGCCGGAATGGGGTACTCGTCTACGGCCGAGTTCGCAGCCGCCATGAGCCGCGCCGTCCTGGAGAAGGGAATCTTTCCCCATACCAATCTCGGCGTGCTCCAGAGGGACGAGCTCGAGGAGCTGCGCAAGACCAATCCCAGCATGGGTCTCATGCTCGAGACCGTAAGCGAGCGTCTTCTGGCCGAGGGCGAAGCCCATTACGGTTCCCCCGACAAGGTTCCCGCCGTAAGGATGAGGACGATCGCCGAGGCCGGTGAACTCCGCATCCCGTGGACGTCGGGAATACTGGTAGGTATCGGCGAGACGTGGGAGGAGAGGATCGATTCTCTCATCGCGCTCGAAAGGGTGGACGCCGAGTACGGCCACATACAGGAGATCATCATTCAGAACTTCTCCCCCAAGCCGGGCATACCCATGGAGCGTTGGCCGGTCCCCTCGGTGGCCGATATGGTGAAGACAGTGGCCATAGCAAGGCTCCTGTTCCCGGACAAAATGAACATACAGGTGCCGCCCAACCTCAACTCCGACCAGTACCCGCTCTACGTCGTGGCCGGCGCCAACGATCTCGGGGGCGTTTCCCCCATCACCATCGACTACGTAAACCCGGAGGCCCCTTGGCCGCAGGTGGAGAAGATGGAGGAGATGGTCGGGCGCCTGGGACTCGAGCTGCGCGAGAGGCTGCCCGTCTATCCCGCCTACCTGAACAGGGACTATCTTACGGGAGAGCTGTACGCCAAGGCAGCAGCGATGGTGGACGGCGATGGATATTTGCCCAAGGAGGCACGGAGTAATGCAGAGTGGTGTTGACGTCGTAAGGGAGAGCGAGGACAACGGGCTGCTCGCCAACGTGAGAAGCACGATGGAGGAGTGGAGGGCTCTTCCCCTGGACGCGGTGCTCGCCATGGCTCCTGCGGCCACGTCACGCATTCTCGAAGCAGCACTCAAGGGCGAGGAGCTCTCGCGCGAGGACGCAGTCTACCTGTTCACCCTTCGCGACGTGTCCTCCCTTGCCGCGCTTGCCCTTACGGCAGACGCCATAAGAAAGGAGGACGTGGGTGACGTCGTCACATACGTGGTCAACCGTAACATAAACTTCACGAACGTCTGCAACACTTACTGCGGCTTCTGCAACTTCATGGCCCCCGAGGGGGACGAGAGGGCCTACTTCCTCACCATGGAAGAGGTGGCCGAGAAGACCCGCGAAGCGTGGGAGCGGGGTGCCACGGAGGTGTGCATGCAGGGGGGGATGCATCCCGATATCGACGGCTACTTCTACATCGAGCTCATAAAGACCGTGAAGCGAGCGGTCCCCCAGATGCATACACACTGCTTCTCTCCGTTCGAGATATACTACGGTGCAAAGACCATAGGCAGGAGCGAAGAGGACTTCATCGAGATGTTGAAGGACGCGGGCCACAACACCTTCCCCGGCACGGCGGCCGAGGTACTCGACGACAGCATCCGCCGCATCATAGCACCGGGCAAGATACCCACCGAGAAGTGGATAAGCATTGTGAAAAAGGCCCACCGTGCCGGTATGCGTACGACGTCGACCATCATGTACGGCCACGTCGACAAGCCCCACCACTGGGCCAAGCACCTGGAGACGTTGCGTGACATACAGAAGGAGACGGGTGGATTCACGGAGTTCGTCCCACTGCGGTTCATCCCATGGAACACGAGGCTTTACAAGAAGGGGCTCGCCCGCGGCGGGCCGAGCGATCTCGACCAGCTCAAGATGTACGCCGTCTCGCGCCTCATGCTGCGCGGCTGGATAAACAACATCCAGGTCTCCTGGGTCAAGCAGGGCCCCGAGTTCGCCCAGTTCTCCCTCACGGCCGGCGCCAACGACTTCGGCGGCACCCTCATGGAGGAGCAGATATCCAGGGCCGCCGGCGCCAACTACGGCGAGTACTTCCCGCCCGAGGAGTTCCGCCGCTTGACCCGACAGATCGGCCGCATTCCGGCCGAGCGATCGACCACGTACGAGATACTCCAACTGTTCGATAGAGAAGAGAAAGTGGCCTGACATCGGCCTCCTACCCCCCGGAGCGAGGTGATAGAAGATGGACGCCCAGACGGATACCCTTGTCAAGTCGTTCAAGCGGATGATGAATGAGGTCGTGGCGTTGGGTAGCTGTTGCGGTTGCTCGATGTGTGTCGTCACCTGTCCCTACGGCGTGATAAAGTACGACCACGACTCGATGTTCCCCTACGTGGCCAAGCCCAAGAAGGGGTTCGACTACTGCCCCATAAGCGAGCAGATCGGGTGTGACGTCTGCGCCAACGCCTGCGAGAGACTGAGCCCCTACAGGATGAGGCCCATAAGCCCCGAAGAGCTGGACGAGCGGGCCTTCGGAAGGCGCCGCCGCGAGGACGAGTACTACGGCGTCGCAAGGTTCATCTGCGCGGCACGAAGCACCGACCCCGGCGTCGTAAGTCGCGCACAGGACGGGGGCGTGGTGACGGAGATCCTGAGGACCGCCTTCAACGAGGGGTTGATCGAGGGCGCATGCGTGGCGGGCCCGTCGGACGAGCTATGGCTGAAGCCCGTGCCCAAGGTGGTCACGAGCGTCGACGAGCTGCTCGAGAACGCAAAGTCGTGGTATACCTACTGCGCCACTCCGCTCATGCTCAAAGAAGCCGTCGACAAGCACAAGCTCTCTCGGGTGGCGCTGGTGGGCGTGTCGTGCGAGGTGTCCGGCTACGCCGCCAACCTCGGCGCACCGGACGACTTCATCGACGAGAGCCGCGGCCCCAAGAACGTCGACAAGCAGAGGAAACACTTCCGCCAGTACGCCCGGGCCGTAAAGCTCTCTATAGGCCTCTTCTGCACGGAGACGTTCGTCTTCGACGGATTCCTCAACGAGTATCTGCGCGAGCAGGCCGGCATAGACCCTGAGGACGTGGTAAAGCTCAACGTGAAGGGCAAGATAGTGACCGACCTCAAGGACGGGCGCCGCATCGAGACCCCGCTCAAGGAGGCGCGCATCTACCAGCGCGAGCAGTGCAACTACTGCGGCGACTTCTCGGCCGAGCACGCCGACATCTCGGCGGGCGGCGTGGGCGCCGATGGCTGGACCATCTGTATCGTCCGCTCCGAGCGCGGCGAAGAGGTGTTCCGGCGGGCGCTCGAGCGCGGCCACATAGAGGTGCGCTCGGTGGCTGAGTTCCCCGTGTCGATGAGGGTGCTCAAGCGCCTCACCCACGAGCAGCGCGAAAGGCGCATCCAACAGTACCAGTCCGTGGGCGGCTCCGTCGCCTGAGCCCGGCGGAGGTAATTCCACAGGCAGGCTCCGGACGCCCTAGAAGCATCTTGCTGCGCGGCGTCTACCGGTATCCCACTCTCTCGTTCTGCAATGTGGTGGCGGGATACCGCCGTCCGTGTGTCCGGTCGGTGGGGGGAAGGGATGGCGCACGGCGCCGAGACAAGCCGTCCATGCAATAGCGGTTCACGTTCCCCCCGCAGAGGCCGCGCGTCTCCATCCCTCTTCGTTTGCGGTCGTCCCGCAGGCGGGTGTTATAATTTCCCAAATGTCCATCGGGCGTAAGGTTCTCACGTCGCTCTTTCTCTTTCTTCTAGCCGCCTCCGTCTACGCTCCTTCGCTCCGTGGGGGCTTCGTCTGGGACGACGTAGAGGTCATAGAGAAGAGCCTCGATACGTTCACTACCCGGGGGATGATCGGCCAGTTGCTGCCCCCTCCGGCCGAGAGCAAGATGGCCCGCTACTGGAGGCCGGTTCTCTACGCCTCCTACGTCGTGGACGGTGCCCTGTGGGGTAGGGCCCCCCGTGGGTTCCACCTTACGAACGTAGTCCTCTACGGAGCTTCGGTGGTGGCGCTGTGGGCGGCCTTCCTTCTGGTGCTGGGCGCGCTTGCTCCGTCCACGGCACCGGCCGGGGCGTTGCTGGGAGCCGCGCTGTTCGCCCTCCATCCCATGCATGTAGAATCGGTGGCCTGGGTCTCGGGACGGACTGACGTGTTGGCGGGACTGTTCTTCTTCCTGGCCCTCGCACTTCACGCCAAGGGTCGGTCGGCGTCGGGGGCGGCGGGAGTCGCATACGTGGCTGGGGCTGCACTCGGCTTCGCGCTGTCGTTGCTGTCCAAGGAGGCGGCCGTGGCCTTCCCGCTGGCCGTCCTGTTCTTCGAGGCCGCGGCCGGCGGGTTGCGAAGGGGCCGCTCCGTTGCGTCGCTCGCCCTCTACGTGGGGGTGACGGCCCTCTACCTGTACCTGCGCGGCAGACATTATATGAACCTTCCACCCGCCGCTCTGGAGGCCGCATCGGCGGGCGGGGCCGAGCCGCTCACCGCCCTGCAGGGCTTCGTCAAGGCAGCCCTCACGCTCGTTGCCGTCTACGGATTCTACCTCTACAAGCTCGTCTTTCCGCTCACGTTCAATGCGTTCGTGGTATCCATACCTGAGTCGCCCGTCTACGTGGCCCTCTCGGCCGCCTCGCTCGCGGCGCTAGCTGCTCTTACGGCCGCCGCCGTGAGGCGGGGCGACAGGGTGACGCCGTTCGGCGTGTGGTGGATGCTCGCCGCACTGGGCCCGTCGGCACTCGTCGCCCTGTACGGCATAGCCGCGACCCCCGTGGCCGAGAGGTACCTGTTCATACCCTCGGCCGGTTGGGCGCTGGTAGTGGGGTACTGGCTGGCCGCGGCGCTCGAGCGGCCCGCACCCCGCCGGGCGGCCGCCGCAGTCGGGGTGGTGGTCATACTTGTCCTCTTCGGCTGGCTCACCGTGGCCCGGGAGGCCGTCTGGCGCTCGGACCTTGTGCTGTGGCGCGATACGGTGGAGAGGTCGCCGTGGCACGCGCTTCCGCACGTAAACCTCGGCTACGCGCTGCGCGCAGAGGGTAGATACGAGGAGGCCGCCCTCGAGTTTCTGCGCGCGCTCAGGCCCGAGGTGGTGGATACCGACCACGGCCGTGCCGTGACGGCCAACAATCTGGCCGCCACATACATCGACATGGGCCAATACCGGAAGGCCCGCCTCGCATTGACGCGCGCCGAGCGCTACGACCCGCACTACATGCGCACCTACTACCACTTGGGACTGCTGCGCTACATAGAGGCCGAGACGTCGGCCGGCCCGGCCCGGGAAGAAGCGCTGCGCGCTGCGGCCCGCTATCTTGGACGTGCCCTAGAGCTTGCTCCGCGCTACGCCAGAGCGCACCTGTTGCTGGCCAAGGTCTATCTGGCCCAGGGTGAAGTCGCCCGCGCCAAGAAGGAAGCGGCGACGGCACTGACTCTGGGCCTTACGGACAGGCTAAAGGAGGAAGCCGAAGAGATCGGGAAACTGGATGATGGCGGCCGTAAGGACCACCCATAGGGCCACGGCAGCGAGAAGGGGCCGGTCGGTGACGAGCGCCTCGGTGGGGTCCCCGGTGACGCCCGTGTGGACAATATAGAGGTAGCGGAGGACGCCGTAGCAAGCGAGAGGTACGGTCAGTATGAACGCCTTTGGGCCCCGCTCGACCGTGTAGAGCGAATAAGTGACCAGGGCCGTCGTGGAGAACATGACCGTGGCATAGTCCACGTAGCGGCTCGGGTAGTGGGCCAGCTCGCCCCGGAAGGCTCCCGGGTCGTCGAGTGCGAGCTCGTGTTTCCTCTTGCCGAATGCGAGGAGCAGCGCCAAGAGGAACGTGGTCAGGTAGAGCCAGCTGGATATCTCCACCCCCGAGGCGGCCCCGCCCACGGAGATGCGGAACACGAACCCAAGGGCTATGGCGAACGAACCCAGGATGGGTACGTGCTTGAGGCCGAAGGTGTAGGAGAGCTGCAGCACTAGGTAGCTTACGACTAGTGCCGCGACACGTGTGCCGAGGGCGGCTGCCGCAGCGAGCGAGGCTGCAAGTAACAGCAGCGCAATCGCCACCGCTCGCCGCGCTCCCACTTCTCCCGCGGCAACAGGCCGGAGCCTGTTGCGGGGGTGGATGCGGTCGCGCTCGACGTCTACTACGTCGTTTATCATGTAGCCGCTCGAGGCGGCAAGCGAGAACGCGACGAACGCCACCGCCATCCGCCCCATGAGGGCGGGATCGGTGAAGAGGGTTCCCCCGAAGAAGGGCGGCGCCAGGACGAGGAGGTTCTTTATCCAGTGGTGGGGGCGGAGCAGCCTGAGCGTGGTATAGGTACGAACGGCCATTTCGAAGAATTCTACAACTTTTACCCCACGTGGTGAAGTATAGACGCCGCCCGAGGCGACGAAGGAGTTTTTGCCGGAGCGCAGCGCCCGTCTTCGCCGGGCGGCGTGGAAGAAGTGGTGCTTGTGTTTGAGTTGTGGATGTGCCGCGAGCGGTGCGACCCCCTCTTGGGAAGGTGCGACGTTCGGCCGGCGGTGATGGAGCCTCCAAGCTTCGGGGTTGGGACTGCATCCATCGCGTCTCCCGTGGCTCCGTCAGGGGACGCCTTCGGTTCCGTTTGCTCGTCCGGTTTTACTCTTCCTTTGGTTTGGTTTCGTCCGTCCGCCCTTGCCTGCCCGTAGGCGGTGCGGCCGCTTTGATTTCCCCTTCTATTCCTGAATACTTTTAACTATGGCGTTCCTCGAACTGGTCCGGTCCGACATCAAAGCCGTCTTCGAGCGGGATCCCGCCGCCAGGACCACGCTTGAAGTGATACTCACCTACCCCGGGTTCCACGCCATCCTGTTCCACCGCGTTGCACACTGGCTCTGGGTGCGGGGCTTCAAGCTGCCCGCACGCGCCCTCTCCCACGTGGGGCGGTTCCTGACCGGAATCGAGATCCACCCCGGGGCGCGCATCGGCAGGAGCTTCTTCATCGACCACGGCATGGGTGTCGTGATCGGTGAGACCTCGGAGATCGGGGACAACGTGACCATCTACCACGGCGTCACGCTCGGAGGAACCAGTTTCACACGAGGCAAGCGCCACCCCACCATTGGGGACAACGTCATCGTCGGCGCCGGGGCCAAGGTGCTGGGCCCGCTCACCGTGGGGGCGAACTCCCGCATCGGGGCCAACTCGGTGGTCATATCCGATGTCCCCCCCAACTCCACGGTGGTGGGCATCCCGGGCAAGGTGGTACTCAAAGAGGAATACCCCGTCTACCCCGGGCTCGAGCACAACAAGATTCCCGATCCCGAACAAAGGATGGTCGAGAGGCTTCTCGACAGGGTGGAGGCCCTGGAGAAGAGGCTCGAGGAACTGGAGGCCGCGGCGTCGAGCAAGGGCGTGCAGGGTGCCGGGCGTGGGCTCACGGCCATAAAGACCAAGTAGGGGTGGCGGGCAGTCTCGTGCGAAGCGGTGTAGGGCGCCCGTCAGGGTGGCGGCCTTCGGGGGTGGGAGAAGGGTCGGGGCCAGCAGGGGTTGAGCCTCCTTCGGCCGGCCTGGGGGCGTTCCGGGGCAGGGTAGAGACCTTCACTGCTTGGGGAGAGCTCACGTGGATCGGACCGTCTATCTCGACTACAACTCCACGACTCCCCTCGACGAGCGCGTGCGCCGTGCGGTGGGCGACTGCCTGGAGCACACCTGGGGGAACCCTTCGAGCATCCACTCGTCGGGAGCCGCGGCGAGGGCCGCGCTGGACGAGGCCAGGGAGAAGGTGGCGGCCGCCCTGGGGGCTGCGGTGGACGAGGTGGTGTTCACGTCCGGGGGTACCGAGAGCAACAACGCAGCCGTCCTCGGCGTGATGCTTGCCGCCCCGCGCGGGGCCAAGGCCGTCACTTCGGCCGTCGAACACGCCTCGGTCCTCGAACCGTTCCGGTTCCTCGAGCGTCTGGGCTACGAGGTCGCCTACGTGGGTGTGGACCGGCGCGGCGTTGTAGACATCGACGCCCTGCGCAGGGCCGTGGACGATTCGACGCGTCTGGTCTCCATCATGTGGGTCAACAACGAGACCGGCATGGTGATGCCCGTCGCCGAGGCCGCCGAGGTGGCGCATGCCCGCGGCGCGCTTTTCCACACGGACGCCGTCCAGGCCTTGGGCAAGGTGGAGGTCGATGTCGATGCCGCGGGCGCCGACCTGCTGTCGGTCTCGGCCCACAAGGTGTACGGCCCCAAGGGGGCGGGGGCGCTGTTCGTCCGTGCCGGCACGGTGCTGGAGCCGCTTCTCCATGGGGGCGGGCAGGAACGGGGGTTGCGTTCCGGCACGGAGAACGTGGCCGCGGCCGTGGGGTTGGGGGAGGCGGCGCGGCTCGTGAGCGAGGAGTGGAGGGAGGAGGCCTCGCGCGTGGGCGGATTGAGGGAGATGCTGTGGGAGGGGATCGCAGGGAGGATCGATGGCGTGAGTATCAACGGCGATCTCGAGGGAAGCGTCCCAAACACGCTCAACCTCTACGTGGAGGGGGTCTCGGGCGAGGCGCTTGTTATGAGCCTTGACCTGGAAGGGATAGAGATATCGACTGGGTCTGCGTGTTCGGAAGGGAACGTCGAGGCCTCGCACGTGCTTCTGGCCATGGGTCTAGGCGAGGAGGAGGCCCGCTCCTCCATAAGGATAAGTCTCGGCAAGTGGACCACCGAGGCGGATGTGCGCCGCGTGCTCGAGGTGTTGCCGCCCGTCGTCGAGCGTATAAGGCGGGCGGGCGGCGGATAGGGAAAGGGGCCGCTCACGCGGCGGGAAGAGTCGCGGCTAAGGGAAGAGGGGCGCATCGTCCAGGGCGGTCGTCTCATCTAGGTCGAGCATCAAGTTCATGTTCTGTACGGCCTGGCCCGAGGCGCCTTTTACCAGGTTGTCGATGGCGCACACCACGACGGCGCGGCGCGTGCGGGGGTCGGCGCGGAGACCGATGTCGGCGTAGTTCGACCCCTTCACGCCCGCCGTCGAGGGGTAGATTCCCGGCGGATGTATGCGTACGAAGGGTTCGCCGTCGTAAAACTCCACGTACAGCGCGAGCAACTCTTCGGTCCCAAGACTCTCGGTAAGCCCCACGTACACGGTCGAGAGAATGCCGCGCGTCATGGGGATGAGATGCGGGGTGAACTCGACCGCCACACACCGGCCGAAGCGGCTCTTGAGGGCGTAAGCGATCTCGGGTGTGTGGCGGTGCTCGCCCACTTTGTAGGCCCTTACCCCCTCGTTCACCTCGCAGAAATGGTAGGCTAGCGACTGCGTCCTACCCGCGCCCGAGACGCCCGACTTCGAGTCTACGACAACGTTGCCGTCGGCGAGGATCCCGTTTGCGACGAGGGGCGCCAAGGCGAGTACGGCCGATGTGGGGTAGCATCCCGGGTTGGCAACCAGCCGCGCCCTTCGTATGGAGGGCTTGAACAGCTCGCTCAGCCCGTAGACCGCTTCACCCAGAAGCTCGGGGCAGGGATGGGGTACGTACCATTGCTCGTACAGTTCGCGGCTCAGCCTGAAGTCCGCACCCAGGTCGACGACGCGTATGCCCTTCTCTAGCAGTTCCCTGGCCACCGGGGCCGACGAGCCGTGCGGCAGCGCGAGGAAGGCGAGCCCCACGTCGTCCGGCACCGATTCGGCATCGGCAGGCATGAGCGTCAGATCGAGGCGGCCGCGCATGTGGGGCAACACGTCCGCGAGCACCTTGCCCACGTTTGAGTGCGCCGTCACATGGACCACCTCTGCGTGAGGGTGGCGGAGCAGAATGCGCAGGAGCTCGCTCCCGGTGTAACCTGTGGCTCCGAAGACGGCCACTTTGGTATTTTCCATCCCAGATTCTAACAATATCTGCGATCATCTGCGGTTGCAACACGGTGGAATGGTAGGATACCAAAAAACCAATGGTTATGGTGCATTATGTGCGGCGGATACTTGATTTAGCATGCCTTCTTGGGTAGACTTGTACTCTCCACGCCAAGGGGCGACCACTGTCAGGGGGTTTTCCATGTCCGTCAAGGTCGGTATCAACGGGTTCGGCAGAATAGGAAGAAACGTACTCCGCATTTGTGAGCGGCGCCAAGGAGTGGAGGTTGTGGCGGTGAACGACGTCGCCGAGGCGGATGTGCTGGCACATCTGTTCAAGTACGACTCCGTGTTCGGCCCCTACCCGGGCCGCGTGGAGGCAAGGGATGGCCACATAGTCGTCGGAGAAAGAGCCGTCAAGGTGTTCCAGGAGCGTGATCCGGGCGACATTCCGTGGAGCGAGACCGGTGCTCAGGTGGTGGTCGAGGCGAGCGGGCGGTTCCGCACGCGGGATCAGGCCTCCCGCCATCTCGGCGGTACGGTGGCCAAGGTGGTGATAAGCGCCCCGG
This sequence comes from uncultured Spirochaetia bacterium, assembly GCA_964639895.1. Lineage (GTDB taxonomy): Bacteria > Desulfobacterota_D > UBA1144 > Nemesobacterales > JADFKM01 > CAZXEJ01. The sequence goes on along the minus strand of CAZXEJ010000005.1, from coordinate 13,513 downwards.
CCAAGGGAGAGATAGATTTCACCACCGTGATGGGTATAAACGAGTCCGACTATGACCCCGAATCCCACCACGTCCTCTCGACCGCCTCGTGTACGACCAACTGCTTCGCCATCCTGGTCAAGGTGCTCCACGACGCCTTTATCGTCAGCAGGGGCCACATGTCGACCGTCCACTCGTACACCAGCGACCAGCGTCTGCTCGACGCCCCCCACAACGACCTGCGCCGCGCCCGGGCCGCCGCCCTGTCGATGATCCCCACCTCGACCGGGGCCGCCCGCGCCATCGAACTGGTCTTCCCGGAGCTCAAGGGCAAGCTGAGTGCCGTCGCCGTACGCGTCCCGACGCCCGACGTCTCACTCGTCGACTTCTCCTGCGAGGTTGCTACGCCCACGTCGGCCGAAGAGGTGAACGCCGCCTTCGAACGGGCCGCCGCCGGAGGGCTCGCTCGCTACCTGCGTTACGTCGATGAGCCGCTTGTCTCCTGCGACTTCGTGGGCGATCCCCATTCGGCCATATTCGACGCCTCCCTCACCTCCGTCGTGGACGGCACCCTGGTCAAGGTCCTCGCCTGGTACGACAACGAGTACGGCTACTCTTCTAGGCTCGTCGATTTCGTCGAGTACGTGGGAGCAAGACTATGAGAGACAAGCTTGTGGTCTCCGACCTGCCTGACTCCGAATACAGGGGCAAACGTGTGTTCGTGCGGGTCGACTTCAACGTTCCCATCAAGGACGGCCGGATAAGCGAAGACTACAGAATAAGAAGGACCATACCGACGATCGACTACCTCATAGCGCGCGGCGCGAAGGTTGTGCTGGGATCCCATCTCGGAAGGCCGGGAGGGCGGGTGGTGCCGGAGCTTTCGCTGCGGCCGGTGGCCGACAGGCTGTCGGAGCTGCTCGGTGCCAGGGTGCGGTTCGTAGGCAAGTCGATCTGCGACGAGGTCAAACGGTGCATAGACGAGATGGACGAGGGCGAGGTGCTGCTCCTTGAGAACCTGCGGTTCCACAAGGAGGAACGGGCCAACGATCCCGCTTTCTGCAGGGAGCTGGGCAAGCTGGCCGACATATACGTCAACGACGCCTTCGGCACCTCCCACCGCTCACACGCCTCTACCTACGGGATGGCCAAGTTCTTCGACAAGCGGCTCGCAGGGTTTCTCGTGCACCGCGAGCTGGTCTCGCTGACCAAGCTCCGGGAGAACCCCGAACACCCCTATCTGGTCATAGTAGGAGGCGTCAAGATAAAGGACAAGATAAACGCCGTAAGAAGCCTGCTCGAGAAGGCCGACAAGGTGCTGATCGGAGGGGGCGTGGCCTACACCTTCCTCAAGGCCAAGGGCGTGCCCATCGGAGATTCCGTCACCGAGGACGACGACGTCGTCCAATGGGCCAGAGAGGCGCTGGAGCGCTTCGGCGACAAGATCTGTTTGCCGGTGGACCACGTGGTGGCCGAGGGGCTGCATCGGTCGAAGAGCGACGTCAAGATCGTCGTCGGGGAGAAGATCCCCCCCGGCTTCAGGGGGTTCGACATAGGACCCAAGACGGTCGCCTACTATACATCGCTCATCAAGGGACAGGGCACCATATTCTGGAACGGTCCCATGGGGGTGTTCGAACTGGACGACTTCGCAGCCGGCACGATCAACATAGCCCGGGCCGTAGCGCTTGCCACGTGGAGAGGGGCCACGACAGTCGTGGGGGGCGGCGACACGATCGCGGCCCTTCGCAAGGCTGAGGTGTTGGACTCCGAGATAACCCACATCTCCACCGGCGGCGGTGCGCTGCTGGTGTTTCTGGACGGGCAGGAACTCCCCGGCATATCGATTCTCAACTGTAGGAAGAACGCGTAAGGAGGGGGTTACGATGTCGGTGAGCATAATAGAACTTCTGGGTGAAGAAGCGGGCTATCTGCTTGAGCACGAGTGCAAGACCATACCCAAGGAGTTGCTCACTCCGCCCGGCCCCACGTTCGTGGACGACGTAATGGCCCAGACAGACAGGCCGAACGCCGTTCTGAGGAACATGAACGCGCTGTTCAACCACGGCCGCCTGGCAGGGACGGGTTACCTGTCCATACTGCCCGTCGACCAGGGTGTCGAGCACTCAGCCGGCGCCTCGTTCGCGCCCAATCCCATATACTTCGACCCCGAGAACATAGTGAAGCTCGCAATCGAGGGCGGCTGCAACGCCGTGGCCTCGACCCTGGGCGTTCTTGGGGCGGTGGCGAGAAAGTACGCCCACAAGATTCCGTTCATAGTAAAGCTCAACCACAACGAGCTGCTCACCTACCCGAACCGCTACGACCAGGTGATGTTCGCCGCCGTCGACCAGGCGTTCGAGATGGGTGCCGTGGCCGTGGGGGCGACGGTCTATTTCGGCTCACCGGAGAGCGCGCGCCAGATTCAGGAGGTCTCCGAGGCCTTCCGCTACGCGCACAGCCTGGGCCTTGTGACCATACTTTGGGCCTACCTGCGCAACGAGGCCTTCAAGACCGATCAGGCCGACTACCACCTGGCCGCCGATCTCACCGGGCAGGCCAACCACCTTGCCGTCACCATAGAGGCCGACATAGTAAAACAGAAGCAGGCCGAGAACAACGGCGGATACCTGGCTCTCAAGTTCGGCCGCACCCATGACAAGGTCTACACCGACCTTACCTCCGACCACCCCATCGACCTCACCCGCTACCAGGTCGCCAACTGCTACATGGGTAAGAGCGGCCTCATCAACTCGGGCGGCGCCTCGGGGAAGAACGATCTCGCCCAAGCCGTAAGGACGGCCGTCATCAACAAGCGGGCCGGCGGAATGGGCCTTATCACCGGGCGCAAGGCGTTCCAGAAATCGATGCGCGAAGGGGTGGAGCTGCTCCACGCCGTCCAGGACGTCTATCTGGACGATTCCATAACGCTCGCCTGAAGGCCTGTTCGTAGCAGGGGGGGGTGAGGTGAGCGGTGGTCGCCTCCCACAAGGCTGGGGGTGCGGGTTCTTACATCTCGATCGAGTGGTAGAGCCGCCTTCCGCCTCGCCGGGCGGGGAAAGGGTTCTTTTTGCCGGATGCAGTGCTAAGCGCGTCGAGGCGTGCAGAGGGGAATGGGCGTCCGCAAAGAGGATGGGTGTTCCAGGTCCCGCCGTTCAAGGGATGCCGCCGCTTCCGGTGGGCGGTGCGATGCTGCGGCCTGACACGCGTGTTGCCGCGGGTGGAGAGAATATCCGCTTCCATTCTCGGCCGAGTGGGTGGAGCGGCTTATGCGTCCCGTCCCGCGCGCTGTTCAGGGGGGCTGCGGTGGAGGGGAAGGAGACGGTCGCGGGGATAGGCGTTGCCGTCGAGTCCGGTGAGCGGGCGGAGCCCTCCATGGGCGGGAAGAGGGAGACCACGTGTGATCGGGACGTGGGAGCGTTTTTCTGGCGCGAGGGTTTACTCCGTATCCGGTAAGGTGGCCGGCGTATTCGTGCGGCTCCGGCCGTGCGCCGCTGAGGCGATGTGGATGGGCCGGGCGCGTGTGTTGTACCGCTGGCCGATGCTCACGCGGGGCGCGCTCGATTGGAAGACTCGCAAGACATGCGGCACTCGCCGCCTCCCCGGGTGGGGGGCGCGCGCCTTCAGCCGCCACGGCCCGGCCGTCAACCGTAGCGGCCGATCAGCTCCTCGGCCTTCTCAACCAGCGCCTTCGAGCCCATGAAGACGGGTACACGCTGGTGAAGCTCTTCGGGCTCGATCTCCATTATCCTCTGCTTTCCGTCCGAGGCCATGCCTCCGGCCTGCTCGATGATGAAGGCCATCGGGTTTGCCTCATAGAGCAGGCGCAACTTGCCGCGTGGGCTGTTCAGGGTGGCGGGATACATGAATATGCCGCCCCTTATGAGCGTACGGTGGACGTCGGCCACCATGGAGCCCACGTATCTGAGCGAGTAGGGGCGCCCCGTGGCCTTGTCCTCCTCCTGGCAGTAGTCGATGAATCTTCTTACGCCCTCGGAGAAGCGGTTGTAGTTGCCCATATTGACCGAATAGACCTTGCCGCTCTCGGGGATCTTCATGTCGGGGTGAGAGAGGATGAACTCACCGATCGAGGGGTCAAGCGTGAAGCCGTTGACGCCGCGTCCCGTGGTGTAGACCAGCATGGTGGAAGAACCGTAGACGATGTATCCTGCAGCGAGCTGCCGGATGCCGGGTTGGAGGAAGTCCTCAGCCCTGCACGGCTGGTTGGTCTCTTCTCGGGCGAGGATGGAGAAGATGGTTCCGACCGATACGTTGACGTCGATGTTCGAGGAGCCGTCCAGAGGGTCGATGGCCACCACATAACGCCTGTCGCCGTGGCCGTCGCCGGGGATGGTTACGATGTCCTCGTTCTCCTCGGATGCGACGGCGCAACACTGGCCTCCGGCGAAGAAAGCGGCTATCAGCTTTTCGTTGGCGAACTTGTCGAGCTTCTGTACTTCTTCGCCGTGCACGTTTGTTTCGTCCGTGGAGCCGAGGATCTCGATCAGCCCCGCCTTGTTGACTACGCGGTTTATTATCTTGGCCGAAAGCCCGATGTCACGCAGTATCCTCGAGAACGCCCCCGTCGAACCCGAGAACTCCTTCTGGCGTTGTATGATGAATTCGGGAAGAGCGATGGGGCCTTGCATGAGCATAATGAATTAATATCCCTGATTTTCTTGTAAACTCAAGCCCGCTGAGGCCGCGATCACGCTGGGCGCTGGCCTAGGCGGGTCGGGTGCGGCCGCAGTAGCCCCCTACGGTGGGGTGAATTCTTATTAAGGTGGGGGTGAGAAGCCGTTTCCGGCTGGTACAATCTTATTTTTGGACCTATTATTCTTAAGTACGCGGCGGGCGTCCTCGGTGGCGGGAAGGCGTTGCCACCCGTTGCCGGGGAAAGCGGGCGGTACGGGGGGCCTTCCTCCTGGGACGCTCGTTGAGCGCGATGAGGCCGTGACGGCGGTAGGTTGAGATGGCTGTCAAAGTGGATCTGTCTTCACGGATAGAGATATCCGAGATGGAGCTCGACGATCTTGACGAGGTCATGTCCATTGAGCGCAAGTGCTTTCCCACGCCGTGGCCGCGCGGGGTGTTCGAGATGGAGGTGCGGTCGGCGCGCTCGCACAACTTCGTCGCCAAGATCGACGGCGTCCATTGCGGCTACATAGTGACTTGGAGGGTCTATGACGAGGTCCACATCCTCAACGTGGCCGTCCATCCGCAGTTCAGGCGCATGGGGCTGGGGCGGGCGCTTCTCGAGCACTGTTTCTCCTACCACGTCGAGAGGGGAGCAAGGCACGCGCTGCTGGAGGTGAGGGAATCGAACGAGGCCGCCCAAAGGCTTTACGAGAGGTTGGGCTTCTCGCGCGTCGGCGTGAGGCACAACTATTACACGGACAACGGCGAGGACGCCATAGTGATGATAAAGGTGTTCGAATAGGTTGCCGAGAGCCGGAAGCCCTCGACCTCCGACGGGATGGGCTACCTCGTCCTTCGAACGATGAAGTCCGCGAGCTCGAGCAGTGAGTCCTTGAACGGACTGTCCCCTATAGCCTCGAGCGAGCTCTTAGCTGCTTCGACGTAACGCTCGGCCACCTCGGCACACCTCTCCGTACCCCCGTAGTTCCTAACCATCTCGAGCACCTCGCGGGTCTGCTCCTCGTCGAGCTGGCCGTTGTTCATTATATCCATGACCCGTCTCCGCTCCTCCTCGGTCGCCCGTTCCATGGAGTAGAGAAGGGGCAGCGTCATCTTGCCCTCGCGTATGTCCTGGCCGAGTCGCTTGCCGAACTCGGTCTCGTCGGCGGCGTAGTCAAGAGCATCGTCGATGATCTGGAAGGCGAATCCGACATTGCGCGAATAGGCCGTGACGGCTTCACGCTCGCGGGGCGACGCATCGGCCAGGATGGCTCCTACTTCGCCGCAGCTCTCAAGGAGCGAAGCCGTCTTGTATTCGATTATCTTGAGGCACATCTCCTCCGTGCTGGCGAGCAGCTTCTTCGAACTCATGGCCTCGAGCACCTGCCCCTCGGCCAGCTTGCCCGCGGCCCGCGTGATGGAGTCTATCACACCCACGTCGCCGCAGCTGTTCATCAGGTTGAGGGCCCTGGCCAAGAGAAAATCTCCCACCAGCACGCTGGCGTGGTTGCCCCAGACGACGTTGGCCGACCTTACGCCGCGCCTCAGTTCCGCCTCGTCGACGACGTCGTCGTGAAGGAGGCTTGCCGTGTGTATGAGCTCCAGCGCCGCAGCCGCCCGTATGCGCTCGCGTCCCTCCGCGAGTCCGAGCGCCCCGCTCGAAAGCAGTACCACGCAGGGACGTATCCTCTTGCCGCCGCTGTCAAGAAGGTATTGGGAGATCTCGTATACGAGGGGGATCTCGGACCGGATGTTGATCTCTATCTCGTTCTCCACTTCTTCGAGATCCCCGGCCAGGGGGGAGAGAATTTCTGAGAGGTCCATCGCATTAAAGTTATCTGAGCGGCGATTCATAGTCAAAATGCACATGCGGTATGCACAAAGGGTCTGGGGAGACGGTAGACGCCCTTGGAAGTACGGGATGAGCCGTCCCTTCCTCCCCGGCTGGAGATGGCCCCCCGGAGAAGGTACACCGAACCACCCCGGCCACGAGGCGGTAGCGTTATCCGACCTTCCCCGAAGGCCGCCCCCTCCACGGACCGCCACATCCGGGTTTGGACTTTGGGGCGGAAGGGCCAAAGGGACTGATACGGAGAGGGGCGCTCCCGGCTCGCATGGTCGCGGGAAATCGACCGGTAGCAACCGCTCCGTTGGTGCATAGGGACTTCATACCCACAACCGTTGCGGGGGGTGTTCTCGTGTGCGTGCGGCTGCGGTGGAGACCTCAAGGGGGCGCCGACGGCTGGCGGATGGGCGGAATCGACCCGTGCCGATTACCGGCAGGTCTACGGGGAGGGCTTCTTCTGCGTGGGCGGCCCAAACCGGGGTGCCTGGCCCCAGAACGTGCGTGATGTGAGTGCCGCAGCTCCTCCTCGGCGTGCCGGCCGCAGAGTGGGGGCTGCAAAAAAGTCTCCTCTCAAGTATCTTTTAAGTAGTCGTACGTCTTACCCCGCGCCATGGTTCCCATAAGACTCGCCCTCCGCAATTTCCTCAGCTACGGTGAGAGCGCCCCGACGCTCGACTTCACCCGCTTCAGCCTTGCTTGCCTCTCGGGGAAGAACGGTCACGGCAAGTCTGCGCTTCTCGACGCCATCGTCTGGGCACTTTGGGGTCGGTGCCGTGTCTCCAACCGCGCCGACGTCATAAGATACGGCTCCAGGGAGGCGTTCGTCGAGTACGAGTTCGACGTCGACGGCACCGTCTACAGGGTGGTGAGGACGGTGACCCGCGAGAAGGGGGGCGGTACCGCTGGGGCGCTGTCGCTCCAGGTGCTGGACGCCGAGCGGGGCGATTTCGTCGTGCTCGCCGAAGGGAGGAAGGCGCAGAGCACCATCGAGCGCGAGCTGCTGCGCATGGACTACGACTCGTTCCTCTGCGCGTCGTTCATCCTCCAGGGCAGGGCCGACGAGTTCCTCAAGCGAAGTCCCGCCGAAAGGAAGGCCATACTGGGAAGGTTCCTCAACCTTGACCGCTACGAGACCCTGGCGCGGAGGGCCAAGGACGAGTGGCAGGTGTGCCGGGCGAAGGTGGATGCCGTCGACCGGGAGTTGGGCGTGCTCGAAGACGAGGTGGGAAGGAGGAAGGATGTAGAGGACTCGATCGCCGGCTGCAGGCGGGAGCTGGAGGAGAGGAGCCGAGAGGTGGAGCGCAGGGAGGGAGAATTGAGGGAGGTGGTCGAACGAATCGCCGCCCTTGGGGAGAAGAAGAGGCGCTACGAGCAGACGAAGTCGGAGTTGGAGACCGTGGAGGCCGAATCGGAAGAAGTCGTCGAGCGGCTGCGCCGCATTGAGGGTGAGCTCAAGGAGTGTCGGGCCGTGGTGGACAGTGCGGCCGATATAGAGGGGGGCTACGCCGACCTGGTCCGCGCCCGCGCCGAAGAGCGCCGGGAGGCCGAGAAGCTCGAGCTGTACACGGCCCTTGCAAGGGAGCTGCATGAGGTGAGACTCGAGCTCGGCGAGGAGAGAAAACGTATTGAGGGGATGCTTGCAAGGCTCGAGGGTACGAGCGGCGAACTTGAGAGAAGGATCGGTGAGCTGGAAGAGAGCATCGCACGTGAGCAGGATGTGCGCGGGGGCTGGGAACGGTTGGCGGCGGCCCGTGCCGAGCTCGAGGAGATGGAGCGGCGCGGGCGGCGTCGGGCCGAGGTGGCGGCCCGTATGGCCGAGGTGGAAAGCAGGCTGGATGCGGCACGCAGGGAGGTGGAGGCGAGGGTGGAAGGGCTCAAGGAGAGGATGGACGAGGCCCGACGCCGTATATCGCGGGGGGAGGAAGCCGCACGCGAACTCGACTCCCTTGCGGCGCGTCTCCAATCGCTCGAAGCCTGCAGGAAGAGACTCGAAGCGCTCCGCGACGAGCTTGCCGAGGTACGTGCCGAGATGAGGGCTGCGGCTGAGAGGATGGAAGAGCTGTCGGCGCGCGTGGACGAGGAGGAGGGCAAGATCAAACTGCTCAAGGAGGAACTCGAAGAGCCGCGGTGTCCGCTGTGCGAGTCGCAGCTCGGCATCGAGGCAAAGGAGGCCCTTGTGGAGAAGCTCGAGGCGTCGTTGCGCGGGCTAGAGGCCGAGCGTGAAGAGCTGCGGCGCAGGCTCGGGGTGCTGGAGCGGAGGGAAAGGGAGGCGCTCTCGGTCATAGAGGAGCTTGAGCTTGAGGTGGCCGGTATGGACGAGGTTTCGGCCTCCTTGGGTAGGAAGCGTGAAGTGGTGGAAGATGGACAGCGGGCCCGCCGGGAGCTCGATGCCATGGCCGAAGAGCTCGTAGCGCTCGAGAAGACGCTTGAAGAAGGCACCTACGGCGCACAGTACCGCGACCAGCTGGGTCGGCTCAAGCAGGAGCTCGAAGAGATCGCCTACGACCCCGAGCTGCACGAGACTCTGGAGCGTCGAGTCGAAGAGCTCGAGCGCTATGAGCGTTTGATGCAGGAGGTCGAGAGGGCGAAGGACGAGGCCCGTTCCTGCCGTGAGGAGCTGCGGCGGGTCGCCGCCCAACGGGAGGCGTTGCGCGAGGAGCTCGAGAGCGGCCGCTACGCCCCGCGGCTCTTGGAGCGTGAGCGCGAGCTGGCCTCCCGCATAGAGGCCGTGGGCTACGACGAGGCCCGCCACCGGAGGCTCAAGGAAAAGGTGCACTCTCTCGAGCACCTTGAGGCGAAGAAAGAGGAACTCGAGCGTGCCAGAGCGGCTCTCGGACGCCTGGAGGCCGAGCGTGAGGAACTACGGCGCCGCCTCAAGGGGCTCGAGGCCCAGCGGGAACGGCTCTCGGTAGAGAGGGACGCTCTGGCTCGGGAGACGGCCGGGCTGGACGAGGCCGAGGGAAAGCGGCAGGTGCTGGAAGCGTCGTTGCAGTCGGCGCGGGCCGCGCGGGACGAAGTGCTGCAGCGCCTATCCGCGCTCGAGGGGGAGCTCGCCAGGATAGAGGAGATGGCGTGCAGGAAAGAAGCCCTCGAGCGTGAGAGAGAGTCTCTGGCCAGGGCCGCCGCTATATACAAGACCCTCCATGCCGCCTTCGGCCGCAACGGAATCCAGTCCCACATTATCGAGCACGCGGTGCCCGAGATCGAACAGGAGGCCAACGAGCTCCTGAGGCGGCTCAGCGAGGGTACGATGACCCTCAAGCTCGACCTCGTCGTCCCCACGCAGAAGGGAGGGGAGAGAGAGACGCTGCAGATAAAGATAGCCGATCCGCTCGGCACGCGCAGCTACGAGACCTTCTCCGGCGGCGAGGCGTTCCGCATCGATTTCGCCCTCCGCGTCGCCATCTCCAAGTTCATTGCCAGGCGATCGGGCGGCGAGCTGCGCACGCTGATCGTCGACGAGGGGTTCGGCTCGCAGGACCGGGACGGCCTGGCTCAGTTCGTAAGGGTCATAGATTCCGTAAAGGACGAGTTCGACAAGATCCTCGTCATCACCCACGTCGAGGAGCTCAAGGACAAATTCCCCGTCCGCATCGAGGTGAGAAAGGATTTTGAGAGCGGCTCGACCTTCGACATCATATACAACTAGCGCCGTAGCCGTACTGTTCCCCCGCCGTCCGGGGGGAAGGAGGAAACCATGGAGCTCAATTGGATCGACTTTATGATCCTCGCCGTAGTGGCCATATCCACTGTGGTGGGCCTGTTCGCCGGTTTCGTGCGCAGGGCAGTCGCGGTGGTGGGCCTGGGCGCAGCCGTCCTCAGTGCGCTGGCATTCTATGACGTGTTGGGCGCTTACTTGATGGAGCGCGGCGTGGTGTCGGCTCCGGCCGTGGCAAGCGTGGGTAGCTTCATCGTCATCGTGTTCGTCGTCTACGTGGTGTTCGTGTTCGTCGGCCGTTTCCTGGGAATGTTCGTCAGGGCCCTTTCCCTGGGTTGGCTGGACAGGTTGGCGGGCGGCCTTGTGGGGGCTGTGACGGGGATTGTGGTCTCTGTAGGGGTGGTGTGGCTCCTTACCACGTTCTCGCTCGAGGTTCGCATCCAGTTGAGGAGCTCCGTGCTGTATCCCTACGTCGAGCGTGCCTTCGGCGCCATAGAGCGGTTGGTGCCCGAGCGTCCCAAGGAGCGGTTGGAGAAGGCCGCCGAGTCGCTGGGCGAGAAGGAGAAGGTCATAAAGGAGGCCATAAAGAAGAGGGGCTACGAGTAGGGTTGCAGCGCGACGTACCCGGCTTGGATGGGGGGACGGGGCATGCGGGTTGGGTGTGGAGTGTGTGGTGGGGATGGCAAGGGTTCCGACCGGGGGGACCGTACGACGCGGAATGTCGCCTCAGCGGCGACCCTTTCGGCTCCAGTATAGCTCGAGCAGCTCCCTGGCGCCGCTGAAGGGGCTCAACCTTCCCTCTCTCACCTTGCGTTCCACCACCGCGAGCTCACGCCTTATCTCAGGGTCGCCGTAGAAGCTCTCGGTCAGCTCGGCTTCGATGGTCTCGCGCAGCCAGCTCGTGCGCTGGTCCTTCCTCATCTTCTCTAGGTGACTGCTCCGGCTCACGTGCTCGTGGTACCGCAGCACGGTGCTCCATATCTCCTCGATTCCGTCCCCCGTTACGGCCGAGCAGGTCAACACGGTCGGCTTCCAGCCGGATTCCGTGGGCGGGAAGAGCGAGAGGGCGTTCGCGTAAATCCTGCGCGCCTGTTCGGCCCGGGGCTTGTTGGGACCGTCTGCCTTCGTGATGGCGATGGCGTCGGCGAGCTCCATGACACCCCGTTTTATACCCTGCAACTCGTCGCCAGCACCGGCCAAGACGAGGAGGAGGAAGAAATCGACCAGCGAGCGTACGGTGGATTCGCTCTGGCCTACGCCCACGGTCTCGACGATGATCGTGTCGTAACCGGCCGCTTCGCAAAGCAGCACGGTCTCGCGCGTCTTGCGCGCAACGCCGCCCAGCGACCCTCCGGACGGCGATGGGCGAATGAAGGCCATGGGGTCCGTCGAGAGGCGCTGCATGCGCGTCTTGTCTCCGAGGATGCTTCCCCCCGTGCGCTGGCTCGTGGGATCGACGGTGAGCACGGCCACCCTGCGTCCCACGTCCCGGGTGAGATAGGTGCCGAAGGCGTCGATGAACGTGCTCTTGCCCACACCGGGCGCCCCCGTGACCCCGATCCGTAGGGAGCGGCCCGTATACGGCATGCAGCGCTCGATTATCTGGAGCGCCAGCTCCGTGTGTTCGGGGCGGGTGCTCTCGATGAGTGTTATGGCCTGTCCCAGCACGACACGGTTGCCGCGCCGGATCTCTTCGACGTAGCGCTCGGCCGTAAGGGGTTCGCCCGGCCCCGCCGTGCCTTCACCGCGGCAGGAGACCCTCGTGGTGGTGCGGTCGTTTCTGCTGCTCTCCGTCACTGCTTCTGTCCGCCGCCTTGCCGGGTGGTGGTCCCGTGGCGGGCCATCAGTTGTTCCAGCACCTCGATCGCGGCTTTCGAGATCACCGTCCCGGGACCGAATACGGCCGCCACGCCGGCCTCGCGCAGGAAGTCGTAGTCGTGGGGCGGGATCACCCCCCCCACGACTACGAGTATGTCGCCGCGCCCGAGCTTGCGGAGCTCCTCGATCACCTGTGGGACCAGCGTCTTGTGGCCGCCTGCGAGGCTCGATACACCAAGCACGTGGACGTCGTTCTCCACGGCCTGGAGCGCCACCTCCTCGGGGGTCTGGAACAGGGGACCTATGTCGACGTCGAAACCCATGTCTGCGAAGCTCGTCGCTATGACCTTGGCCCCGCGGTCGTGGCCGTCCTGGCCCATCTTGGCCACCATTATGCGCGGTCTCCGTCCCTCGAGGCGGGCGAACTCGTCGGCCAGGCGGCGCGCGCGCTCGAACCACTCGTCGCCCTTTATCTCGGAGGAGTAGACGCCGGATATGGTCCTGGTCACGGCTTCGTACCTCCCGAACACTTTTTCGCAGGCGTAGGATATCTCGCCCAGCGTGGCACGCCTGCGGGCGGCCTCGACGGCGAGCTCGAGGAGGTTGCCCTCACCCGTCTCGGCACACCGCGTTATGGCGTCCAGGGCCTCGCGCACGGCCCTGTCGTCGCGCTCGGCCTTGAGCTTGCGAAGCCGCGCTATCTGGGCCTCGCGGACGGCCGTATTGTCCACTTCCAGTATCTCTATCTCGTCTTCGCTCTCGACGCGGTATGCGTTCACGCCCACGATGACGTCCTTGCCGGCATCGATGCGCGCCTGCCGCTTGGCCGCGGCCTCTTCGATCTTCATCTTGGGAAGACCCGTCTCGATGGCCTTGGCCATACCGCCCAGCTCCTCGACCTCACGGATCAGCTCCCACGCGCGCCGCGCCAGCCGGTCGGTCAGGTATTCGACGTAGTAGGAGCCCGCCCATGGGTCGATGGAGCGGCAGATGTGGGTCTCCTCCTGCAGGTAGAGCTGGGTGTTGCGGGCTATGCGGGCGCTGAAATCGGTGGGCAGCGCTATGGCCTCGTCCAGTGCGTTTGTATGGAGGGACTGGGTGCCGCCGAACGCCGCTGCCAGGGCCTCGATGCACGTTCGGGCCACGTTGTTGAACGGGTCCTGCTCGGTCAGACTCCAGCCCGAGGTCTGGCAATGGGTGCGCAGCGCCATGGAGCGCGGGTTCTTGGGGTTGAACTCCTTTACGATCTTCGCCCACAGAAGCCGCCCTGCACGCAGCTTGGCTATCTCCATGAAGTGGTTCATCCCAACGGCCCAGAAGAAAGATATGCGCGGTGCGAAGTCGTCGATGTCGAGGCCGGCCGCGATGCCGGTGCGCAGGTACTCGAGCCCGTCGGCCAGCGTGTAGGCGAGCTCTATGTCGCAGGTGGCGCCGGCCTCCTGCATGTGGTAGCCGCTTATGCTGATGGAGTTGAACTTGGGCATGTACTTGGCCGTGTACTTGAATATGTCGGCGATGATCCGCATCGAGGGCTCGGGCGGGTAGATGTAGGTGTTGCGGACCATGAACTCCTT
>CAZXEJ010000004.1:0-74880 GCA_964639895.1 uncultured Spirochaetia bacterium | reverse complement strand
TCAGGCTGGCCCGCACGACGGGGGACGAGAACCTCGAGGAGACGGCCGCCGAGGTGTACGAGAAGGTGGTGCTGGAGCCCATCTCCAAGGCCAGCGACCGCGTGCGCAAGGAATTCATCCACTCGCTGGAGCAGTACATAAAGGAGAAGACCAAGGGGCGCTAGCGCCCCTGCGGGGGGCGGCGGGTGCATCTTTCCGCCCCTTTTTCACCCTCCCCCGGGCTTGCGGGCCGCCCTCTCGACGAGGCGGCACAGCGAGTCGATGCTCTCCAGGTCGTCCTCTTCCACTGCGCCCTCGTCTATCTCGACGCCGAACTCCTCTTCGAGCTTGAGTACGAGCTCGAGCGTGGCCACCGAGTCCGCCCCTATGCCGTAGGCCACAAGGGGCGTTTCCCACCCCAGCGACGGGGCCTCGTCGGGCGGTACGAAGGAGCGCAGCAGCAGCGCCCGTATGCGTTCTCTCGTCCTCTGCCTGTCGTACTCGTCCACCCTACTCTTCCCTCCCGCCCCCGCGCGCGAGCCTGAGCCACAGGTTCTCCAGTATGAGCAGCCTGTTCGAGCCCGCCGCAAACGCCCTCTCCCGAGCCTCCTCGACCCGTCGGGCCATCTCAACAAGCGCCTCCGCGCCATGGCACGTGGCCGCCGCCGCGGCCGCTTCGTGGAGGGGCGAGCCCTGGGGCAACGCCGTCGGCAGCCACAGTCCCAGCCTCAGCGCCTCGTGCAGCACCAGGTGAAGGGCATCGAACAGCAGCCCCAGCCGCTCCGTATCCTCGACGCCTCCGCCTACGGGCAGCGAGGCCGCGTACTCCAGCAGTCGGGCGGCGCTCTCCCGCCGCCCGCCGCCCCCGAGCCGCGCGGCCGCTTCCCTTGCGAGCGCGAGAGCTTCGCCGTCCATGCGCAACGCCCTGCCCAGGCTGCCCCCGGCAAGGGCCGCGGCCTCGAGCGCCTCTTCGCCGGCGAGCACCCCACGCGCCTCCAGCTCTCGCGCCACCTCGTCGAGCGGAAGCGGGGAGAACACCATGTGCTGGCAGCGAGAGCGCACCGTGGGGAGCAGACCGCCCGGCTCCTCCGTCACGAGCACCATCACCGTCCGCGGGGGCGGTTCCTCCAGGGTCTTGAGAAAGGCGTTCTGGGCCGCCGCATTCATGCGGTGGGCACCGTCGATGACGGCCACCTTGTAGCGTCCCTCGACGGGGGTGCGCTGGAGTCGCTCTTCGACCTGCTCGCGTATCTGTCCGACCTTGATCTCCTTCGACCCCTCCGGTTCGAGGACGAATACGTCGGGGTGCGTGTGGCGCTCTATCTTGCGGCACGAGGGGCAGGTGCGACCTTCCTCCTCGTCCTCGGGCGCCGTGCAGTTTAGCAGCCGCGCGAACGCAAGGGCGCACTGTCGCTTCCCCACTCCCTCGGGGCCCGAAAACAGGTAGGCGTGAGCCACACGGCCGGAGAGGGCCGCGGCGGTGAGTGCGCGCTTGTGCGCCTCGTGCCCCGCCAGGCGGGCGAAGTGGGGGGCCGCTTCGACGGCGCCGTCCCGTCGGGCGTCATGCTTGCCTGGTGCGTCCATCGTCTCCCTCGTTCCGCTCCTCCAGCCCGAGCGTGCGGGCCACCAGCCCGAACACGTCTCGGGCGACCTCGTCAACGCTGCGGGCCGCGTCCACCGTGACCACCCGCCGCGGGTCGGCCGCCGCAATCCGCCTGTAGCCGTCCCATACGCGGCGGTGGAAGGCGAGCGTCTCGTCGTCAAGCTTAGTACGGCCGCCGCGGGCGTCGATGCGCTTGAGCCCCTCCTCGAACGGCAGATCGAGCAGCACGGTGAGATCGGGCTTCAGGCCACGCGCCGCCTCCCAGGCCATCCTCTCGACCAGACCGAGGTCGAGCCGCCGTCCGTAGCCCTGGTAGGCCACGGTGGAGTCGCTGAACCGATCGCATACAACGACGCTTCCCCGCTCGAGTTCGGGCCTGATGAGCTCCATTACGTGCTGGGCGCGGTCGGCACAGAAGAGGCACAGCTCGGCGAAGGGGTCGAGCCGCAGGGAGCGCTCGTCGAGCAGCAGTCGGCGCAGCGCCTCTCCTACGGCGCCCCAGCCGGGCTCGCGGGTGAGTACGGCCGGTAGGCCGAGGTGCCGGAGGCGCTCTACGAGCAGCGCGGCCTGCGTGCTCTTGCCGCTTCCGTCGGTGCCCTCGATCGTTATGAACGCGCCCTTCCTGCTCATCGTCGCTCCTCCGCCGATGGGCGGTCCCCAAGCCCCACAAGTCGCCTGAGTCCCGCCGCCTCCTCCGCCGTGAGCTCCCGCCATCTCCCCCTGCCCAGCCTGCCCAGCCTCACGTTGCCCACGCGCACGCGCTTGAGCCTCCTTACCGGATGGCCGAACGAGGCGAAGAACCGCTTGACCAGCCGGTTCCGGCCCTCGTGGAACACCACCGTTACCACGGTCTCTTCGTCCTCTCGCGCTACAACCCTCAGGGCGTCGGGCCGCGCCGGGCCGTCCGGGAGCTCCGTCCCGCGGCGCATACGCCGCACCGTCTCCGTGTCGACTGCGCCCTCGAGGCGGGCCACGTACTGCTTCTCCACCCCATAGCGGGGGTGCATCAACCGCTGAGCAAGCTCGCCGTCGTTTGTAAGGATCAACAGCCCCTCCACGTCGTAGTCGAGCCTGCCCACGGGGAACACCCTGGCCGGGATGTCGGCCGTCAACTCCACGACCGTGGAACGCCCCCGCTCGTCGCGGCCCAGGGTGGTGAGGCAGAGGGGCGGCTTGTTGAGAGCGTACACCCTCGGCGGGGCGGGCCTTACGACCCTGCCGCCCACGGCCACGACGTCACGGCCCGGCCTTACGGTTACGCCGACCTCGCGGACCGTGCGGCCGTTTACGGTGACGCGCCCGGCCAGGATAAGCGAGTCGGCCTTCCTCCTCGCCGCAACGCCGCACATGGCGAGGTACCTGTTGAGCCTCACTTCCATGGAGCATTCCCCGCCCCGCCGGCTGCTGGAGTGACGCAGCCTCGGGGGCGCGACGCCTAATTATATAGTGCTTGCGGAGCGCCGAAATACAAGTGGCGTCGCGCCTTTTGCTCGGAGCGAGTCGGCCCGAGGCTGCGCGCGCGGTGCGGCTCGGAGCATCGTCCCCGCGGCCAAGGGAGTGGCCGTTTCGTTGGAGGCGCTCTCCTCCAGGGGAGGCGTCTTCCAGACTCGTGCGCTCGGGTTGGGTGGGTGTCGCATCGTGCGGGCGGCCCCGCACCCCGCGATTCCGCATGCGCCTTGGTCTCAGGTTCTGCGCGCGGCGTCGTCCCTGCGCCCCCATTCTTGTTGCGTCATCACGCTCGACGGAGGGAGGGGATGGGCCGTATGCGTCCGAGGGAAAACTCGTCGTCGCCGTCTCGGCTCGGTGCCGGGCGTTTGACAGTAAACCATAATGTATGTAACTTAAGTTCCTGTATAAAATGAGGGTTCCATTGGGCTGGCTCAAGGAATACGTGGACTTCGATCTCGCTCCCGAGGAGCTCGCCGAGCGCCTCACCATGGCCGGGCTCGAGGTGGAGGAGATCGAGCGGTTGGGCGAAGGGTTGAGCGGTGTCGTGTGCGCCGAGCTTAGGGCGACAAGACCCCATCCCAACGCCGAGAGGCTCACCCTTTGTGACGTCTTCGACGGCGAGCACACGCTGCAGGTCGTGTGCGGCGCCACCAACATGAAGGCCGGCGACAAGGTGGCCCTTGCGCGCGTGGGAGCCGTGCTGCCTCCTTCGGGCGTCCATCCCGAGGGCCTCAAGATAAGGAAGGCCCGCATCCGGGGCGAGGTCTCGATGGGGATGCTCTGTTCTTCTTCGGAGCTCGGCATCGAGGGCGCCGAAGGCGAAGACGGCATACTGATTCTTCCCCCCGATGTCGAGGCGGGCGAGGATGTGGCCGAGGTGCTCGGACTTAAGGAGGTCGTGCTCGAGGTGGCAGTCACCCCCAACCGTCCCGATTGCCTCGGCATGGTGGGAGTGGCACGCGAGGTCGCGGCCGTCTGCGGTACAGAGCTCCGCCTGCCCACGTTCGAGCTCGCCGAGGGGGGCGGCGGCATAGAGGGCGCGGCGTCGGTCACCGTGCTCGACGACCGCGGCTGTCCCCGCTACAGTTGCCGCGTCGTGCGTGGCGTGCGCATAGCTCCATCGCCCCGCTGGTTGCAGGCGCGGCTCGAGGCCAGCGGCCTGCGCCCTATCAACAACGTGGTCGACGTCACCAACTACGTGATGCTCGAACTCGGCCAGCCACTACACTCCTTCGACTACGACCTCGTCGATTCGCATTCCATCGTGGTGAGGGCCGCCCGCGAGGGCGAAGTTATAGAGACCCTGGACGGCGTCTCGCGGCGGCTGGGGCCGGACGATCTGCTCATAGCCGACCCTGCCAAGCCGCTGGCCGTGGCGGGCGTCATAGGAGGGGCCTCGTCCGAAGTGGGCCAGGATACCCGGTGCGTGTTGCTCGAGAGCGCCTACTTCGATCCCGTTCGCGTGAGGAGGACTTCGAAGAGGCTCAACGTGCGGACGGAGTCGTCCTACAGGTTCGAGCGCGGCGTAGACCCCGAGGGCGTGACGCGCGCCCTCGACAGGGCCGCTTTCCTCATCGCGCGTCTGGCCGGCGGCGAGGTGCTCGAGGGGCGTATCGACGTCTACCCGCGCCCTTACGCCCCACGGCGTCTGGAATTGCGGCCGGGGCGCGTCTCTGCGTTGCTCGGTATCGTGGTGGAGCCCGACGAAATAGCAGCCCTACTCCGCCCCCTCGGCATGGAGGCCGCCCCCACCGACGAAGGGTCGCTCGAGGTTACGGTTCCCACGTGGAGGGTCGACATCGAGAGGGAGGCCGACCTGGTAGAGGAGGTGGCCCGTCTCAAGGGATATTCGTTGATACCGGCCACGTTGCCCTCGGTGTCCATGGCAGCGGGCCCGGTGGACGAGATCGAGCTCGTCGCCGCCCGGGTGCGCGAGGTGATGGTGGCCAGCGGGTTCTACGAGTGCATAAACTACAGCTTCGAAGAGCCCGACAAGCTCGCCCTCTTCGACGACGTCTCTCCCGTCGCCATAGTGAACCCCCTTTCGGTCGAGTCCTCGGCCATGAGGACGACCCTGCTTGCCGGGCTTTTGCGCAACGCGGCCCTCAACGTACACCGCCAGGAGCAGGATTTCGGCCTGTTCGAGCTCGGCCGCTGCTTCCTGCCCTCGGAGAACGGGCCCCTTCCACGCGAGGTGTTGCGCGTGGGCGCCGTGGCCCGCGGGCGGCTGGGGGTCGGGTTCTGGGAGAGACGGGAGGAGGGTGTGGACTTCTACGACATGAAGGGGGTGGTTGAGAACGTCCTGGAGGCACTGGGTCTCGGTGCGGAGGCCGAGTTCGCCCCCTGCGGCGGCGCTCTCGCCTTCCTCCACCCCGGCAAATCCGCCACACTGAGCGTAGGCGGCCAGTCGGTGGGGTTCGTGGGCGCGCTTCATCCGCGCGTCCAATCCCTCTACGAGCTTCCCCGCGGCGAGCTCTACGTGATGGAGATGGAGCTCGCCCCCCTGGCACGCGCCGCCCGGGACGGAGGGCGTCGGTTCGAGCCCTTGCCCAGGTTTCCGTCCATAAGGAGGGATCTCGCCCTCGTTGTTGACGAAAAGGTGCCCGTCGGTGATATACTGAGAGTGGTCGAGGCTGCAGGGGCACCGCTTGTAGAGCGCGCCTGGGTGTTCGACGTCTACCGCGGCGAGGGGATTGATAGGGGCAAGAAGAGTGTGGCAATATCACTTGTGTTGAGGTCGAAGGACAAGACCCTGACCGACGCCGACGCCAAGGCGGTCGAGGAGTCCACGCTGGAGGCGCTGCGGCGCGCATTCGGCGCGGAGCTCAGGGGCGGCTGAGGTGCCGTTGCGGCCAACCATCCAAGGAGGGGAAACCGGATGACCAAGAAGGAACTTGCTGATGTCATTCACAGGAAGATAGGGCTTTCTAAGCGAGAGTCGGCGGAAATAGTGGACTTCTTCTTCAACACCGTCAAGGACAGGCTTACCAAGGGTGAGGGCATAAAGATGCCCCGGTTCGGCAGCTTCCGCGTCCAGAGGCGCAAGTCACGCAAGGGGAGGAACCCCGCCACGGGTGAGACCATACTGATCGCCGAGAGGAAGGCGGTGGTGTTCAAGCCTAGCAGATTCCTGCGGGACGCTCTGAACGCCTCCTACAAGGGCGAATGAGGTTTATCGCCAACTCCCTGAAAAGGAACTTCATCGCCGGTCTGCTCGTCACCGTACCGTTCGGGCTGACGCTGCTGATACTGTTCAAGCTGGCCCAGTGGATGGCCGAGCTCGTAAGCGCCCTTCCCGCCAATGTATTGCAGTCGCTCTACAACATGCCCCAGCCGGCGGTGAGGGCCGTGTCGGTGGCCGTGGGCCTGCTGGGGACGTTCCTGGTAGTGGTGGCCGTCGGCATGGTGGCAAGGAACATCGTGGGGGGCAAGCTGCTCCACTTCGGAGAGCGCGTCATCGCCAAGATCCCGCTGGCCCGCACCATCTATACGGCCACCAAGCAGGTGATAGAGACCCTTCTCGGCGAGGAGGGGTTCGTGCGCTCGAGGAAGGTGGTGCTGGTCGAATATCCGCGCAAGGATATGTACGCGCTCGGGTTCGTAACGGGTACGGTGAGCTACCCCGGCGAGACCGCATCCGCCGAGGATAGGCAGGTGGGTGTTTTCATTCCCACTTCTCCCAATCCCACGTCCGGCTTCTTCGTCATAACGCGCGAGAGTGAGCTCAGGGTACTCGACCTCGGTACCGAGGAGGCGTTCAAGATCATAATGTCCCTGGGTCTTGCCAAGCATACAAGTGAATCTATTGTCATTGGTAAGGAAGACGATCCGGACCCATCGGATGCTCGCAAGGGGTGACCGCGTCGTCGTGGCCGTCTCGGGCGGGGCCGATTCGGTGGGGTGCCTGATGGTGTTGCGCGAGCTCGACGAGCTGGGGCTCGACATCGTGGTGGCACACTTCAATCACAACATACGCGGCGACGAGTCCAGGCGCGACGCCGAGTTCGTCCGAGCCTTGGCCGCAAGACTGAGCCTGCCGTTCGAGCTGGGCGAGGCCGATGTGCCGGCCGTGGCGGCCTCACGCGGAGGCTCGCTCGAAGAGAGGGCGCGCGAGGAGCGCTACGCCTTTCTGCGCAGAGTGCGCAGCCGCCTGGGTGCGCGCGCGGTGGTGACGGGCCACACGCTCGACGACCAAGCCGAGACGGTGGTGATGAGGCTGCTCCGTGGGAGCGGCCCCCGGGGGCTGGGCGGCATCCCGCCCGTGGGCGAGGGTGGCGGCGTAGTAAGGCCGCTCATCGAGGCGCCCCGTGAAGCGGTGCGGGACTACCTAGCGCGGAGGGGCGAGACGTGGGTCGAAGATTCATCGAACGTCGACCCCTCGCACCTCAGGAACAGAATAAGGGCCGAGCTGATGCCTGCGCTCGAGGCCTTCAACCCCTCCGTCAGGGAGGCGCTCCACCGGGTTGCCGCCATAGCGCGTGCCTACGCCGACTTCGTGGAGGGCGAGGCCGAGGCCGCATGCGGCGGCGTCTTCCCCGCCTGCCCCGGTCTGGAGCGCTCGACAGGGCTGGTCGTGGGCCGTTGCGCCCCCTACGCGGCTCTTCCCGCCGCGCTCCGTTACGAGCTCGTGCGTCTTGCGCGGCGCCGGGTCCAGGGTGACCTCAGGCGGCTTGCGGCCGAACACGTGCTTGCCGTGGACGCGCTGCTTACGGGGCCGCAACCGTCGGGCGAGGTGCCCCTTCCGGGCGGATGGACCGTCGCCAAGGGCTACGGCCTCTTTGCCCTTTGCAGCCCCGCCTCAGCCGTGGCGGAATATCGCCGCACCATAGCCGGCCCCGGCCGCTGGCGCTTTCCCGAGCTCGAGTGTGAGGTCGCCTACGAGGACGTCCCCCGTCCGGCCGCCGATCCCGATACGGCCGTGCTCGACCCCTCGGCCCTGGGCTTTCCGCTGGAGGTGAGGAACTACGGCCCCACCCTCGGCGGCGCCACGTTCGCTCCGCTTGGGATGAAGGGGCGCAAAAGGCTCAAGAAGCTGTTCATTGACGAGAAGGTCCCACGGTTCTTGAGGCCGCACGTGCCGCTCTTCATCCACGGGGATGAGATAGTGTGGGTGGGCGGGGTGAGGGTCTCGGAGAAGGCCCGATACAGGGGAGGCGAGGGACTTGTCATAAGATTGGTTGCGCCCCGCGTGGGCAGGCTCCTAAGGTTGGCTGCGGCCTAGGAGCGGTGGCATCACCACCACACCGGTACGGCCCCACTTGTGGAGCTCAGCGAGCACAAGCTCGGCGTTCCTTCCCGCGACCGGATGGACGAACCGCATTCGCTTTGGCTCGAGCCGCCGCGCACGCGCCTTTGCGCACAGCTCGGCCGTCCTCTCGGCCGGATAGACGACGCTCGCCCTTCCGGTGGGCTTGAGCAGGTAGGCCGCCGCGTCGAGTATGTCTTCCATCGTGCAGGCGAGCTCGTGGCGGGCCAGCGCCTTCTCGGCGTTGGGCGTCACCTTGCCGGCCCGGGCCTCCCTGAACGGCGGGTTCGATACGACGTAGTCGAACGTCCTGCACCGGAACCGCTCACGCACGCGCCGCAGGTCCATCTCCACTATCTCCATCCTCTCCGCGAGTCCGTTCATCTCGGCGTTACGCCGCGCAAGCCGTGCAAGCGACGGCTGGAGCTCTATCCCCACCACCTTGCGCGCGGCCCCCTTCCTGGCCAGTACCAGGGCTATTATCCCCGAGCCCGTTCCCAGGTCGCATACCGTCATCCGGGGTCCCGGGGCTGCGAAATCGGCAAGCAGCAGGGCGTCTTCCGAGTAGCGGTAGCCGCGCTTGGGCTGGAGCAGGCGCAGCCCCAACGGGCCTTCGACCGTCTCTACGTCCTGCGTGGGGTGGCCCATATTCTCCTTCGTGTTCATGGCGGACTGGGTGGGGGCAAATGTGTGCGGCTCAGACGCCCAGGTTGGTCCGGATCGTAAGGAGCGTCATTACGTCCCTGCGCGACACTATCCCCACCAGCCTGCCGTCGACCGTGACGGGCACCCGGCCGAGGGGGTTTTTGGTGAGCAGCTCCATCGCCCGGAGGGCCTCGTCGGCGGGTGCGAGAGTCTCGATCTCGATCTCCGGCACCGTTATGTCGGCCACCACCGTTTCGGACCACCGTTGCTGGGGTATCTTGCGTATCTGTTTTATCGATACCATGCCTAGGAACTGTCCCGAATCCGATACCACGGGGAAACTGACGAAGATGTGGGGGTAGAAGTAGTCCCTCACCAGTTCGGACACGGTGATGTAGGGGGGAACGGCCACCACGTTGGCCGTCATGATGTCGCTCACCTTGACGCCTTCGAGGGCGTCCTTGAGCAGGGTCATCTGGTAGCCGCTCTTGGCTGCCGAATTGAGGAACATGCCGATGAATATGAACCACATCCCGCCGATGAGGTCACCCATGAGAACGTTTATGCCACCCAGTACTATGAGAGCGATGCCGAACCAGCTGCCGATGCGGCTCACCGTGTAGGTGGCCCGGCGCAGGTCGCGCCAGCGGTTCCAGAGGTAGGCGCGTAGGATGCGGCCGCCGTCGAGGGGAAAGCCCGGGATGAGGTTGAACAGGGCGAGAGCCGTGTTGACGTAGGCCAGATATTCGAACACGGCCGTGACGGGCGGGGCCGCCCGAAGGGTGGGGGAGCGGCTCAGCAGGAAGAAGAGTGCGGCGAGGACGAGGCTGCATACGGGGCCTGCTACGGCGATGTTGAACTCGGTCCTCGCGTCCTTGGGCTCGCTGGCTATCTGTGCCACGCCGCCGAAGATGAACAGCGTGATCCGGGGTACGGGAATGCCCGAGCGCTTGGCCACGTAGGAGTGGGACAGCTCGTGAAGGAGGACGCTTCCGAACAGGGTGAGTGCGGCCACGAAGCCCATCAGGTAGTAGGTGAGTTGCCCGTAGCCGGGGTAGCGGTGGGGGAAGAAACCCACCGAGAGGCTCCAGAGTAGTAGGATGAATATGATGAGCCACGAATAGTCTATCCAGATCTCGATGCCGTAGATCCTGGTGAGTCTCAGTCCTTTACCGAACATGTGTTCTCCACGTGGATGTGTTTGTGTGCCGGGAAACGGGTTACCTAATCAATAATATCACAACGGCGCCCCCGCCCGGAGGGCGCGGGGAGTGCGGTCGCCCCGACCCAAGGGGGCCGTCCATTGGTTATAATTAACCCGTTGTGGACGTGAACGGGCGTACTGCATCAATCGCTTCTCCTTCGGGGACACGGACGGTCGAGACCGCAGGGGAGATGCTCCGTCGGCTGACCCGCCTCTTCGAGGACGCCCGCCTGCCTGCGGCTGCACTCGAGGCGAGGGTCATAGTGAGGGAGGCCGCCTCCTTGGACGACGCCCGTCTCGCGGCCCATCCCGAGACCCCCCTTGCGGCCGGGGCGGCCGCAGCGGCCCGCCGGATGGCCGCACGCAGGTTGCGCGGCGAGCCGTTGGCCTACGTGCTCGGCTGCAAGGAGTTCTATTCGCGCTCCTTCCTGGTTACGCCCGACGTGCTGGTGCCGCGTCCCGAGACCGAGGTCCTCTGCGAGGAGGCCGTGGCCGTCATCGGGGCCTTCCCCTCGCCGCCGCGCGTAGCCGACGTGGGCACGGGCAGCGGCTGTGTGGCCGTAACGGTGGCGCTTGAGGCTGAGGTGGAGGTGGTCTACGCCGTGGACGTCTCGGCGCGCGCGCTCGCCGTGGCCCGCGAGAACGCCCGAAGGCTGGGTGCACGGCGGGTGGTCCCCGTCGAGGGGGACATGCTCGAGGGGTTCGCGCCCTGTTCTCTCGACGTCGTGGTCTCCAATCCCCCTTACGTGAGCAGGGCCGAGTACGAGGCGCTGCCCGAGGACGTGAGGCGCTACGAGCCCCCCGAGGCGCTTCTGGGCGGCGAAGACGGCCTTGATTGCATACGCAGGCTCGTGTTAGATTGCACTAGGGTGCTCACGTGCGGCGGCTGGTGCTTGGTGGAGGTGGGGGCGGGCCAGGCCGGCCGCGTGGAGAGGATGTTGCGCCGCTCGGGATTCGTCGACGTCTCGGTGTCGAGGGATCTGAGCGGAGTGCCCAGGGTGGTGAAGGCTAGATGGAGAAGATGATCATCGAGGGCGGCGTGAGGCTCGAGGGGGAGGTCACGATCGGCGGGGCCAAGAACGCCGTCTTGCCCTGCATGGCGGCCGCACTCCTGGCCGAGGGGGTGAGCACGTTCACCAACGTGCCCGACCTTGCCGACGTGCGCACGATGGCCAGGCTGCTCGAGCTCCTGGGCGCCCGGGTCACCCTGGAGCGCGGGACGCTTGCGATCGACGCTTCCAAGGTCGACCGATGGCTCGCTCCCTACGACCTGGTCAAGACGATGCGTGCCTCCGTCCTCGTGTTGGGCCCGCTCGTGGCCCGCTTCGGCCGCGCCCGCGTCTCGCTGCCCGGGGGGTGCGCGATAGGCGAGCGCCCTATCGACCAGCACATAAAGGGCCTTACCCTGCTCGGGGCCGAGATAGAGATCGAAGAGGGCTACATCGAGGCCGCAGCCCCCAGGCTCCGGGGGGCCGTCATCCCGTTTGACGTCTCCACCGTGACGGGGACGGAGAACATCGTGCTCGCCTCGGTGCTGGCCGAGGGCGAGACCATGCTGCTCAACGCCGCATGCGAGCCCGAGGTGACCGAGCTTTGCCGGGTGCTCGAACGGATGGGCGCTCGCATCGAGGGCGCCGGCACGGACATAATCACCATTCGCGGCGTCTCTTCGCTCCGGCCCGTGGAGGGCTACGAGGTGATGCCCGACCGCATCGAGGCCGGAACCTTCATGGTGGCCTCGGCCATAACGGGAGGCGACGTCGTGTTGCGCGGCTGCAGGTTCGAGAACCTGGGTGCCGTGGCCGGCAAGCTGCTCGAGGCGGGCGTGCGTGTGGAGCGGCTCGAGGGGGGGCTGCGTGTGCAGGGAGACGGGCGGCCGGCCAGCGTGGACATTGCGACTCTTCCCTACCCGGGGTTCCCGACCGACATGCAGGCCCAGATGATGGCGCTCATGAGCATTGCCGACGGGCTCAGCCTCATTACGGAGAACATCTTCCCGCAGCGGTTCATGCACGCTGGCGAGTTGCGCAGGATGGGAGCCGACATAAAGCTCGTAGGCAACAGCGCCGTCGTACGCGGGGTTCCGTCGCTGAGCGGTGCTCCTACGATGGCGAGCGACCTCAGGGCCAGTGCTTCGCTCGTCTTGGCGGGGCTTGCCGCCCACGGAAGGACGGAGATGTCGCGCGTATACCACATCGATCGCGGCTACGACCGCATAGACGAGAAGCTCCGCCGCTTGGGAGCTCGTATCTGGAGGGAGAAAGAGTGATCACGATAGCCGTTGCCAGGGGCCGGATACTGGCCGAGGCCGAAGCGCTGCTCAGGCGCGCCGGCGTGACCTCGTCGCCGCTGCCTCGTGACAGCAGGAAGCTTATCGTCGAGTTTCCGGACGACGGCGTCCGACTGCTCGTCGTGCGGCCAGTCGACGTGCCGGCCTACGTGGACTACGGCGCCGCCGACTGCGGCATCGTGGGGCTCGATACGCTGCTCGAAGAAAGCCACGACCTCTACGAGCCGCTTGACCTCGGGATCGCGCGTTGCAAGCTGGTGGTGGCCGCCCCGTGCGGCTTCGAGCTGAGCTCGGGAGCCGTGGTGCGGGTGGCGACGAAGTACCCCAACATTGCGACCGAGTACTTCGCCAAGAAGGGCGTGAGCGCCGAGATGGTAAAGCTCTACGGGTCGGTCGAGTTGGCCCCGCTCGTGGGTCTCTCGGACGCCATCGTCGATCTCAGCGCAACGGGCGAGACGCTGAGGAGCAACAACCTGGTCGAGCTCGAAAAGATAACCGACGTTACGGCCCGCCTGGTTGTAAACCGCGTAAGCATGAAGATAAAGAGGGACGAGATCAAGGACATGATCGAGCGCCTGAGAGCCGCCCGCACCGAAGCCCGAGGAGCGTGAAGGCGGGGCGCTCGACTCGGGCTGGGAGCCACGGCGGGGGGAGGGGGGGAGACGGTGCGCGTGAGCCGGCGGACGCGGAGCCTCGCGCGGTGTGTGCCCAGTCGGGCAGCGATGGCCGCTTAGCCCCAGCGGCAGGCGGCCCGGGTGGTTCTCGTTCCCGGTCATCAGGTGTGCAGGGACGCCCTGCTCAATGGTCGCGCGCGCGGGGGGCGGAGTCGCGCCCCCTACTGCAACACCTCTTCGGAGACCAGTTGTACGGGTACGGCCGAGGCGTGGTGGTGGACCATCAGCCACCTGCCGCCCTCTTTCTCGAAGATGTTGGTCGCCTGCGCCCTGGCAGTGATGATATTGCCCTCGAGGTTGTAGCTTATCTCCTCAATACAGGTAACCCAGGCCATGGGCTCGCCGTCGGCGACGAACGGCTCGACGTCTGATACCTCGATTACGGCGAGGCCGGAGCCGAGAATCTTTTCGAAGCTTGCCCTGACCTCTTCCCATCCCTCCAGGATGCCCCAGCCCGGGTGGACGCATCTTACCCGCCCGTCGTGCATCCAGACGGACTCCATGAGGGTCATGTCGCGCTGGTTGAAAGCCTCGTAGAAAAGGGTGTTGCAGCGCAGAACGTCGTCCAGATCGGCCATGGCCTCCTCCTTTACCCCTCGAACGGGGCCTACACGATACAAAATACACGACTACCCTCCACCGGTGCAAGCCGCCCCCTGCCGGGTTTTGTAGGCGGGCCCAAAGTGGAGTATCATTTTCCAACCCCTTCTCGTGTCCGGGTGTCATCGAGGATGAAGGTCGTTCTGCTGCTTCCGCTCGTGGTCGTTGTCCTGGTGCCGCTGCTCCTCTTCCTCCTCCAGGAGAGGATGATATACGAGCCGCGCCGCTACGAGCCCGGCTATCTGGATTCCATGCCCCCCGGCCTCACGCCCATCGGCTACCGCACGTCGCAGGGTGCGCAGACGGCCCACTACCTCGGGCCCCGCTCCGGCGGGGACGGTCCACGCAGGGTATGGGTCGTTATGAGCGGCAACGCCACTCTCTCGCTCACCCTGATAGGGTTCGCCTTGGCCGCACCGGCCTCACCCGACGGCTTCCTGTTCGTCGACTATCCGGGCTACGGACTCAACGAGGGTTCCCCCTCGCCGCGCTCCATCCTGGAGGGGACGGAGGCTGCGCTCGCGGCCCTGGCATCGCGCCTTGGGATCGATCCGTCCGGGCTCGAGGGGCGGATGGACGCCGTCGGCTACTCGCTGGGTGCGGCCACGGTGCTTCAGATGGCCGTGCGCCACGACGTCGGCACGCTGATCCTCGTGGCCCCATTCACTTCCATGCTCGATATGGCCGCCCGGAGGGTGGGCCGGCCGCTGTGCTACCTGCTGCGCCACCGGTACGACAACCGCCGACGCCTCGTGGAGCTTGTGTCGCGCTCGCCGGCCCCGCGGGTGGTGATATTCCACGGCACCGCCGACCGGCTCGTGCCTGTAGAGATGGGCCGCGAGCTTGCCGCCTTGGGCGGCGATGCGGTCGAGTACGTCGAGGTGCCGGGCCGCGACCACGGCGACATAGTGGACGACGCGGTGGCCTACTTCGGGCGCGCGGTGGCCGGCGGGTCGGAGGCGCCTATTGAATAAGGCGGCGCGGCGGTATAAGTTTATTGCCTGCTCCACGTCGTGGGGCCGCGGAGTGAAGCGATGGGTGACAGGGTGAAATCTCTCGAAGAGGTGGTGCGCCGCGGCACGAAGGCCGTCGTCCTCGGCATAGGGGGCGGAGGGGACATCGTGGGCACCCTTCCCACGCGCGGGCTGTTGCGCCTGTTCGGGATGGAGTGCGTTCTCGGGGGACTTCCGTGGGAGAGATCCGTCATCGACCCCGTCCCCGGCCCACGCAGCTACGACGAGACCGATGGGGCCGAGAAGATAAACGACGTGGTCTGGTGGGCGGACGGCCGCACACGTACGAAGGGTGGTGTGAGGTTCGCCGAGGCGGGCGTAGCCGAGGTGCTGGGGGAGAGGACGCTGCTCGTCGATCTGAGCGGCGGCGCGCAGGGGGTGACCGAGGGTCTGGAGGAGGCGTTGCGCGTGCTCGGGGCCGACGTGCTGTTCGGCATCGACGTAGGCGGCGACGCCGTGGCCCGCGGCGAAGAGGCCGGCCTTGCGAGCCCCCTCGCCGATTCCATAATGACGGCGGCCCTGGCCGAGCTGTCCGAGAGGATGCCCGTCGTGATGGGGGTGTTCGGCTTTGGAAGCGACGGCGAACTCACCCGGGACGAGCTCGAGGCCAATCTGCTCGAGGTCGCGCGCCGCGGAGGGCTGCTCGGCAGCTGGGGCGTCACGCCTGAGGCGCTGGATGAGATGGAGCGCGCCATTGCCGTCGTCCCCACCGAGGCGAGCCGCCTTCCGGCCGAGTACGCCCGGGGCGTGTGGAAGCAGACCACCATAAGGCACGGCCGAAGACGCGTACACCT
Source organism: uncultured Spirochaetia bacterium (assembly GCA_964639895.1). Lineage (GTDB taxonomy): Bacteria > Desulfobacterota_D > UBA1144 > Nemesobacterales > JADFKM01 > CAZXEJ01. The sequence continues at coordinate 59,384 of CAZXEJ010000004.1, read as the reverse complement.
GTCGATGGCATCGACGGTTACGTTCTACCTGTCGCCGCGCGTCGTGTTCGAGGCGCTCTCCGTCACGGCCCGCGCCGTGGCCGGCACGCGCTCGCTCGAAGAGGCCAACCGTGCGCTTCACGACCTCGGTCTTACGACGGAGCTCGACCTCGAGCGCCGTGGTGTGTGCGGCGCCATCCGTGACGGAGACGGCTCGCCCCCTAGCCCCCCAGCAGGTAGAGAAGTATGAGAGGGGTCGTGGCGAGCGAAAGCAGAGTGCCCGCCATTATGACCGAGGCCACGGCCTTGGAATCCTTGCCGTACTTCTCGGCGAGGACGAAGTTGAACACCGCAGGCGGCATCGCGGCGTCGAGCATCACAACTCCCCGCACCGCGCCTCCCAGCCCGAGCAACGCCGCGGCCGCGGCTCCGGCCGCGGCTCCCGTCACTATGCGCAGTGCGCCCAGCAGGAACGATCTGCCCATGTCTTCGAGCGTCGCCTCGGAGAGCTTGTAGCCCAGGGAGAAGATCATCGTCGGGATGGTGGCCTCGCCCAGAAGGTCGACGGCGTCAAACAGCGGGCCGGGCAGGTGCCAGGAGCCGAGGCTCAGCACAATCCCCAGGGCGGCCGCGTAGAGAAGCGGCAGCTTGAAGACCTCGAAGCGGCTTACGTCGAAGCTCAGGATCGCCACCCCCACCGTGTAGTGTACGACCGTCATCCCGACCATGTAGAGGATTCCAGCGTTGAAGCCCGCATCACCGAAGGCGAAGAGGACGAGCGGAAGCCCCATGTTGCCCGTGTTGGCGAAGGCCACCGGCGGCAGGTAGACGTCCTGGCGCAGCCCCAGCGCGCGCACCACGACGTAGCCGGCGGCAAGCGACACTCCCACCACCAGGGCGACGCTCAGGAACACCTTGCCGATCAGGCCCCCCTCGATGGGGTTCCTGGACAGCGACGATACGATGAGGCAGGGGGTCGATACGTAGATGACAAAGTCGTTTATGGGGGTGAGGTCGAGGCGGCGCACCTTGCCGAACAGGAACCCTGCCGCTACGACGATGAACACGGGAAGGACTATGTCGGCTATGTGAATGAGAATGGCTGTGCTACCTCCCAGCTGTGGCCCGGCGTGCGCCCCGCCCCGTAGGATCGTGCCGCCGGAAGGGAAATATACCAGCAGCCGGGGTGCGTGCGAAAGCGGGCACGGCCCGGGGCGGCCTCCATGCGTCCGCCCTGCGCCGTGCGGCTGCATGCCGCCCCCCTTCCCGCGGCGGTGTGCTAGCCCACCACACACTCCATGAGTTTCGTACCCTCGGTCGGCTGGGGGCGGGCTCCGACGGCGAGCAGCTTGCGGGCCGTCTTCTTGCCCTCATCGACGGCGGGCTGATCGAATGGGTCTACGCCAAGCACGTAGCCTGCAAGCGCCGTCACCGTCTCGAACAAGAAGAACAGCGCCCCCAGTGTCTCGGCGCGCACGCTCGAGAGCCTTAGCGCCACGCACGGCCTGCCGCGCCTCTCCAGTGTGCGCCGCGTGGCCGCCATCTCGGCCTCGAGCAGATCACCCATCGTGTTGTGCCAGAGGTAGGAGAACGACTCCTCTTCGAGCGAGCGCGGTATCTCGACGTCCGCCCCCGGTCGCTCCACCTCGAGGAAGGTGAACGTCTTGTCGTCGGGCCCGTCCAGGTAGAGCTGGAGTTGTGAGTGCTGGTCGGTCGCCCCCATGGCCACGACGGGCGTCGGCCCCACGCCTTGACCGCGGCCGCGGGGTCGCTTGCCGAGGCTCTCGGCCCAGAGTTGCCTGAACCACATCGCCACGCCGCGCAGGCGCTCCGAATAGGGCATGAGGACGGTCACGCGCCGGCCGCGCATATATGAGAGGACGTAGTAAGTGCAGAGCTTTAGGGCCATGTTTCTCGCCGGGTCCTCGCTCAAGCAGACGGCCGCCATGTTTGCGGCCCCCCGGAGCAGCCCCCGGACGTCTACACCGCAGAGTGCCGCCGGGAACAGCCCCACGGCGCTTAGGACCGAGTAGCGGCCTCCCACGCCGGGTGGTATGGTCAGCGTCGGGATGCGGTGTCGGCGCGCTATGCGCCGCAGCGGGTTGGAGCCTGGGGCGGTTGTTATGACGAACCGTGCGGGCCAGGAATCGCCCACGGCACGCTCCACCATATCCTTTACCACCAGGAACTGGGCCGCCGTCTCGGCCGTCCCGCCCGACTTGCTCACCACGTTGACGAGCGTGCTCGAGAGGTCGAGCCGCTCCAGACAGGCGAGGAAGCGGTGCGGGTCGATGTTGTCCAGCACGTAGAGCCGGGGCAGGCCGCCACGCTCGGCCGTGGAGAGAGAATTCCAGCAGGGGGCGAGCAGGGCTTCCCTTATGGCCAGCGTGCCGAGCGAGGAGCCCCCTATGCCCAGCACGATGACGGCGTCCACCCCATCGGTCCTCGAGGAGCGTACCCTGCGCCAGAGGGCGGCCGTCGAGGCGCACGGAAGCTCGAGAAAGCCCGCCTTGCCGCGCCGGCGCATTCCCTTGAGCTTCCTGAGCGCCGCTGCGGCCTCCCTCTCGAGGCGCGCGATGCGACGGGGCGTAAAGGGCTCCGTCCCGGAGGCAAGCGGCGTGTAGTCGAGGGTTATTCTGCACATGGTCACCTATTGTATATGCGCAGGCGGGTGCAAATCAATCCCCAGCAGCGGGTTCCCCCGCCGGCCCGGCCCGATGGAAGGCGTGGGTGTCCCTTCCCGCGGGGTGGGGGGACGGTGTGGAGGGGGGGGGTCGCTACGGCTACGTTGCTGCTCCGCACCGGCCGTGTGGCGGTATGGTGGATTGCAGCGCCCGGCTCGGGTTGGCGAGGGCCTCGTTAAGGGGTCCGGGATGGGGTGGGCGGACGGCGTCCGGCTCGGGGTGTGGTGGGATCAGAACCTCACGATGCCTGAGGCCCACGTAAAGCCGGCGCCGAAGACGGAGAAAAGCACCGTGTGGCCCCGCTCGATGGTGCCGTCCCTCACGGCTTCATCGAGCGCAAGCGGCACCGATGCGGCTGAGGTGTTGCCGTACTTGTCGACGTTCACGTAGACGCGTTCACTCGGAATTCCGAGGCGCTTTCTCACCGCCTCCATTATGCGACGGTTGGCCTGGTGGGGGATGAAGAGGTCTATGTCCTCGCCCGTGAGCGAGGCCTTCTTCAGAGCGGCCACCGAGGCGTACTCCATCGCCTTTACGGCCTCCTTGAAGACGTCGTTGCCCTTCATCTTTATGTAGTGGAGCCTCTCCCGGACGCTCTTTTCGGAGGGGGGGATGCGCGAGCCGCCGGCCGGCATGTAGAGGAGCTCCCACTGGCCTCCGTCTGCTCCAAGGCAGAGTGAGAGTATCCCTTCCGTTCCCGAGCGGCTCACGACGGCCGCCCCGGCGCCGTCGCCGAACAGCACACAGGTGGCCCTGTCGGTGAAGTCCATTATGCGCGACATCGTCTCGGCCCCGATGACGAGGACGTGGCGCGCGTCGCCGCACTCGATGAGCCCCTTGGCCATCTGCAGCCCGTAGACGAAGCCCGAGCAGCCGGCCGAGAGGTCGTAGCCGAACGCCTTCTTCGCCCCGAGCCGCCCCTGGACGAGGCAGGCCGTGGCGGGGAAGAAATAGTCGGGGGTGACGGTGGCAAGTATGATTCCATCCAGATCGACGGGGTCGACGGCCGCCGCCTCGAGCGCCCTGAGGGCGGCCTCATAAGCCATGTCGGAGGTGGCGGTGTTCTCGTCGGCGATGTGACGCTCGACGATTCCCGTGCGCGTGCGTATCCACTCGTCCGAGGTGTCGACGATGTTCTCGAAGTCGTGGTTGGTGAGAACCCGTTCCGGTACGTAGGAACCGGTCCCCGCGATCTTTGCGTAGCTCAACGCGGAACGTATCCTCAGTGGGGTAATCAGTGGGTTTTATTATCAGGCATGGCTCAAGGGTTGTCAATGGTGCCGCCCGACCCACCCCCCCAACGGCCGGGTGCCTGTGCGCCCTCACCGTGGGCGCGGGCCGCCTCCCGCCCCGGCCTCCCGCAGTGCCCGCTCGAGCGCCTCCAATTGCGGGGGGCCGAGCACCACGGTCCCGGCCCTCACGCCCCCTTCCGCCTCGATGAAGACCAGTTTCAGACGCCCCGTGGAGAGGAGGGCGCGGAGAAACGCCGTCTCCTCCGGTGAGTCGGCGGACGCCATGTAGTCGAGCGCGGCCGGCGCGCGCCCTTCTCCGAGGTCGAACCTGAGCCCCAGCCTTATGGCTGGGAACTCCTCGCGCGGCAGGGCCTCGGCCTCGATGACGACGCGCCGGCTTCGGACCAGCGCGCGGTCGGCTTCGGACGGGGTGCCCTTGTATATGAGCACGGCCTCGCCGTCGGTCAGTTCGGCCACCAGCCCCGAGGCTATGTGCGAGAGCTCCAGCTCCACCTCGGGTGTAAGCTCGAGCGGGACGCCGTCCCGGGACCGCCGTCCTATTTGAAGCCACTTCTTGAATCTCTCGAGCATTCATGCCACCTCTCTGCGGGCGTCGTTCTTCCACTTGCGCCACGGCCGCATTCCCGGCCGTTGCATTCGGGCGTGCCTCTGCCGTTCCTCTCTCTCCCCCGCGGGCCGCACTCAGCCGAGCCAGTGCTGGAGGTGGAGGTAGTTCCTGAGGTTGATGACCGCATCGGGAGGCGGCGTGTACTCGGATCCCTCTGGATGGAGCACGTGAGCCGTGATCTCGAGCCCGTCCACTACGCGGGGTGCCGGCCTGCTGAAGTATGCGTTTGCGTTCATCACGTAGACCTGCCCCTTCTTCACGGCGGGCAGCGTGAACCACCCCGGCCTCTGCGTGAGGGCCTCTATCTCGGCCATCGTCCGCTCGACGTCGTAGCCGCAGACGGCTATCAATACGACCTGTGGGGCGTAGTCGACCACGGCCTCCCATTCCACCCTGACCGAGGGCTCGCCCTTGCCGACCAGGCCGTGCTCACCGCCGGCGGTCTCGACCATCTCGGGTACCCAGTGGCCGGCCACGTATGGAGGGTCGAGCCACTCGAGGGCCACCACGCGCGGCCTGTCCTTCTCGTCCTGGAGACGCCGTGCCACGGCAGCGATCCTCTCCTTGAGTGAGTCCACCAGCCGGCGCGCCCTCACCCCTCTGCCCACGGCCTCGCCCAAAATGAGTACAGTCTCGAGTATGCCGTCCAGGTCGTGCGGATGGAGGCTTATCACGGTGGGCTTGGTCTCGAGCGCCTCCAGGGCCCGCATCGTCTCGCCGGCCGAGAGGGCGCAGACGTCGCATACGTCCTGGGTTACGACGACGTCGGGCCGGAGCCTCCGCAGCAGCTCGACGTCCACGCGGTAGGGGCTCATGCCCTCGCGAGCGAAGCGGCGGACCAGGGCGTCGACGGAGGCCGCATCCATGGCCTTGGGGTCGAAGCGGCTGCGGACGACCTTGGGGCGTGTGGCCGCCTCGGGCGGGTAGTCGCACTCGTGCGTAACGCCCACGACGTCGTCCCCGGCGCCGAGGGCGAACAGTATCTCGGTGGCGCTGGGTATGAAGGAGCAGATGCGCATGGCCTCTAGGCGTTCGGGGGAAGATCGCACGCGGGCGGCCCCCCCGGCACATGGGGAGGAGCCTTCCCGCATACGATTACTTTAACCCATCGATGCGACAAAGCAAGGCGGCTAGGGGGCCAGGATGAGGCTCGTGTCGAGCGCGCCCAGCTGTTCGCTTATGCCGGTTACGAAGTAGAGGTCGGGGAACACCCCATCGGGCGCGAGCGCCAAGTACTGCACCCCTTCGAAGAAAGGCGACGACGGGTCGTCGGCCTTGAGCCCGGCCGGAATCGGGTCGATGAAGGGGAATGGGTTGGGCGTATCGGTGAGCGTGTCGAGGGTGGCTATCTCGTCCGTGTTGAATAGGGCGAGGAACGCCAAGCCCCCGGGTGCGATCACGATGTCCGAGACGAGGTTGAACTCGCCCGGTTCGGTGATCACGATGGGGTTGTCGAGGCCCGCTTCGAGCACTCCGTCGGCCATGTCCACCTTGACCACCTCGGCCGTAAGGCCCAGCCCCAAATAGGCGTGTCGGCCGTCGGGGGTGACGGCGAACGAGACCGGTAGGCAGGACATGGGATTTGCCGCACTGAGCGGCATGGGTATGGTGCGTACCGTCTCCAGGGTGAATGGGTCTATGACGTCGAGCGAAGGCGGGAAGGCCTCGTCGCACGAGAAGGTGAACGTATCGAAATCGAACAGGACGTTGCCGCTGTTGAGCACCCAAACGTCGCCCCCGTGAAGGGTGGGATAGCCGGAGTTGGCACCCGAGGAATCGATGATATCGAGGACCTCGTAGGTGTTGGCGTCGAGCACGGTGACAAAACCGTTGCCGTTGGGGTTGAAGTCGGGGCCTAGGTTGTCGTTGGTGACGAACAGCTTCCCGGCCGCCTTGACCACACCGGAAGGGTCGTCAAACGCTCCGGGGAGCAGAACGAGCTCGCCGCAGGGAGTGGGGTCGGTCTCGACCGCCGAGATCAGCGTATCGCACTCGAGCGTATCGAGGTCGACGATAGCAACGCTCTGGCCCACCAGGTTGGCCACGGCCGCCTTGCCGCCGCCCAGAAAGGTTATGGACACCGGATCCTGGCCGAGCGGCAGCGTTATGGTGCCCACGAAGGTGGGAGGGAAGGTGGAGAGGTCGTGGACCTCGACGTTGTCCGAGAATCCGTTTACCACGTAGAGCCTGCCGTCGTGCATCTCAAGGTCGCTGGGCACGCTGCCCACGGGGCGTATGCCGCGCGAGACGGCCGCATCGAGCAACGTCACACCCACGGTGACGTCGGTGCCGTCGGCCGGTATCTCGACCCTGAACAGATCCGACGTTGAGGCACCCGAGAGAGAGGCAAGCGAGGTCCCGCCGCCTCCTCCCACCCCGAACTCCACGGTGAAGCTCCCGTCGTCGTCGGCCGTTGTCTGGATCGTCTCCCCGGTGTCGAGATCGGTCACCACGACCTCCGCGCCGGCGGGGGCCGTACCGGGCGTACCGCCCACCACGATGCGGTCGGCCGAGCTCGAGCGTGCCACGGCCGCTATTTGGCCCGAGGGTATGAAGCTCTCCTGCGCGCCTCCACCGTCGGAATTACACGAGGCGGCCAGCGTTCCCAACAACAGGACCACCGCCCATAGAGTCGCCATAGTTCGTGCCATCTGTTTTGTACCTCCTTACTGTTATGGTGTAGTGGTTTTTCACGGTCGAATCTTCATCCCCGCCGTCACGTACCATTGCACGCCCGGCAGGGGGAAGTCGAACGCGTCCCTTACGTTTTTGTTGTCGAGAAGGTTTTTGACCTCGGCCGTGACGTACCACTTCCTCCACTCCAGCCGCAGGCCCACGTCGTGAGTGGTGCGCGCCTCCGTGGTGCGAGAGCCGGGAAACGGGGTCAAGGGTATCTCGTCGACGAAATGGGTCTCCCAGTAGAGGCGAAACGGCGTGTGGTCGAGCTCGGCTCTGAGGTCGAACGTGTTGCGGGCCCTGCCCGGAAGCTGTGCTCCCGTGTCGCGGGCCTCGCCGTCAAGGAAGGTGTAGGACGCCGTGACCCCCAGGAACTCCGCCGGACGGAGCGCTAGCTCGGCCTCGAGGCCCTGCTCGACGACGAGTCCTATGTTGCGGGGCTCGATGCGGTTTGCGCTCACGAAGACGAAGGCGATGAGGTCGCGCACGCGATTGTGGAAGTAGTCGACGGTGAGCGAGAGGCGGGGGTAGGTGAGCGATACGCCCGTGTCGAAGTCGATCGATCTCTCGTTGTGGAGGTCGGGGTTGCCTCCGATGAACCCCCGTTCGGGCAGGAAGAGCTCGCCGAAGCCTGGTGCCCGGAACGACTTTCCGACGTTGGCCTTGAACGCAAGGTGCCGCACCCGCCGGGGTCTCACTATGAGGCCGAGCTTGGGCGAGAGTGCGGCGTCTGTGGAGTCGGAGGGGCCGTAGGTGGTGAAGAGATCGAACCGGGCAAGGGGGAGCAGCGTTATCTGGTCGTCCAGAAGGGGCACCTCGTCGGATGCGTAGAGGCTCCAGGTGAGGCGGCTCGGGTTGGAGAAGTCGTCGTCCCTCAGCACCTCGCCCCTCAGTTCGGTCCCCACGGTGACGGTCTGGCCGAAGGGGGCGTACCACGTGAGCACCGGGTTGGCTGCCACCGTGTGCATGCGGCTCAGCGTATCGAGCGGTACCCCGAGCGTGGGCTCGGGGTCCTTGAACTCTAGGACGTCGAGGCGGTGATACAGGGTCAAGCGCGCGTCCATGGCGGCCGAGGGGAAGCGCTCCTTGGCCGCGGTTAGACTGGTCAGGAGGCGCAGGTCGCGCTGGTTGGAGCTGTCCTCCTGGAACTCGCCCAGCCCCGGTACGCCCTTGTCGTCGAAGTAGAGCTCGCTCGTCGCCGTCAGCCTCCAGCCGCCCGACGTCTCGACGGACACTCGCCCAAGAAGGCTCTCGGAGAGGAACTCGTTGTTTATACGCTCGACCTCGAGGCCGTTTATGGATTTGAAGCTGAAGTCGCCGCGGCTCTGGGCATGGTTGTAGGATATCAGGTAACCCACGCCGCCCAGCCGACCCGAGTGCGTGAAGCCGGCCGAGAGGGTGGTGAAGGAGCCCACCGTCAGGCGGGCGCGTGTGAAGGGGGCCGAATCGGACCGTGTCACGACGTTTACTACGCCCCCTATGGCGTCGGTACCGACCAGTGCCGAGGCGCCGCCGCGCACGATCTCGATCCTGTCTACGTACTCGAGAGGCAGCGTGGACAGGTCCACACCTGCGCCCATGGGGCTCGATATCCTTACCCCGTCGAGCAGTATGACGACCTGGTTGGAGGCCGAGCCGCGGATCGACACCGTCTTCAGCTGGCCGAAGCCGCCGAAGTCGCGCACCTGGAGTCCGGGGGTGGCCGAGAGAAGCTCCGCCGTAGTGTTGAACTCCCCCGCGAACCGTTCGACGTCGATTACGGTCGAGAACGCCGTCGGCACGTCGAGTGGAGCCTCTTCGCGGGGAGCCTCGACCACGACCGGCGCGAGCACACCCTCCTGATGGGGTTCCTCCCCCGCCGCGCCGACGGCTGCGAACAGCACGCACAGCGACGCCGCGGCCAGCAGTAGTGCAGCAGTCTGTTTCAGCATGTTTCGCCCTTGTCAGGGAAAAAGACAAGGGCGGTCTCGACAGTGGCGACCATCGTACTTTTTCCCCTCGAAAAAAGTAGTCGACGACGTACGACGGGCAGGTATTCTGGCTCGCAGGCATCCCGCCGCGCCTTCCCAGAACCCTTCGGGGTAGGCTCCAGTGGCTACGTGCGACGGGTCATCACCTGCTCACAGCAGCGGGGCTGCGCCGGACTCTCACCGGACTTCCCTTTTAACCCCTTCTGCAGGCCGTCGGGCGGCTCAGCGGAAGGGGAACCCTGTCGTATGGAGAATGGATTTTCAAAAAGCCGCGTTTATTACAGTCTAGTGGTCTCCTCGGGGCGTGTCAACCCGCCGCGGCGGGTTGCTTCGCCGTCCGGCCCCCAACTGACAGGAGGCCGATGGATGCCCGGGTGCGGGGGGGCCGCGCGTAGGTTGGGTCGGCCCGGCGGCTACGGCACGGCCCACGCTGCGGTCACGACCGCGGCCGCGATGCTCTTGGGCCTGGGGGGAAGGCGATGGATGGCGTTGTAGGAGGAGGCGGCGGACCCGCCCGCAGTGCTATTGCAACTCCGTCTCCGAGGGTGATTCCTCGGCACCCATTATGGGCAGGGGGGAAGCGTGGTGCAACACCATCAGCCACCGCTCGCCGTGACGCTCGAATATGTTGGTCGAGACCGAGATGTTCACCATCACGGGATCGCGGCACACATAGGTCATCTTCTGTATGCACGTCAGCCACGCCGTACGACCTGCCACGCGGAGCGATACGTTCGATATCTCTATGTCCACCTGGTCTCTCGGGTCGAACACGTTCTCCCAGCTCTGGCGTATGGCCTCCCAACCGTTGAGCGAGGTCCAGCCCGGATGAACGCACTTTGCCCGGTCGTCCTGAATCCATACACGCCCCATGAGGTCGAGGTCCCGCGTTCCGAGAGCCCGGTAGAACAGCTTGTTCGCCTTGAGAACGGCTTCCGCTTCGTCCATTGGCCTGCTCCGGTGTGGCTGTAGTGCCCGAAAGGGCCTCAAACTTTATCATACATCAGCGCTCTGGCGGTGTCACCAGCGCCTGCGCTGCCCACTTCCCGGGCTCAGTGGTGCCCGTCGGGAGGAGGGGCCGCCGAGAGGAGGAGGCGCTGCGCTCGTGGGAAGGGGCGTCTGATGTAGGGGGTGACGAGGCGCCGAGGGGGGTCTTACGTTGCGCGTCCGGCGTGCGGGCGAAGAGGTGAGGGTGGATTGTAAGGGGCGGCGTATTTCCTCGGTGGTGTCCCGCCTGCAAGGCGCAGGGCTAGCTCCTTCCGCTCGATGGATGCGTCGGCGGTCCGGGAGACGTCCCGCGGCTGGAAGCTGGGGTAGGTTGCGTGCCCCCGTGCGCCGTGCACGAACGGGGGCGGGCCGCCGGGGCGTCTGCACCGTTAGGGGGGCTTCGTTGCTTCCCACCGGCGTGTCGGAGTGTGGGTTTGCCGTCCACATAGGCAGAGGGCTATGCGCTCCCCCCCCACGTGGGGAGTTCCGTCGTCGACGGCTGTGGTGTTTGACTGCGGCCGGGGGGCCGGGTTAAACTATTTCCTCACTTCCCCATCCGTCGGCGGCGTTGGCCCGCCAGGGAGGCTCTCGGGATGGATCCGATTCCCGTCAAGGACGTCGAAGCGGACCAGTTGTGGAGGCTTCAGAAGGCCGTCCAGCTTGCGCGGCTCGAGGGGCGTTACGAAGACGTCCGCAGGATTGAAGCCGAATTGAGGGAGAAGATATACGAGCTCTACCCCCAGACCCGCGGCCACAACGTGCGCTACGACGTCTCTTCGCGCCGCATCTTTGTCTGGGCGGCCTAGGCGGCTCGGGCTCGGTACCTGACGAGTGGCCCTCCGCTTTCACCCCCCGCCCGCGGTCCACATTTACCCCCCCGAGTTGGCGATATTTCGGTACCGGCACATCCGCCTCGCCCGCGCTCAGCTTTTCCTCATCCACCTTGCTTGCGCCTCCCTCGTCCGCACGGTAGCATTAGGGGGAACGGGGGACTACTCCAAGCCTACAGCACAGCGTTGTATTCCGGGAGGCGGAGCCCGGCCGGTTCATCGGCACGGTTCTTGCCCTTAGTGTATTGAACCGTACCGAGAGTGCAGGGTGGCGGTCGCACGGGCGGGCGTGGTTGACAATTTTCGTCTTCCCGCGTGACAAATCTTGAACCTTTCGGCCCCCTTCGATGCTCAAAAAAGTAGGGGGAACGGACATTCAGCCCTAGGAGTGTTGAGATGAGGGTGAGTGAGATTGCGATTGCAGCTGTTGTGCTAGTGCTTGCAATGTCGCTCGCACCGGCGTTCGCGGCCCAGGGGACGGGCGACGACGCCGTGCCGGCGACCATAGAGACGGTCGTGTCGTATCCCAAGCTATACGATGGCGACAGCATAGTGGTCGAAGGCGTGGTTACCAAGGTGCACCACGCCTCATCGCCGCGCGGAGATGCCTATACGCTGTTCAGGCTGTCTGATAGGAAGGGAAACAGGCTGGGCGTCTATGCAAAGGGGTTCCTTGCGCTCAAGAAAGGGATACGTCTGCGCGTACTGGGCAAGTTCCGTAAGGAGAAGAGGTACTTCTTGTTCAGGTTCAAGAACGTTCTCAAGGCCTTGGTGGTGGAACCTCTTGACATGCGGCTCATAGGCGACGTCGGCGGGCGCACCGCCTCGGGTTGCGTCGTGCTGGGCCTGGCCACGAGAACCAAATGTTAACCAAATCTTGAGGGACGAGCCGCCCGCGGCGGGGACGATGTAAGGTATGGGCCGCAACGTCCCCGGCCGCTTCTTCTCCGCCGGGGCGTGCGGCTCCACCCCTATGGGCGGACCTCCCCACACTCCACGGACAAAGACTGTTCTTCTTCAGGCAACGCCCTAGCCGCTCATGCCCACGGCCTCTTTGGCCATCTTCTCCAGCTCACCGCGCGCGTGAAGCTCGTTGCATATGTCGCAGCCCCCGATGAACTTTCCCTTGATGTAGACCTGCGGCAGCGTGGGCCAGTTCGAATACTCCTTGATGCCTTGTCTTATGGCCGGGTCTTCGAGTACGTTTACGGCCTTGAAGGGGACGCCGTAGCTGAGAAACAGGTTTACGGTCTGCGCCGAGAAACCGCACATTGGCATCTCGGGCGTACCCTTCATGTATATGACTATGTCGTTGTTCTCGATCTGGGACTTGATCTTATCGAGTGTTTCCTGATCCATCGTTCGCGCCTCCGGAGATGGTTTGTCATCCTAAATAGTCTACTTGCACATCCGCCCAATTCAACATCCCGCACCCAGCTCGCACTGCCGCGGGTGGGGTGCCCCGGCGTGCAGTGTGAGGGATACCCTGTTGTTGCTTCGCCCGCGGGGGTGGTGTTACGGGGCCCGGTAGAATAGGCCTGCCTGCGGGAGCCCCCATGTTTATGATGGGCCTGCCTCACGCTGCACCTTGCGGTGAGGGAGTGGATCGGGCGCTCGGCCCGGGATTGGCGCCCCGTAGCCCGGGTGCCGGTTCCTCGGCCCGGCCGACTCCTCTTGGCTTCAGCCCCGCTGCCTGTTCCACTCTTGGAGTGTATAGGTCTTTATGGATAGGGCGTGGACCTTCTCCCTCATCGAGTTACCTAGGGCGGCATAGACCATCTGGTGCTGTTCGACCAGGCCCTTTCCTTCGAATCGGTCCGACACTACCACGGCCTGGAAGTGCTCGCCGTCTCCCACGACTTCGACGTAGGCATCGGGCATGGCCGCGGCTATCATGCGCTTTATGTCTTCGGGTTCCATGTTTTCTAATTATATCCTGCCGGCCCGTCGTTACAACTCGATCTCCGCGGCAGACGCCGCCCCGAGAGTGTCTTGTTTGGATGTTGCAGGTGTGGTAGTTTTGTTGGGGTGGTCAGTGAACGAGTCCCCGCCTCCATGCGGCCGTCCACCTTCGTTTCGGTGCCCTTAGAGGGGGCGGTTCCGGCCGCGAGGCGCCGCTGGGGGGCACCCATCAAGCGTTTAGAAGGAGAGTAGGAGATGCTGCTGGTACGTAACTGTATGACACCCGATCCCTACACCGTCGGTCCGGACGCCGACATAATGTCCACGTTCCGGTTGCTCAAGAAGCACAACTTCCATCAGGTGCCCGTGGTGGACGGGGGCAAGATAGTCGGTATCGTGACCGACAGGGACCTTCGCACTGTGCTGTTCAAGACAGACCTCAAAGTCGCCGATATTATGACGCCCAACCCCGTGACCATATATGAGGACGTCGACCTGCACGTGGCCGCCCAGATCCTGCTGAGCCGGAAGTTCAACGCCATTCCCGTCGTCAACCACGACGGCGACCTGGTGGGCATAATCACGACTCACGACGTCATCGAGAGCCTGCTCGACGCCCTCGAGGCCGGTGCCGAGCCCTGCAAGCTCGAGGTCGCCATACCCGAGGGGGTCGAGTTCCCGGACGTCGTCAAGGTGTTCCAGATCTGTTGCGAGAAGTTGCTCTCGTTCATGGTGGCCGAGGACAAGCCCGATACCTACATATTCTGGGTGGCAGGCTGCGACTTCGACTACCTGGACAGGAAGCTCGGCGAGCCCGAGCTCCAGGGGGTAAGGTACACGAGGACCAATTGAGGTGTCCCGCCCGCCTCCGGCGCCTACCGTCGTGGGCCGGGGTGAAGCCCGCCCGGTGGGGGCTTCGCCGCACAGGGGCAAAAGATGTTAAGCTGATACAATGTGAGTTCACCATCCGCCCGGCTGGAAGAGGTCTATAATTGCATCCATTGCGGCGTCTGCCTGGCCGCGTGTCCCACCTACGAGCTTACGGGGCTTGAGACGGAGTCTCCCCGCGGCAGGATCCACCTGAGCCGCGCCCTCTACGAGGGTCGCATCAATCCTTCCTACACGTTCACGCGCCACATCTACACGTGCCTCGGGTGCCGAGCCTGCGAGACCGTCTGCCCTGCCGGAGTGAACTATGGCACCATACTCGAAGGCGCGCGCCAGACCGCGGGGCTGCCGTGGAGCGGATGGCGCGGCCGCCTGCTCGGGTTTTTCCTGGGCGTCGTCCTGCCCCGTCCCGCGGTGACCCGCCTCGTGGGCGCCGTGCTCAGGCTGTACGCGAGGTTGCCGTTCCGCGACGCGCTGAGAAGGCTCATGCCCGCCCGCCTGGCGGCGATGGAGGCGATGTTGCCCCGTCCCCGCCTGGGCGAGTCGCCGCTCGTACCCGGTGTCTATAGTGCTCTGGGCCGGCGACGCCTCAGGGTGGGGTTCCTGACTGGGTGCGTCATGGACACCCTCATGCCCCACGTAAACCGCGCCACCCTACGCGTGCTCCGCCGCGCCGGGGCCGAGGTGGTCGTGCCGCCCGCACAGGGTTGTTGCGGGGCGCTCAACGTTCACAACGGCGACGTCGAGCGGGCGATGCTCATGGCCGCAAGGAACATCGAGGCGTTCGAGCGTGCGGGCGTCGAGAGGGTGGTCGTCAACTCGGCCGGCTGCGGCTCGGCCATGAAGGAGTACGGTGAGTTGCTGCGGTTTGACCGCCACTACGGGAAACGTGCGCGGCGTTTCGCCGAGATGGTGCGCGACCTGAGCGAGGTGCTCGTCGAGATGGGGGCCGCCGAGCCGGTCTCGAGGGAGCTTCGTCTGACCGTCACCTACCAGGACCCGTGCCATCTCGTCCACGCCCAGCGCGTAAGTCGCGAGCCACGCAGCCTGCTGCGCTGCATACCGGGGGTGGAACTGCGTGAAATGAAGAACCCGACGCGCTGCTGCGGAAGCGCCGGCATATACAACGTCGTCGAGCCCGAGATGGCGGAGAAGATACTGGCCGAGAAGGTTCGCGACGTCCTCTCAACGGGGGCCGAGGTCGTGGTGGCCCCCAATCCGGGCTGCATGTTACAGATCGCTTCGGGACTGAGAGAGGCGGGATCGGCTGTGAGGGTGGTACATCTTGCAGAGATACTCGACTGGGCAGGAGGAGACGCGGCCGACGATGAGGAGGGAGGCTACGATGAGCGATGAGGTCCCCGGCGACGTACTGGCAACGGCCGTAGCGGGCCTCCTCCGCGAAGGGGCCGTTCAGACGGACCATGATTCGCTCCGCGCGCGCGGCCTGTGGGGACTGGAGCCGCGGCTCCTCGTGAAGCCGGACGACGAGGAGGAGCTCGCCCGTGTGCTCGAGGAGCTGTCCGCCGCCGGTGCGGCCGTCGTCCCCTGGGGTAGTGGCACCAAGATGGAGCGGTGCGGCCGGCTCCGCCGCATGGACGTCGTCGTTGACACCTCGCGGTTCCGTACGGTGGTCGACTACGATCACGAGAACCTGTCGGTCACCGTGGGTGCGGGTTGTACCCTGGGAGAGGTGAGGCGCCTGCTCAGGGAGCGGGGACAGTTCCTGCCCATCGAGCCGTTCTGGGGTGAGGGTGTGACGGTGGGAGGGGTTGTGGCTTCGAACGCCGACTCTCCGCTCAGGTACAAGTACGGTTCGATCAGGGACATGGTGCTGGGTCTAAGGGCGGTCCTGCCCGCGGTGGGGCGCGTGGGGTTCGGCGGCAAGGTGACGAAGAACGTAGCCGGCTACGACATGAGCAAGCTTCTGATCGGCTCCTGGGGGACGCTGGGCGTCATAACGGAGGTTACGTTCAGGGTCCACCCGCTGCCCGAGGCCGAACGAACGGTGGTGGTGCCCATCGTGGGCCCGGGCGAGGCAGGGGGCGTACTCGACGCACTGCGGAGTTCCCGCTTCCAACCCTCGGCTGTAGAGCTGCTGGGGCCCGAGGCCGCGTGTCACGCCCTGCGTGGGGCCGGGTTGGATGTGGCCTCGGGGTGGCGGGTGGCTGTAAGGTTCGACGGTATCGAGGAGGCCGTGGCCGCACAGGTCGAAAGGCTCTGCGGCGTGTTCTCTTCCTCCGCTCCGCCCGGCGGTCCAGGGGGAGAGGGGGGACCCGAGGTGCTGGAGGGCGAGGTTCAAGAAGGGTTCTGGAGAGCGGTATCCATGCTGCCCCGGGCGCTGGCCGGCGAGGCGACCCTCAAGGTGGTGGTGCCCAAGGGTATGGCCGCCTCGGCCGTCGAGGCCGTCCTGTCGACGAGCGGCCGATGCGGGCTGGGAGCGGCACTCTACTCACGTTTAGGCTCCGGCATCGTGTGGGCGGAACTTTCCCCTTCATCGGCCCCAGGGGCGGCCGGAGACGTCGGCTCCTGCATCGAGGGGCTGCGGGCCTGGGCCGAGGAGCGAGGCGGCTTCGTCGTAGTGGAGCGCACGTCGGCTCCCGAGGCGGCCTCGTCTAGGCCCCGCGGCGAGGGGCTCATGAAGCGCATCAAGAAGGCGTTCGATCCGGCTGGCATCATGTCGCCGGGCAGGATGCCCTTCGGCTGAGTTCCCACTCACCCCTGCTGCGCACCTCACCGGCGGTGGGGGTTGCGAAAGGATACGCACGTATCTATACTTTAGTAAAACCAAGTTTTTTCCGGCGGTTGCCTTCGTGACCTCTTCCGCATTCCTTCGCCGCCGGTGATTTCGGCGTCCATTGCTTTTTCCGGAAGGCGCCCGACGCTTCTCGTGGCAGTAGAATGGATAACCACCTTGCCGACAAGCTGATACGAGAGAAGGTGCTCACCTACGAGCAGCTCAAGGAGGCCGTGGCGCTGCAGAAGCGTCGTGGGGGCTCGCTCGAAGACGCTCTCGTCGAGCTGGGGTTCGTCACCGAGTTCCAGGTGGCCGCGTTCCTGGGCGAGAAGTACGGAGTTCCACCGGCCGACGTGGAGGGAGCGAGTGTGTCCGCCGAGGTTCTTGCCAAGATACCGCGCAAGGTGGCCGACGAACACTTGGTCGTTCCCTTGTCGCTCGAGGGTATGGAGCTATGCGTGGCCATGGCCGACCCGATGAACCTCGTCGCTGTCGACGACGTGGGGTTCGTCTCGGGCTGCAACGTCGTAGTCAAGGTGGCCTCAGAGCGGGCGATAAGGAAAGCGATAGAGCGGTGGTACGGCGGCGGAACGGAAGAGGGGGGCTCGGCGGAGGAAGCCGAAGTCTCGGAAGTGGCGGACGGAGAAGTTGCCACGGAGCCGTCCGGGGGGGGAGGTCCTGCGGAGGAGGCCGAAGGAGTTGCCGTGGCGGCCGAAGAAGGAGCGCCTGAGGGTGCTGCGGGGTCCGCTCACGAGGCTTCCGGCCAGGGTCTCAAGAAGGAAGAGCATGCCGGGCCGTATTCCGGCTCCCGGGGCGAGGCGGCCGGCCCGTCCGGGGAGAGGCGCGACGGCGGGCTCGAGGCTGCTGAGCAGGCGGCCGTTGCCGAGCGTGGCCGTGCCCGGGTGGATGGTGATGCGGAGGTGATGGAGAGTGCCGCCCTTGGCAGGGACGGTGCCGCTGCATCCGTACCGCCGGACGCCGGGCACGCTGGGGATGAGGTGGCGGCGGAGACCGAGGTGGAAGGGGAAGCTCGCGCTGTGGAGAACGGGGCCGTGGGGGACGAATACGTGATCGTGCCCGAGGAGGAATGGGCCGAGGAGGATCTAAAGGAGCTGGAAGCGATGCTCGAGAGGCGGGGAGGCGAGGAGGCCGAGGTGGGGCCTGAGCCTGAGGCCCGAGAGACGGCTCCTGTGGGGGAGGAGGCGGAAGAAGGGGTGGAAGAGGCGGCCACATCGCCCTCGGCGCCTTTCGACCTCGGGGAGGAGGTCGTCGAACCGGCCCACCGTGTAGAGTCAGGCGCGAAGACGGTGCTTGTCATAGACGACAGCCCCACCGTCCAAGCCGTAAGCACCGTGCTGCTGGGCAGGCGCGGCTTCAACGTCGTCGTGGCGGCCGACGCGTTGCAGGGGCTTGCCAAGATGGAGGAGACGACGCCCGATCTTGTTTTTGTCAACGTCGAGCTGCCGCGCGTGGACGGCTATCAGTTCTGCAAGATAGTAAGGAGCCGCGAGGAGACCCGTGACGTTCCCGTCGTGATGCTCGCCTCGAGCGAGGGGCTGTTCGACAAGGTCAAGGGCAAGATCGCCGGGGCGACCGATTTCCTGGTCAAACCCCTCAGGCCGACGGCGATGACTGAGGCTGCCTTGCGGTTGCTGGGGCCTGGCGGTGTGTAGTGTGCCGTTTTAGCATTATAATTTATGGTGTATTTCGAAGCCACCGCGCACTACGCCGTCCGCGGCGGCTCGGGCGATTGCGTTAGAGGTCCCGAGATGAGCCTTAATGCGAGCGATCCCTTCGGCGGAACCGGAGAGCCGGCCATGGCCGAGCTCGGTGATGATCTCAGGCTCGAAGAGACCCTGTTCGAGACGCTGCTCGAGTTGGATCATCTGATCACCCAGGTCGAGAGGGAGAAGAACGCCGAGAAGAAATCAATGATGGTGATTCGAGCCTTGGCCGAGAGCGTCAACAAGGTCGTGGAGCTGGCCGAGATGGCCCGAATCGCCGCTCCCGAGGAGACCTCTCTCATAAGGGCCCTCCAGTTCGCCAACCGCGTCTACCCAGAGGCCCGCCTCATCAACGCCCGCCGCTCCAACAGGATATCGGTCGAATCGGTCGTCAACCTGTTCCGCTACTGGGCCGAGGACCCGGCCGACCGGCCGTTCATCTTCCGCAACATATGCCTTACGATGGCCTACCTTCTGGAGAACTACTTCGCCCTACTCGAAAGGGTGTTCAGGACGCCAGAGATCGCAAACGAATGGACCTGGGTGTACAAGGTCTACTGCGACAGACTGAATACCCTGGTAAGAAACGTCCATTTTTAGGGGCCGTTGCCTTCCCCCGACCCGCTTTGCGGCACCTTTACCCCCTGTTAACACAACCTTAACAATGCGGCGGTATAGTAGTTCCCGTAGGCGAGGGGAACGCCTTTCCCCTCTCGTGCAGGAGGTGAATAGATGGTAGCTTATCGGATGCGGTTGGCTTTGCTGGCTGTGATAGCCATGGTTGCGACGGCATTGCCCCCCCGAGCAGGGGCCGTCGACCCCGACCCACGCATACCGCACTATCGAAAGGTAAGCGGTGTAGCCGGTGGAATCGACAGCGTGGGTTCAGATACGATGAACAACATGATGGCGCTGTGGTGTGAGCGGTTCTCGAAGTTCTATCCGAGCGTGAGGTGCCAGATAGAAGGAAAGGGGTCCAGCACGGCACCGCCCGCCCTTATAGCCGGCACGGCCGAGCTCGGTCCTATGTCGAGGCCGCTCAAGAACACGGAGATAGACAAGTTCGAGAAGAAATTCGGCTACAAGCCCACGGTCGTGCGCGTCGCCCTCGATGCACTGGCGGTCTACGTGAACAAGGACAACCCCCTGGAGGGGCTCACCATACCGCAACTCGACGCCATATTTTCCAAGACGCGCCGATGCGGTTATCCCGAGGACATCAACCGCTGGGACCAGTTGGGACTCGGCGGGCGCTGGGCGGGAAAGACCATCAGCCTCTACGGCCGCAACTCCGCTTCGGGCACCTACGGCTTCTTCAAGAAGCACGCCCTCTGCAAGGGCGACTACAAGGACCGCGTGAAGGAGCAACCCGGCTCGGCCTCCGTCGTGCAGTCGGTGACGCGCGACCTCTACGGCATAGGCTACAGCGGCATCGGTTACAGAACGTCCGGTGTGAGGGTTCTCCCCCTCGCAAGGAAGGCTGGTCAACCGTTCAGTGCGCCCACCAACGAGAACGTGCTCAACGGCTCCTACCCGCTGGGCAGGTTCCTCTACGTGGTCATAAACAAGGCGCCCAACAGGCCGCTCGACCCCCTGGTGCGCGAGTTTCTGTTGTTCGTCCTCAGCCGAGAGGGGCAGCAGGGCGTGGTCAAGGCCGGCTACGACCCGCTTCCCTACGGAGTTTTGATGAAGGAGAGGGAGAAGATACGCTGAGCCGCCGGTGGGGTCGTGCTGTTGGGTGTAGGGGAACGGCCCCTGTGGCTCCGGAGACGGGATGGACGTTGAACGACGCAAGCCCAATCAGCTGAGCGGTTCGCTATCTGCCCGCCTTAGAAGACGCCTGCTCGTGGACCGGGCGGCCCGGTGGTGCTTCGCCCTGGGCGGCGTGGGCGTAGTGTTCTGCATTCTCGCCATCTTCTTCTTTATTGTGTTCGAGACGCTGCCGCTGTGGCGGGGCGCCCGCACCGGCGTCGAATCTGTGCTGGACCTCTCCGCCCTCGGCACCGAGCCGCTCGCCATCGGGGAAGACGAGTACCGCGAGGTGCTATACGCTCTCACTCCCCAGGGACGGGTGGAGTTCTATTCCTTGAGGGACGGCGGGCGCCTCTTCGCAAGGTCGATCGGCCTCGCCGACGGCGAGGAGGCGACAAGCGCCCACCACCTGCCGGGCAGCGACCGCTACGTTGTGGCCACCTCGGCGGGCAGGGTGATCGAGGTGGAGGTGGGCTTCGACTACAAGTACGACCAGGCGGGATCGAGGCACTTCAAGGCGGTTGTCAGAACCGTTCGCTCGCTCCGCGTTGCGGACGCCCCTCTGACCGATGCCAGGCTCGTAGAGGACGACGAGGGCGGTGCCGCCGCCGCCGTCACTCGGGGCGGCGGGCTGGTGCTCGTTACCGAAGAGGTGGAGACGTCCCTTTTCGGCGAGGGGGAGAGGCGCTCGTGGACGTTCGATCTTACTCCCATGCTCAAGGGGGCACGCCCAACGCACGTAGCCATCGACTCGGGGGTCCGCAACCTTTATGCGGGCACCGCCGACGGCCGCATATTCCACTGGGCCCTCGTCGACAGGACCGCACCGGAGTTCATGGACTACCACCAGGCCTCCCCCGACCGCAGGACGGCCGTGACGGCGATGGGGTTCATACTGGGGGGCAACTCGCTCGCCGTGGGCGATGCCTCGGGCGGTGTGTCGATATGGTTCCTCGTTCCGGACGAGACCTCACCGATGGGCAAGAGGCTGGTGCGCGCCCACGTGCTTGAGAGCCACAAGACGGCCGTGACGGCCCTTGCTCCCTCGCCTCGGCGAAGGGGGCTTCTCAGCGCCGACGCCGCCGGTGAGGTGATGCTCCATTACGTCACCTCGGAAAGGAGGCTTGCCGTCTTTAGTGCCGGCGGCCGGCCGGTGACCGCTCTGGCCTTCTCGCCCCGGGCCAACGGCGCCGTGGCCGCTACGGGCGGGGGAAGGGTGGTGAGTTGGAGGATCGACAACCCCCATCCCGAGGTAAGCCTCAAGGCGCTGTTCGGCAAGGTGTGGTACGAGGGCTACCCTGGGCCTGCGTGGGTGTGGCAGTCCACCGGAGGGACGGACGAATACGAGCCCAAGCTGAGCCTAACGCCGCTTGTGTTCGGAACGGTGAAGGGAACGTTCTACGCTCTGATTTTCGCCGTGCCTCTGGGGGTGTTGTCTGCACTGTGCGTATCGCAGTTCATGCACCGCCGTCTGCGAGCAGTTTTTAAGCCCGTGCTCGAGATGATGGCGGCGTTGCCGAGCGTCGTGCTGGGATTCCTGGCCGGGCTGTGGCTCGCCCCCCTGATCGAGCGCTACATGCCGGGCGTCGTCGTGGGGCTTGCCGTCTTCCCCCTGCTCACGCTGCTTTCCGTGATCGCCTGGAGGGTTGTGCCCCGAGGGGTGAGAACGAGGTTCCGCGGGGGGACGGAGCTGTTGCTGCTCGTGCCCGTCTATGCGCTGGGGATAGCGCTGTGCGCATGGCTCAACGGCTATATGGAGCTTCATGTCATGGGTGGAGAGTTCCGCACCTGGCTCATGGAGGTGCTGGGCCTGCGCTACGACCAGCGCAACGCGCTCATAGTCGGTTTCGCCATGGGGTTCGCTGTCATCCCCATCATATTCACTATAAGCGAAGACGCGCTCTCCGGCGTGCCGAACCACCTGGTCTCGGGCTCGCTGGCCCTTGGTGCAACCAGGTGGCAGACGGCCATCAACGTCGTCCTGCCTACGGCCAGCCCGGGGATATTCTCGGCCGTCATGTTGGGCATGGGCAGGGCCGTCGGTGAGACGATGATCGTGCTAATGGCCACCGGCAACACCCCGCTCATGGACTGGAACCCGTTCGAGGGGTTCCGGGCGCTCTCGGCCAACATAGCCGTCGAGCTCCCCGAGGCGCCCCAGGGTGGGACCCTCTACAGGGTGCTGTTCGTCTCGGCCATATTGCTTTTCGTGATGACGTTCTTCATCAACACGCTCTCGGAGATAGTAAGGCTCAAGTTGAGGAGGATGTACCGCAGGCTCTAGCGGCGCGCGGGGGGACGGCGTTGCGGGGGTTGTAGAGATGAGGTCGCTTTTCAGAGAGTTCTGGCGCAGCGGCGACCCGTTCATATGGTTTACGGGCGGGGCGCTCATGTTCAGCCTGCTCATGGTGGGGCTGCTCGTGGGTCTCATAGCCGTAAAGGCGGCGGGGTTCTTCTGGCCCGCCGATCTCGCTCTCGTCAAGCTCAAAGACGGCCGGCTCTACTTGGGCAAGGTGGTGGACCGCGAGAAGGTGCCCGTGCTCGAGGCCGGCGCCCCCCCGAAGGAGGAGCATCGCATACAACTCAAGGTCGGCAACCGGGACGTCTACGGCCTCGATTTCGTGTGGGTGCCCGAGAGCGAGATCTCTTCCATCACCTATCCGGCCGACGCGGTGGCGCTGGAGAGGACGGAGTGGGGTGACTTCTACGGTTTCGTCGTGGGGCTCCGCGTGGCGACGGGCGGGGGTGAACGCCTGATCGAGGACCCCGGTGAGGCGTGGCGCCGTATGCTTGAGGTGCTGCCCGAGGTGGAGAAAATACGCTCGCGTATAGAGCGGCTCGAGAAGAAAGAGGTCGGCGATATCAACCACCGCATTGAGGAACTGCGTATACGGATAAGGGGGCTCGCGCTCAAGGGGGCGGCCGCCACCGAGCGGGGAAGGGCGGAGATCGAGCGCCACCGGGCTGAGATCGAGAGGCTCGAGCGGCTGCACAAAGAGAAGGAGCGCGAGATAACGTCGCTCTACGAACGGCTGCGCATCTACAAGCTGCTGGTCAGAACCGCTCAGGGGCGGGAGCTCGACGTTGCCGTGGGTTCCATCGTGCGTCCCTACAAGCCCAATTCCATGGGTCCGGCCTCCAAGGCCGCCTTCTACGTGTCCAAGGTGGGGGAGTTCCTACTCGACGATCCGCGCGAATCCAACACCGAGGGCGGCGTGTTCCCGGCCATCTTCGGCACGGTGATGATGGTGCTCATCATGAGCGTCGCCGTAATGCCGTTCGGCGTCGTTGCGGCCGTTTACCTCAAGGAGTATGCGAAGGAGGGCACGTTCGTACAACTCGTAAGGGTGAGTGTCAACAACCTGGCCGGTGTGCCCTCGATAGTGTTCGGGGTGTTCGGCGTGGGGTTCTTCATCTACGGTGTGGGGGGTATCATAGACAGGCTGTTCTATAAGGCTGCGCTGCCCACGCCCACTTTCGGCACGGGCGGCGTGCTGTGGGCGTCGCTTACGCTTGCGTTGCTTACGCTTCCGGTCGTCATAGTGGCCACCGAGGAAGGACTCGACGCCGTTCCCGAGAAGATAAGGCACGGCTCCCTCGCCCTCGGGGCGACGAAGTTCGAGACCCTGGTCAAGGTGGTGTTGCCGAGCGCCATGCCGGGTATCCTTACGGGGCTCATTCTCGCCGTGGCCAGGGCTACGGGCGAGGTTGCCCCGCTGATGCTTACCGGGGTCGTCAAGCTTGCCCCCGAGCTGCCCGTGGACGGGCGCTTCCCCTTCGTCCACCTGTCGCGCAAGTTCATGCATCTTGGGTTCCACATATACGACGTGGGGTTCCAATCTCCCAACGTAGAGGCCGCAAAATCGATGGTCTATGCCACGGCGCTTCTGCTAATTCTCATAGTGGTCGTCCTCAACGTTGTGGCCATCGTGGTGAGAAACAGGCTGAGGAAGCGGTACGCTACGGGGATGTTCTAGGCGGATGCGGGGTTACGGGGCCGGCGCCGAAGGGGTATGATAAATTGATGAATAAGGACTACGCAGCAGGGAGGGCTTTGAGCTTGGGTGCCGAGACCGAAGTGCGCCGGAAGGAAGAGCGTGGCGGGGAGGAGGCGCCTCAGCGTAGTGCCGAGTTGGAGCAGCGGGCCGTAAGGCAGCCCGTGATCGAGGACCCCGTGCTCGAGGTGAGGAACCTCTCCCTCTTCTATGGGGATACGCAGGCGCTACACGACATCACGCTCGATATCGCTCGCAACAAGGTTACGGCGTTCATCGGCCCCTCGGGGTGCGGCAAGTCGACGTTTCTACGCTGCTTCAACCGACTCAACGACCTCATCGATGACGTCCGCATCGAGGGGACGATCTATCTCAACGGCGTCGACATCTACCACATGGAAAGCGATGTGACCGAGCTGCGCAAGCGCGTGGGGATGGTGTTCCAGCAGTCTAACCCCTTCCCCAAGTCCATCTACGACAACGTGGCCTACGGGCCGCGCATAGCCGGGGTGAAGAGGAAGGACGAGCTCGACTACATCGTGGAGAAGAGCCTCCGCAGCGCCGCCCTCTGGGACGAGGTCAAGGATCGGCTCGACCAGAACGCCCTCGGCCTCTCGGGCGGCCAGCAGCAGCGCCTGTGTATAGCACGCGCCATAGCGGTCGAGCCCGACGTTTTGCTTATGGACGAGCCTTGCTCGGCGCTCGACCCGATGGCCACGTCGAAGATCGAGGAGTTGATGAGGGAGCTCAAGGAGAACTACACCATCGTGGTCGTGACGCATAACATGCAGCAGGCCTCGCGCGTGTCGGACTACACGGCCTTCCTCTATCTCGGGCGTTTGATCGAGTATGCGGAGACGGAGGTGCTGTTCGTCACCCCCTCGCGCAAGGAGACGCAGGACTACATAACGGGCAGGTTCGGCTGACGGGCGCTCCCTTCCTGCAAGACGAGGTGTTTAGACGGTATGGAGAAGATAGAAGTAGAGATCGCCAATCTGAAGAAGGAGCTGCTCGAGATGGCCGCCCTGGCCGAGGACATGCTGTCCAAGAGCGTGAAGGCCTTGAAGGAGCAGGACGGCGCCCTGGCCGAAGAGGTTATCCGCAGCGACAAGATAGTGAACCAGAAGGAGATCGAGATCGACAAGCACTGCACGCGCATTCTGGCGCTTCTCCACCCCGAGGCCGAGGACCTGAGGACCGTCCTCATGATACTCAAGATCAACAACGACCTCGAGCGCATAGGCGACCACGCCGTCAACGTGGCCGAGCGGGCGATCTTCCTCGCCGACAAGCCCCTGGTCAAGCCGCTCATCGACATCCCGCGCATGGCCGACCACGCCATCGAGATGCTCCGCGAGAGCCTGGACTCGTTCGTCAACAAGAACGCCGACCTGGCGATTGAGGTGTGCAAGAAGGACGACACCGTGGACGAGCTCTACAAGCAGGTGATACGGGAGCTCGTGACCTATATGGCCCAGGACCCTACCACCGTGGAGAGAAGCCTCTCGCTGATACTGGTGGGGAGGGAGCTCGAACGGGTGGCCGATCTGGCAACCAACATTGCCGAGGACACGGTCTACATCGTAAGGGGGCAGATAATAAAGCACCACGCCATGGACAGCTGAGCCCCCATGCTGGGGGTGTCCTTGTTCGGAGGGCGCCGGCGCACGATTGGGGGAGCGGCGACGTGCAGGGGGATGAGTCGGTACCATTGGGACGCCGTCGAGGGGAAAGAGCGCTGCGCCGCGGGGTTACGGTGTCGTGGCGGACGGTCGTTTTCCGCTTGCCGGGGGGATGCGCTTCAACAAGTGAGGCTGTCCGCAGGGACGGTGCGCCGCTTGAACGTGCGAGCGAATCGCCGACGGGGGTCAATTCCAGGCGTGCCGTTGAGGCTGGGTGGCAGCGTGGGCCCCGGGGGGCGGCGCCGTCGGGGCGGGGCTAGCCCGTGGGGCTGCTATCGGCAGGTTGGGGGCCTTGGGCGCGCGCAAGTAGTAGCGCATGGCTTCAGCCTGCCAGGCGAGCAGGTTGGCCCTTCGGGTGTTGTAGTCGGGGTGTGTGGAGAGGAACTCGGGCGGTCGGGGCAGGTTGCGGGTGGCCTCGTGCATCCGCTCCCAGAACGCAATAGCCTCGCGCGGGTTGTAGCCTGCGCGGGCCATGTAGATGAGACCGATGTGGTCGGCCTCGGCCTCCTGGGTGCGGCTGAAGGGGAGTATGGCTCCTACGGTGATTCCGAGGCCGTAGGCCTGGTTGACGATGTTCAGCAGCCGCGGGTCCCTGTTTCGGAGCGCCAGGTTGAGGCCCACCGCTCCCAGCTGGGCCAGCAGACCGGTCGTCACCCTCTCGGCGCCGTGGCGTGCCGTCACATGGGCCACCTCGTGGCCGAGCACCGTGGCCAGGCCGGCGTCCGTGGCGGCGACGCGGAGTATGCCGGTGTAGACCCCGATCTTGCCCCCCGGGAGCGCGAAGGCGTTAATCTCCTCGTCGTTGTCGATCACCTTGTATTCCCACCGGTAGCCCCTGCCTCCCGTTACGCGCGAGAGTCGCTCCACCACCCTTCCCACGGCGGCCGTGTATCGGGGATCGGTGGAGATCCTCTCCTTCTTGAGGATCTCGGCGAAGGCGACCACCCCCATTCGGGCTTCCTGTTGCGGAGAGATGAGGATGAGCTGCTTACGCCCGGTGACGGGGGCCTTTGAGCAGCCTGCAACGAGTGCCGCCGCAACGAGTATGGCGGCCACGACGACGAGGGAGCCAGCGCGTGTCAGTAGGAGAGAGGTTCTCATGGGTGCGCCCCCTGATTTGGGTTGGCCTCGGCCGTATACGGTGCGCATACAGAGGGGGCGGCCCCGTCGACACGGGGCCGCCGCATGTGGTGACGGTGGTGGTTGTCTTGCTCAGGACGAGAGCTCTTTCCTCATCCTCTCGATGCCCTCGTCGATGTCTTCGTCGGAGGTTGCGTAGGTGACGCGCACGTAGCCCTCGCCGAGGCTGCCGAAGGCCGTCCCGGCCACGACGGCCACACCGGCGCGCTCCATCAGGCGGTCGGTGAGCTCCTGGGACGTCATGCCGGTACCCGTTATGTCGGGGAATGCATAGAAGGCTCCGGCCGGTTTGTCGCACTTGAAGCCGGGTATGGTGTTGAGCCCTTCGACCATCCGGTCACGCTTCTTCTGCAGCAGCTCCGTCTTCCTCACCACCCAGTCCTGCGGGCCGGAGATGGCTGCGTAGGCGGCGCGCTGGATGAAGGCCGCAACGTTGGTCATCGAATCCTGGAGGAAGATGGAGAGCTTCTCGATCACAGGCTTGGGGGCAACGGCCCAACCGATGCGCCATCCCGTCATGGCGTAGGTCTTCGAGAACGTGTCGATGATGATCGTTCGGTCCTCCATGCCGGGTACGCTCGCGATGGACTTGTGCTCTCTGCCGTCGTAGACGATGTGGGAGAAGATCTCGTCCGATATGACCATCAAGTGTGGATGGCGCTTGCACAGTTCGGCTATCTCTTCGGGGTTCTCCACCAGGTGGCCGTTCGGGCGCTGCGGGGTGTTGATGATGAGGAGCTTAGTCTTGGGGGTGATCATTGAGTCCAGCTTGTCGACGTCGAACTGCCAAGTGTCGCGGGTGAGCGGGGTGTGCTTGATGACGGCCCTTGCGTACTTGGCCCACACCTCGTCGGGAGGATAGCCGGGATTGGGGAAGATCACCTCGTCACCGTCTTCGAGGAAGGTGAGCAGGGACATATGCAGTGCCTGCTTGGCGCCGGCCGTCACGATGACCTCGTCGGGCTCGGTCTTCCTTCCGCGGCGTGTGACCTCCTTGGCTATCTCCTCCCTCAGCTCCGGCAGGCCGGGTCCGGGGTTGTACCTTACGTAGCCCTCCTTGAGCGCGTGGATGGTGGCGTCGAGGATGTGGGGCGGGGTCTCGAAGTCGGGTCCCTGGTAGTCGCCCTTCTCGAAGTGGATGATCCTCTTGCCCGTCTTGGCTTCCAGCTCCTTCGCTACTCGCATGCTGGCCCATTGCTTCGGCGGAACAAAGTGTTGTATCCGACTGCTGAATGGGTAGTTGAAACTCATCGGTCGTTTACCTCCTTGTCTTGTAGAGATTGCCTGCGGCGTCCCTCCCTACGTTTGATTGATTAAATATAAGCCTTTTCGTCATGTTTTCGTCTCCTTGCGTTCGCCCGCGAGAATTCCCTTCGTAAGCACCGAGCAAACCTCCTCGGCCACTTTCTCGGGGCTCTTGTGAGCGTCGTAGTAGAAGGTGACCGATCTTACGACGCCGTATATCATCAGGGCCGCTAGCGTCGGATTGATCGGCCTGAACGTCCCTTCCTTGATGCCCTTCTGGATGATGCGCTTGTAAAGCTTCACTCCCCTGCCGCGCCACTGTTCCGTCAGCTCGTAGTGTTCCCTTATGAGGTGGGTCTCGTCGCGCGACAGTATCCGGAGCACATCCTTGTTCTGGGAATAGTAGCCGTATATGAGTTTCAACACCTTGGCCAGCTTCTCGGGAGCCGGGTCGTCCTTGGCGATCTCGTTCTCGATGAGATCGACGAGTTCCTCGAAGGCGTTCTCCAGTATTCCCAGGTAGAGCTTCTCCTTGGATTCGAAGTATATGTAGAGCGTCCCCTTGGCCACGCCCACCTCGTGAGCCACCTCTTCCATGGTAACGTCATGAAAGCTCTTCTCAGCGAACAGACGTGCCGCGGCTTTGAGTATCTGCGACCTCCTGCGCTCGCGACTGGCGACCCTCGGCGTCTTTGCGGCCACCCTTCTTACCTTTTCCTTGACTTTGATCATATCCCTCGATGTTCTCCGTCCTCTGTGTTCCACCATCTCATCGGTTCCGTGCTCTCGCCGAGCCCACCCGGTGTTGAGTGCCTCCAGCCTCGCACCCCTCCCCCCTCGCCAGCTCCCTTCGGCCCGCCGCCGTTGGAGAGGCCGCTTCCCTTCCCCGCGCCTTCGTCCGCCGCAAGCCCCGAATCCCCGGTCCGCCGCCTCCTGCCTGTGTCGCCGTAGTGGGCTTCGGCCCGCCGGCGGGGTGACCGGCCGGTTCGACTGACCAGTCAGTCACCTATTGTAGTAAAGGTGCGGGAACTTGTCAACCCTTTTTTTTGTGAGAGAATAAAATTCCCTATGCCCGCTTGCCGATGGGTGTTCAAAGCCGACGCTCTGTACCGGGCCTTCAGGAGATCGCTCGCATCGGGCGGCTCCGCAGCAGCGCCCGTGACGGTGGGGAGGGTGCGCATGGAGATCTGCACCTTCCGCTCCCCCCACTGGCGGCTGCTCGTCCCCGAGGACCGGGGTGTGATGGAAAACAGGGTGTTCCGCTACCCGCTCTTTCTTCCGGCGCAAGAGTCGCCCCCATACGGTGAGGCCGTCGTCGTCTTGAACGGGCTCAACGAGAGCGACTACAGGAAATTTTTCCCCTGGGCGGCCACGCTCGCTGCGAGCGGCCACCCCGTGCTCGTCTTTCCCATAGCGTTCCTCATGAACAGGAGACCCCGTGGCTGGTTCGCCCCCTCGGCCCTCGAAGAGGTCGTTCGGGCAAGGCGCGCCGTTGCGGACAACGACGTCACAACCCCGTACAACGCCGTCCTCAGCCGGCGGCTCCACGCCCATCCCGAGAGGTTGTTCCTCGCAGGTCTCGAGACGTACCGCGATCTACTAGATCTCGTCCGCTCAATCCGTCGCGGCGCATATCGGCTTCCCTCGCTGGGCGGCGACGGCAGGGTGTTCGACGAGGAGGCGCACATACATTTTCTCGGCTACTCGCTGGGCGGGTATCTGTCGCTCATACTCCTGCTCCTTACCCGAGATACGGAGGAGTTCTCGGCGATGACCGCGACCATGTTCTGTTCCGGCTCCCCGATGGTGCCCGCAGACGGTGCCGTCGCCCACGCAACCAACCCCGTAAGCCCCCTCATCCTCGACCGTGCCTCGGCGGCGAGGTTGAGGGAGTTCTACGCGGGGGGGGAGCCCTACCCTCTCAAGGGGACGCGGGAGGCCCGCGTGTTCGAGCGCGTGTTCGTGGGCGCGGACGGGACGCTCGGGGCCGAGGTGAAGGGGTTGGGACGGAGGGTGCGCGTGGTGGCCGTGGCCGACGACCGCGTCATACCGTGCGCAGGCGTGGAATACCATCTGGGGGTGGTGCACAGAGTGATAGAGGCCGGGGCCCACGAGTATCCGTTCACACTCTCAAGCGTGGACGAGCCCTCGATGGAGAGGACCATCGTCAGGAGCTACAACGTGGCCCCCGCCTACAGAGAGCCGTTCAAGGCGTTCATCGAAGAGGTGCTGGAACAGCTTGGTTGAGGAGGGCCGACGCCCGGGCTCAGGACGCCCCGCCCCCGGCGGCGGCCGCGCGGCGGCGGGGCGCGTGGGCGAGCGAGAGCAGAGCCGTGTAGAGAAACCCCGTCGCAAGCGGGATGAGGAACGGCAGCCATTCGAACCTGAGGGCGGAGAGTGCATAGGCACTCTGGGCGAAGAGCGCCCCACCCAGAGCGAGCTCGACCAGGGCCGAGGGGTCGCCGGGCGTGACGTAGAGCTTCGTCTTCCACCGCTGGCCCCGCCGTACGACGTTGAACTTGGGGGTGCGCCTGAATTCCGATCCCCTGCGGGCGAGGGCCTCGACGACGGCCCGCGAGTTGTTGACCGCGAGTCCCATCCCGAGGGCGATGGCCATGACGACGTATGGGAGCTCCTTGATCCATCCCCGGCCCGTCCCCTCGATGGCCGCGATCGAATAGAAGTAGATCAGTGTGGCCATCCCGCCGCCCAGAGCGACGAAGTTGAAGGCCACCACGGCGGGCATTCCCCAGGTACCGTGGAAAAGGACGCCCATGGGGAACATGAGCACCACCAGCACCATGAGCAGCAGGTATGAGACGGGGCCCAGCAGATGGAGGGCCGCTTCGAGCTTGGCGACGGGACCGAGCGAGGGCGAGGCGAGCACGCGTCCCAGGAGCTTGGTCGCCGTCTGTATGGCCCCCTTGGTCCAGCGGTGCTGCTGGGCCTTGAAGGCGTTCATGTCGACCGGCAGCTCGGCGGGGACGACGGTGTCCTTGAGGTAGACGACCTTCCAGCCGAGAAGTTGCGCCCGGTAGCTGAGGTCGAGGTCTTCGGTCAGCGTGTCGTGCTGCCATCCGCCCGCTTCCTCTATGCAGCGGCGTCTGAGCATGCCGGCCGTGCCGTTGAAGTTGAGGAAGAAGCCCCCACGTTGGCGCGCCGTCTGCTCGACGATGAAGTGACCGTCGAGCAGTACGGCTTGGGTGCGTGTGAGGGTGGAGTAGTCTCGGTTCAGGTGACCCCAGCGCGCCTGCACGATGCCCACGCGGGGGTCGGTGAAGAAGTGGGCCATCTCGTGTAGCACGTGGGGCGGGGGGAGGAAGTCGGCGTCGAAGACGGCGATGAGCTCCCCTCGGGCGAGACGGAGGCCGCCCTCGAGGGCGCCGGCCTTGAAACCGCTGCGGTGTGGTCGGTGGATGTAGGTGATGTCGTGTCCGAGACGGCGGTACCTCCGGACGGCCTTGCGCGCAATGGTACGGGTGGCGTCGGTGGAGTCGTCGAGCACCTGTATCTCGAGCAGGTGGCGCGGGTAGTCGATGGCGCATGCGGCACCGATCAGCCTCTCGACCACGTACATCTCGTTGTATACGGGAAGCTGTACCGTGATGGAGGGGAGGCTTTCGTACCTGGCACGCGGTTGCGGCGAGGCGCGGCGTCTCCTCACGTATAGCCGCGCCAGGCGGAACCGGTGGAGTCCGAACGCCCAAAGCACGGAGAAGGCGAACACGTAGAGGGTGAGGATAGCTGCCTTGGCTGCGGCCATTGGTTCACCTTAGGGCGGAGCGGACCCCCCCACGGTCTCAACGGCGACCGCTAACTCGTTCCCTGGGAACCGTGCGTCGTCGCCAGACCACAAGCTCCGGTGCGGAGAGAAAAGGGGTCCCTACCCCTACATACATTCATTATATGGTGAGTTTGCCCAGCCTCTCCACCGCCTCTTCGAGGCGGGGCGTGGGTATGGTGAGGCTCACCCGCACGTAACCTTCGCCGGCGCTGCCGAAGCCGTTTCCGGGCGTGACGACTAGACCTGCCTCCGTAAGGAGCTTTTCTGCAAAGCCGGCGGACGTGTAGCCCGGGGGCACCTCGATCCACACGTAGAAGGTGGCCTTCGTCGGGTGGTAGGCAAGGCCGGCCTGCTCGAGGCCTTTGCAGAAGATGTCCCTGCGGTGCTGGTATGTGCCCACCCTTTCGGCCAGTCCCAGCTCGTAGTTGTCCAGCGCTTCGATTGCGGCGACCTGCACGGCCTCGAACGCACCGGAGTCGATGTTGGTCTTGACCTTGCCGAGCGCACCGATGACTCGGGGGTTGCCTGCGGCGAACGCTATGCGCCAGCCGGTCATGTTGTAGGTCTTCGAGTGTGAGTGCAGCTCCACGCCGACCTCGCGCGCCCCGTCGACCTCGAGGAAGCTCGGGCAGCGGAGGCCGTCGAAGGCGATCTCGGTGTATGCGGCGTCGTGACAGACGACGATTTCGTTCTCGAGGGCGAAGGCGACCACATCCTCGAAGAACCTCTTGTCGGCCACGGCCGTGGTGGGGTTGTTGGGGTAATTGATGAACATGAGTCTGGCACGGCGCCGGACGTGCTCGGGGATGGCGTCGAGATCGGGCAGGAACCCGCGGTCGCGAAGCAGCGGCATGGGCCAGGGGATGCCGCCTGCGAAGGTGGCCGAGACGGGATAGACCGGATAGCCCGGGTCCGGGACCAGCACGACGTCGCCCGGATCGACGAGGGCGAGCGGCAGGTGGGCCACCCCCTCCTTCGACCCTATGAGCGCCAGGACCTCGGTGTCGGGATCGAGCTTGACGCCGAACCGCTTCTCCATCCACCGGGCGGCCGCCTCGCGGAAGGCCGACATGCCGGCATAGGAGGGGTATCGGTGGTAGCGCGGGTCGTTCGCCGCGCGCTCGAGCGCGTGCACTATGTGGGAGGGGGTCGGCATGTCGGGGTCTCCCACGCCGAGGTCGATTATGTCCACTCCCTGCCGCTCGAGCTCACTCTTCTTGGCGTCGATCTCGGCGAAAAGATAGGGCGGAAGCTCCGCTATGCGCTGTGCCCATTTTATATCCACGTGCCGTACTCCCCCTGTCTCTGAGTTGGTGAGGTCCCTTATGATAACAAAAGGCCGCCGCCGGGGCAACATGGGCGCGGCGCCGGGGGGAGAGGACGCGGGGGTGATGCGGAGGGTTTGTATGCGCCCCTCCCGTCTTTTGGATGAGGATGGGAAAGGAGTCGTCGTATGCGTCGAGCTCAGCTGTTTGCGTAAGTGGTGGCGTGGACGTGAGCGCCGAACGGCCTGAGGCGGGTGTCGCGCTCGGCCAAGTGCCCCCTTCCACCCGCGCGGGGG
The DNA here is from genome assembly GCA_964639895.1 of uncultured Spirochaetia bacterium. GTDB lineage: Bacteria > Desulfobacterota_D > UBA1144 > Nemesobacterales > JADFKM01 > CAZXEJ01. The sequence continues at coordinate 25,988 of CAZXEJ010000004.1, read as the reverse complement.
AGAAAGGGGGAGCGGTGACAGAGGGGGCTTGATGATCCACGCGGCCGTTACGTCCGCTGGGGAGTGGTTTGGGCCCATCTCGTCTTGGCACAATGTGCTCCGTCCTTCCATGGTCGGGGGGGAGGCGGTCCGGTCGGCTCCCGCGGACGATTACGCGCCGGCCCTTCCGTCCCTCGGTGGAGCGCCGCCCCCCCATCTCCGCATTGCTTGGAGGCGGGGCCCATACGTGCGCCGTGGGGGGCTCACGATGTGGGTCGGCGGCTTGGGCTTCGGCTGAGCGGGCGAACGGCGGGGGAAATCACGCAGACGGCCTTGCTTTGGGTCCTTACCGCGTGCGTGCATGGCCCGAAGAGACCCTGCGCTCAGGGCGGCGCTCCATCTCATGCGGTGTGGATGTGCGGGTGGCAACCCCTTGGCCGTTGTCCTCTCAACGCCTCTGGCCGTTGCGCGTGGCAGACTCGTTCTACCGCGGCCCCAAAAATCCACCGGGAGTCCCACGGTCGGTAGGGACGTCGAGCTGCATCGCCTCGGAGTGTTGCGCCCTCGAGAGCGGTGGGTGGGGAGGCGCCGCCTTGAGGCCCCGTATGACGACGACTTCGGTTTTTCGCTCGTCTCCATCCCGCGCTCTATTGATGCGGCCCTGCGGCCTACGGGGGGTCGTCGATATCACACGCACTCTCCCCGCTCGTTGAGAAAAAGTAGACACCGCTTCCCGGTCGTGCATCGTCCTCCAGCCACCCGCACAAGGAGGGGCGGAGCAGGGGGGAGTAGGGGGCGCCTTCGGCACCGCCCACCTCTACGGCCGCGGCGGGGATAAGATTGGGTTGGGGTCAGGCTAAGGGGATGCGCCGTACAACGGGCGGTGGGTTCCGCGGCTCCGTCGCCGTACCGCCCGGTGGTAGTAGCGCGCACGTGTGCGCCGTCACGCCTTACTCGACCCCACCCCGGTCGAGTCGCAGTGGAGAAGGGGGGTAGAACCTGTCGGTAGCGGTTCCTTTGGCTTGCAGCAGCACCTTGAAGGCCGAGCCCATCAGTTCCGGCAGGAAGAGGGTTCTTGCTCCGGCCACCGCGCGCGCGCGTTCCACATCTCCCAGTCCAGGATCGTTCGCCAGGGCCTCGATGACGTCGAGTATTCCCCAATCGACGAGGAATTGGCCCTGAGTAGTGTATTTCACCGTCTCCAGGCCCGACGCCTCACCCGCGCGGATGAGGTTTGAGAAATCAACGCTCGCCGTTATGTCTTTTCGCCCGATCAGTGAGAACGGCTCGTCGTCGAGGCGGTGGCGGTGGAAGCAGCGCATCGTCCCCTCCGGACGAGAGGGGGAGTAGAGTGAGGGAGCAAGCGAGCCGTAGTCGACGATCAGCAGAAAGCCTCGGCGGAGCGCGGCGGACATGAGCGTGTGCATGGGACGGGCCTCCAGGCAGATCTCGATCACCTGGCCGGGAGAGAGTTCCACCCCTAGGGAGGCGACGTAGCTCTCGAGCTCGGGCCTGGAGGGGGGAGCCGCCGTAAAGGAGAACCCCCCTTGGCCGTCCACCGATACGTAGAGTTCCTCGATTCCTCCCTCGCTCATCTTCACCCTGTGGAAGGGGAGCGCGTCGAACAGCTCGTGGGCCATCACCAGCCCCTCGACCGTGCCGACCTCTTCGAGGGCGTGGTGTGCTCTCACGCGTTCGGCGTGCCTGTCAAGACGCGCGAGCGAGGCCGAAAGCCGCTCCTTGCTCCTTTCAACCAAGTGGTATGTGGTCGACGAGTAGGCGTCGCGGTCGATATCGGCCAGCGCGTCGAGCATGTCTCGGGCAAGCAGGCCCGATCCCGAGCCCACCTCGACCACGGCCAGCCGTCCAAGCCCGAGGTGACGCCTGACGGCGAGGGCGAACCTGGCAAGGACGGCCCCGAACACACCACCCGTGTGGACGCTCGTATAGTAGTCCCCTCCCTTGCCGTCCACGGCCGCTCCGCTGGTGTAGTAGCCCATGGTTTCATGGTACAAGGCCAGCTCCATGAAACGCGCGAACGTGATCGCCCCGACCTTGCGGCATTCGGCCGCTATGAGATCGGCGAGCTTTCCAGGACCGCTGTCATTCGCCTTCACCTGGGGGTCTCCTTCGTCGTCGGGGGCTGTGCTCGTCGGCCGCTGTCGGCGTTCACGTCCCTCGGACGAGCGCGCGGCACGCACTGCCCTTCCGCTTTGTTTGCTCCTTCTCATATATAGTACCAGCGAAACCATTTGCACGGTGATTGATGGGTTAGGGTGCTAAGTTAATGCATTTCCTTAAGTTGGAGGGGGTGCAAATTTTCGCTTGACATGGAGAAGCAAATGTATTACAAATAAGAGTAACTGCTAGGGGGGCGGGTGTCCGCCCTGCAGGGGAGCGGGGGCCGTAGCGCTTGACAATGGTCTACTGGTTGGGTTAGAGTAGACGGGAATTTAACACATTAAAGGAGGTAAGGAGAGATGAATAAGGCCAAATGGCTCTTAGCGTTTCTTCTGGCGTTGATGGTGGCTCTGCCGTCATATGCGGTTGAGCTGACCTTGGGCGGGTTCCCAAGTTACATGCGTACCAGAGTGCACGTCATAAAGAACGGCACATTCGTCAATACCCTCGATAAAGCCGAGGCGCAGGCCCTGGGCTTTAACGACAACGACGACAACATCGTTTTCGCTGACACTAGGCTGCGCTTGACCCCGCAGCTGGTGCTGAGCGACTCGGTGACCATAAGGGCGCAGGTGGACGTCGCCGACAACATGATCTGGGGCGGCACCAACAACATTCTTCTGAGGGATATCATTTTCTCGTCCCTCACCCCCAATGACAGGTTCCGTGGTGCTCTCATCCAGGGCAACAACAGCGACGTTCGTTTCAACGGCCTGTTCGGTACTCCCGTGAGCTTGGCCTTCGGGGCACAGCATCAGGCGGTGGACGATGTCCAGTTCTTCAACGTGCGCATGCTGCACATGGATGTCGTTCTTCCGAACAACCTCGGTTTCATCCGTGTTGGCCGCCAGCCCTTTGACTGGGGTCTTGGAATTCTGGCCAACGGCGGTTGGGATCCCAATTCCGACCTCGGATTTATTCTCGACAGGTTCCTCTATCTGAAGTCTTGGCCCGTTGCCGATGGAACCTTCACCTTCATCTTCGTGTCCGACAGGTTCCGCCAGGGTTCCTCTACTCTGGGCGGCGGTCTGACGACGGGCAGCGGTGACGGTTGGGACGGCGGTGCCTTCGCCCTCGTCTACAACAAGGGCGGCTTCACCATCGGTGGTTACGTGTTTCCCTACATCCACCAGACCAACCTCGCCGGCACCGACATAAACGCCGACGTCTTCCTGTGGGCCACGATGCTCGACTACAAGACCGACTTCTTCCGTCTGGCTGCCGAGACGCAGCACGCCTTCGGTAAGCTCACCGGTATCAGCGCCTTCTCGATCGACGGTAGGGACCAGGCCGACATCAAGCCCGGCAACCTGATATTCGCCGTTCGGGGTGAGGTCTATCCCGGCTTCCCCATCAAGCTGCTGGCCGCGGAGTTCGGCTATGCAAGCGGTGACGAGGTCGATCCCGCCAGTGACGGCGGAGATTTCCAGGGCAACATCCTCGCCTTCAATCCCGCGTATAACGTCGACAACCTGCTGTTCAGGCACCTTATCCCCACGATCTACGGTCTTGAGAACAGCGTGATCAATGCCTACTACATCAGGGCATGGGGTACCGTGAAGGTTCTCGACAACCTTTCCTTCACCCCGCAGGTGCTGTTCGCCTGGAACCAGGAGAGGCAGGCGCTTGTTGAGCCCGGTTTCTTCACCGGCGTGGACGCCGACGGCAGGGTGGACCGGTTCCTCGGCTCCGAGCTCGAGGGGACTGTGACCATCGAGGTAGTACCCGGTGTGAACTTCGATCTCATCGGTAGCGTCTTCATTCCTGCCAACGGTTACGACGACCTGGTGAAGCAGCGCGCGGCCTTGATGGTGGGCGGCGGTGCCAATCCGAGTGACTTCAGTGACCCGGATACTCCGTTCGCTTTCCAGGGAAGGATCATGGTCTACGTGGACCAGTTCTTCAAGAAGTAAAGCCGAAGAGACGCTAAGATACGTCGTAAACGGCGTGGAGGGAGCAGGCCTGGGTGGCTTGCTCCCTTTTTTTTCGTCCTTCGACTGGCGAACAGGGGGGCAGGTGATCACAGCTCGCTCGCACGAGGTGTTCTCTCATTTCTTCCTTAGTTTCGATCGTCGGGGCGTCAGGTTGCGTGCGTTTTCGCGATCGTAGTGGTGGCAAATCGGGCAGGGAAAGGTGTGCGGCGAGTATGGGGGCATGTCGTCGCGCTTGGGTGGGCTTGAGGAGAGGGATGTGCATGGCGCGGTCATAAGGGGCGTGTTTAAGTAGAGGGCTGCGAAGGATCGCCGTACCCGATGCGATAGGGAGGAGATATGGAGGAGAGTCTCGTGGGGACGGAAAGCATTGGCGCTAGGGAAGTAGGTGTGTTCTGCTGTACCCGGAAGATGGCTCTTGGGGGATCGAGACGGCCGCGTAGGAAGGGAGGTGCTTCGAGCCGGTTCGCTTGTAGTGGGTGCCGCTGTCGAGCGGCGTCGTGGGTGCAGCGGTGTATCCAAGACCGTCTACATACTCGCCGAGTGTGTATTGCCAGCAGGGAATCGGTTGGTGTAGCGTTCTGCCCGATTGCGCTCTCCGGCGTGCTTGGAGGGTTGTTTCATCTGAGCGTCTCCCCCATGCCGCGATGGTGCTCGGCAACGGCGCCGGTGGGTGTCCACCGCCGCGCGGGTATCGCAACCGGGCGCGCGTGACGTATGCCCGGTAGCCAGCAACATGTGCGTGACTCGCCCCGGCGGATGTGAATGAGGCCGCCGTGGGGGGGTGCTGCACACGACGCACGGCGTTGCGGTTTCCAGCGGGTAAGTGCCGCAGCCGATATGGGTTGTTGCACTCCACGCCTCTCGGCGTGGAGCCGTCTGGGGTGCTCAAATTGCCGGCCGAGCCTGAGCCCGTACCCTTGCCCTGGTGTGAGAGTCGAATCGGGGGGAACCTTCGCTTGCCCTCCGACCACTCCTCCGGCGAGTGGTGGATGTGCTCGGCTGGTTCAAGCGGTTCCGCGACCCGAACCCACTGTGGAGAAGCACGGCCTGAGCGCGTGACACTATACCGAGCCCCTTTGGCCTTCCTCTACCTTACCGTGCGCCGTGGTGAGGGGGGAAAGCCGTTTGTTGCTCCGCTCGTCCATCTCCCGCGGCATTTCTTCACCGTTGCGGGCGATGGCGAGGATGGCGTTCATCGCCTTTGCCGGCTGACCTACCCTGTGTGTGAGGGAACGCCGGGGCGGTAAGGCCGGCCGTGGCCGGACCATCGGTTGGCTCTCCGAGGCCGGTCGTCTAGGTCGGCACGGTTTTCATCACGCATTGGCTCCGTCTCCGCATCCCCGTCGCCGCGTTGGATGTGACGTACCGGCTCCTTGGGCGGAGTTCCATCGATACGGTGTTTAGGCACAGCCGTGTTCTTTCGTCCCCGTCCAAAAGTGCTTTGGAACGGTCCTTCACCGGCTGAGCACGTCTCGGATGGCAAGGCGTCACCGTTTTCTCGGCGGGGTATCCTCGGTCAGCACCGGCGTTGTGGACGAAGGCTCCGGCCCGCTGCATGCGTACGCCGAGGGGGGAGAGGCGCCACGCAACACGCAAACCGTGGACCGCGTGCGCCGGCGGTGCGCTTCGAGTGAGCGGATCAGTTTCAACCCTACACTTGGGTGTTTAAGGTGGTTATGGGGTGGGCGCCTCCGACCCTTCTGCGTCTCCCTACGTCCTACCGCATGCGCCCTCAATGTCCGCAACGGTGGGGGTGGTGTATTGTTCCTTGGCCGCTAGAGGCTTCGGCCGCAGCCTGGGAAGGAACGGCGGAAGGTGCGCTCCCGCTTCGGGAATCCTGTCGCGTCCGCTTCGTTTCCGCTGCGGCGTCTCCTCCCCACCATACGGGCGCGGGAATGACACGGCCGGCTGGGCCGATGGAACGGCGGCCGTGACGACCGTGGAGTCGGACGCGGTTGGACGAGGGCTCCGGGAGACTCCTCTGGCCGCTCTCCTGCTCGTTGGCACGTAGGGATGGGTGGTTCGGTGCTATGTGCCCCTGGAGCGGCGGTCTTCGAGCACCTTTCTCAGGGTATCCAGCTCCTGGTTGCCATAGAGTGCGAACCCGTCCTCCCAGACGCAGGTAGGCACCCCCAGCACCATGTCTCTCTCGGCCGCCCGCACGTTCTCCTCTACGCGCTCCCTCATGGTCCTGTTCTTTATGGCCCTCCCTACCGCGTGGGCGTCGAGTCCCGCTCTTACGGCCACCCGGGCCACTTCGTTCGGCATTCCTATGTTGACACCCTCTACGAAGTACGCCCTGTAGAGCGCACCGTGCAGCTCGCCGAAGAGGCCGAGGTCTTTGGCCAGTTCCGATAGCTCCAGCGCCGGCCTCGTGTTCGTTACGAACCCGGGCAGCGATATCTCCACCCCTTCGGTCTCGGCCACGAGGCGGAGGTACTCCTCTAGTGCTCTGCCCCTGGGCGTCTCCCTGCGGCGGACTCCCTGTGGGGGCAGTTCGGGGTGAATCTCTATTCCCCGCCACTCCACCTCGAATCCCAGTTCGCCGCCGAGCCGCTGCAGCCGCGTTGTGGCGATGTAGCAATAGGGGCATACGTAGTCGTAGTAGAGTGTGATCTTCATATCTCGGCCGACGCTCTCGCCTGCGGTGTGGCGCAGGGGGGAACTATTGCATATAATAAACAGCCGGGTCCGCCGAGACAAATCCCGCGCTGAACCCGTGGGTGTGCGGGACGGTTCGTGCGGGTCTCGTGCAGTCCCTCCCGGCGCGTCGAGCCGGTCACAACCCGGCCCGCACGGCAAACGGGGGCGTCTCTTTGGAGGAAAGTCATGTCGCACATTCTGCTTGCGTTGTTGCTGGTCACGTCCTCCGTGGGGGGTGCGGGGAAGGTGGTTCGTCTCACCCTTGATCAGGCCGTCCTCAGGGCTCTGGAGCGCAACAAGGACATCCTCATCGAGAAGAAGAACGCCGAGGCCGCCGCGGCCGACGTGCTGAGCAGGTGGGGTACGTTCGATCCCCTGTTCAAGATCGAGAGCTCCTACACCGACAGCAACACTCCCACGGCCAGCACCTTCATTGAGAGCGGCACGATCGAGTCGAAGGTATTCTCGCTGTCGAGCGGCCTGGAAGGGAGGCTTCCTACGGGCACGTTCTATGACCTGCTGGACTTCGAGGCCACTAGAACGGAGACCGATTCGCCGCTCGATACGCTGAGCCCAAGCCTCACCACCTCTCTGAGCTTCACGATCGGTCAAGACCTGCTCAAGAACTTCGGCCCCCGTGTCAACATGGCGCAGATAACCGTAGCCAAGCGTACCGCCCAGATGAGCAGGGAACAGGTCGAGATCGTCGTATCCGACACCCTTCTACAGGTGATATCCACGTATTGGCGCCTGGTCGCGGCTAGGCAGAATCTCGACCTTGCAAAGACGGCCCTCGACCTGGCTCTCGACCTCAAGCGCCGCAACGAGGCGAAGGTAGAGGTGGGTGTACTTCCCTCCGTGGCCGTTATCCAGGCCGAGGCCGAGGTTGCGGCCCGCAGGGTCGATCTAATCGAGGCCGAGAACGCCCTCAAGGCCGAAGAAGACCGTCTCAAGAACCTCCTCTCCCTGCCGCTCGACGTGGAGGTAGTCCCGGTGGACGCCCCGGTGACGGTGGAGAAGAAGGTCGATCTCGACCAGGCGATCGATACGGCCGTCTCGGAGCGGCCGGAGGTGGTACAGGCGAAGCTCGATCTCAAGCGCAAGAGGGTGCTCAAGGGATTCTACTCGAACCAGCGCCTGCCTTCGCTCTCCGTTCAGACCTCGCTTACCCTCAACGGTCTGGGCGGCGAGGCCAACCCCAACCGCCTCGTGTTCGACCCCACCCCGCCTCCCATAGCGGACAGGTTCGCCTCCGAGACCAAGGCCATCGACCAGCTGTTCGGCGCCGACTTCGTCTCGTGGCAGGTGCTCGGGGTGTTGAGCATACCGCTCTATAACGCGACGGCCAAGGCCGATTACCGGAGGTCGGTGGCCGAGCTGGACAGGAGTGAGTACGAGCTCGAGAGGGTAGTGGACAACGTGAGGCTGGACGTAAGGAACGCGGTCCGCGAGGTGGAAAACGGTTTGCGTCGCATCGAGGCCGCCGACGTCGCCGTGAGGCTTGCCGAGGAGGTACTCAGGAACGAGGAGGAGAAGCTGGCTGTCGGGGTTGGAACGACGCGTGAGGTCCTTGAGGCCCAGCGCGACCTGGTGAGCGCCCGCGCGCAGAAGATAAGCGCCGTGGCCGACTACAACATAGCGCTGGCCCGCCTGGAGAGGGCCATGGGCACCCTGCTGGCTGCCCGCGGCATCGAGGTTGAATGATGACGAAGGACGACGGCCGCACCGGTCCCTAGGCGTTTAGGTGGCGCTCAGTGGCGGAAGTGGCGTACGCCGGTGAACACCATCGCTATGCCGTGTTCGTTACACGCCTTGATCACCTCGTCGTCCCTGATGGAGCCCCCCGGCTGGACGACGGCCCTAACCCCCGCCTTGGCCGCCTCGTCTACGCCGTCGCGGAAGGGGAAGAAGGCGTCCGAGGCGAGCACCGACCCCTCTGTCGAAACGTTGGCCTTCATGGCGGCGATCTTGACCGAGTCCACCCTGCTCATCTGCCCCGCACCTATCCCTATCGTCTGGGTTCCCTTTGCCAGCACGATGGCGTTTGACTTGACGTGCTTTGCCACCTTCCAGGCGAACTTGAGCGCCTCCATCTCTTCGGCGGTGGGCTTGCGTTCGGTGGGCACGGTGTGTTGAGAGAAGTCCTCGTCCGACGTGGTGTCGGGGTCCTGGACCAGCGCGCCTCCGCGCACGTGCTTTATGTCGTAGCCGCCGTCGCGCCCGCTCCCCAGGGCGTCGATGCGCAGGACGCGCAGGTTCTTCTTACTACCCAGTACCTCGAGCGCCTCCTCCGTGTAGGAGGGCGCCGCCACGACTTCGAGGAACATCGACGTCAGCTCACGGGCGGTTTCGGCGTCGACCTCGACGTTTATGGCCACGATGCCCCCGAATGCGCTCATCGGATCGCACTCCTTGGCCTTGAGGAAAGCTTCGCGCGGCCCTGGAGCCGTAGCCACGCCGCAGGGGTTGTTGTGCTTTACAATGACGCACGTGGGCTCGGCGAACTCACCTACGATCTCTATGGCGGTGTTTGCGTCGTAGATGTTGTTGAGCGAGAGCGCTTTGCCTTGCAGTGTGGCTGCCGAGGCGATGTCGGCTCCCCGATGGCGGGGGTAGACGTAGAATGCGCCCCGCTGGTGGGGGTTCTCGCCGTAGCGAAGCTCCATCCTCTTCTCCATATGGAGCGTGAGCGTCTCGGGGAACGGGGCTCGGGTGCCGTCCGCTTCGGTGGCGCCCAGGTGGTTGGCGATCGCGGCGTCGTAGCGCGCTACGTAGGCGAATGCCTTCCGTGCCAGCCTGTAGCGCGTGGCCTCCGATATACGGCCGCCGTGACGCTGCAGTTCGTCGATGAAAGGGCCGTAGTCGTCGGGCGACGACAGTACGGCCACGTAGCGGTAGTTCTTGGCCGCCGAGCGGAGCATCGTGGGGCCGCCGATGTCTATGTTCTCTATGGCCTCTTCGAGCGTGACGCCGTCCTTGGCCACCACCTCCTCGAACGGGTAGAAGTTCACCACCACGAGGTCGATGGGCTTTATGCCGAGTTTCTCCATGTGCTCCCTGTGGACGGGATCGTCACGGACGGCCAGGATGCCGCCGTGTATCTTGGGATGTAGGCTCTTTACACGGCCGCCGAGTATCTCGGGGCTGTCAGTGTAGGAGGAGATGTCGACCGGTTGGAGGCCGGAGGACTTGAGCAGTTCGGCGGTACCGCCCGTCGAGAGGATCTCGACGCCCTGAGAGGTGAGGGCGCGCGCCAGTTCCACTACGCCCCTCTTGTCATAGACGCTGATGAGCGCCCTGGTTATGGTGTTCATGTCGCTTACTCCTCGGTGATGAGAGCTGCCGCACCCCGACGGGGGGCCATACTACCGCTGTGGAACGGGTTCCTATTATACACAAAAATGGCGTCGTGATTAATACGCCCACTCCTCCCCGCGGCCGTTCATCGGCTTGGGCGTGCACGGTTCTGGATTACCGCCCGGGGATGCGTATAGTATGTAATGGGTTATCAATCGGTCCAACCCGTCTCTCGACGGTGGGCCGTCCCACGGGGGGTGTTTATAGATGCAGAAGGAGCTTGCCACCAATCTGAGGGTGGGACTCCTCATAGTGGCCGCGTTGGTGTTGTTCGTCGTCTTTATCTTCGGCGTAGGCGGTGGAAGGAGTCTCTTCGAGAAGCGCTACATCGTGCGCACGCGCTTTAACAACACGGCGGGTCTCACCGAGGGAGCCGTCGTCCGCTTGTCGGGGGTGCGGATAGGTATGGTATCGGCGATCCGGTTTCCCGAGGACGTCAACGCCAAATCGATTGTGGTGGACATGGAGGTCACGCGCGAGGGTATGGAGCGTCTGTCCCCCGACTCGACGGCCACCATAAAGACCGAGGGTCTGCTCGGTGACAAATACATCGAGATAGTACGCGGCAACGAGCCGCCGCTGGAGAATCTGCCCAGTGTTATCGAGATAAAGAGCTACAGCTACCCTGAATTCGACAAGTTGCTCGGCGAGTCCGAAGAGCTGATCGAGAACATCGTCGCCATCTCAAAGAGCCTCAACGAGCTGGTCGGCACGTTCAAGGAGCACGAGACCGTGGACAACCTCTCAAGGACGATAGCGTCGTTGAGGAGGACGGTCGAAGAGGTGGAGAAGGGCGACGGCCTCGTTCACCAGCTCATTTACGGCGACGGCGCTCGTGAGGGAGTGGGAGGGCTGGAGGAGGCGATCTCCAACCTGAACACCGTCCTGAGGCGCATCAACGAGGGCGGCGGCGTGCTCCATACGCTGCTCTACGACGAGGAGTTCGACCGCAGTCTGGAGCGATCGGTGAAGAACCTCGACAGGACCATGGAGCTTCTTGCGGCCGACGACGGCGTGGCCGTGGAGCTGGCGGAGGCGGTGCACAACCTGAGGGTCATAACGGAGAAGCTCGAAGGTGGCGAGGGGACACTGGGTGCATTGCTCAACGATCCCACCCTCTATGACCGTATAACGGGCCTTGTCGGCCAGGCCGAGCGCAGCCGCTTCGTGAGGGCGGCCATACGGTACATGCTGGAAGAGAGGAAGCGCAGGCAGGAACGGTGAGGGTGGAGCGGGTGACGGGGCTCGAACCCGCGACCCCAAGCTTGGGAAGCTTGTGCTCTACCAGCTGAGCTACACCCGCTCGTCCGGTTGCGGCCTGTGTGGGCTTGACGTTTCCGCCGCTCGATGGCCGCTCCTCCGACTCCCTCATATTATAACATAACGACCACGGCGTATGGATCAACCCCCCGAGCAGGGAGGAGCACCTATGCAAGGGAAGCGGCCCTTCTTACGGCCGGCGCGTCAAGCTGTTATGATTTAGATTGAGCGGCTTTTCCCGCCCCGTCTCGGGCGGCGCGGGGCGCAGGCGGCTGGGAAGGCCGCGTCGCGTTCGGGTTGGGTGAAGATGCCGCGCGGCGGGGGGAGGCGGCGTATGTGCGCCTCCTGCGGGGGGTGCCGCGTCAGTGGGCGTCGCCCTGGACGAGGGAGCAATAGATGAAGGGAAGGGCACCCATAGACGGGCTCGCGACGGAGGGCGATCTGGCCGAAGCGGCCCGCCTCGATTGCATGAGCACGCGCGAGGTGCTCGCGCTGATCGCCCGCGAGGACGCCAAGGTGGCCGTCGCCGTGGCGCGCGCGCTGCCGGAGATCGAGCGCGCCGTCGAACTGGTGCGTGCGAGGCTTGCCGGCGGGGGCAGGCTGTTCTTCGTTGGATGCGGCACGAGCGGCAGGCTTGCTGCCATGGAGGCCGCCGAGTGCCCGCCCACCTTCGGCACCCCTCCTTCCATGGTGAGAGCCGTCGTAGCCGGCGGGCGCCGCGCCCTCTGGCGCTCCGTCGAGGGGGCCGAGGACGAGAGAGAAGGGGCGTTGCCCGAGCTTGAGCGGGCGGCACTCTCGGCCGCGGACGCAGTGGTGGGGATCGCGGCCAGCGCCGGTACTCCTTTCGTCGAGGGGGCGCTCGACTACGCGCGCAGCGTCGGGGCCGCCACGGTGCTCGTGGCGTGCAACCCCCTTGGTAGCCCACTGGCCGACGTCGACATATGCGTGGACGTGGGGCCCGAGGTCATCGCGGGCTCTACGCGTATGAAGTCGGGTACGGCCACGAAGATGGTGCTCAACATGCTGACCACGGCGGCCATGGTGGGGCTGGGCAAGACCTACGGCAACCTGATGGTTGAGGTGAGGCCTGCGTCGGAGAAGCTGAGGATGCGCCAGGAGAGGATAGTGATGAAGCTCGTGGGCGTGGACAGGGAGGAGGCGCGCCGCCTGCTCGATAGGGCGGGGCGGGACGTCAAGACGGCCGTCGTCGTGGGCAGGCTGGGCGTCACGGTCCGGGAGGCGAGACGGCGCTTGGCGGCGGCCCGAGGCAGGTTGAGGGCGGCGCTCGGTGAGGAGGTCGCGGGGGGCGGGAAGAGGGGGGAGCGGTGAGCGTGCGGCGGTTGGAGGACATAGTTGCAAAGAGCAGCAGGCTGGTCGTGGGCCTGATGTCGGGCACTTCGCGCGACGGCATCGATGCGGCCCTGGTCGAGGTGCAGGGCTCGGGTACAGGGGCAAAGCTGCGCGTGGTGGAGTTCATGACCGTGCCCTACGAGCCGACACTCGCTGAGGATCTCGACCGTCTGGTCGAGACGGGCTCGCTCGAGCTTGCGGCAGGGCTCCACTTCCGGCTCGGGCGCGCCTTCGCCGAGGCGGCGCTCGCCGTCGTGGAGCGGGCCGGCCTCGCGCCGGAAGACGTCGATCTCATAGGATCGCACGGACAGACCGTCTATCACGCTCCTCCCTCCAGGAGCACCGCTCCTGCAACCGTCCAGCTGGGCGACTTGGACCTCATAGCCAAGGTGACGGGAATCATCACGGTGGGCGACTTCAGGCCGGCCGACATGGCCGCAGGCGGCGAGGGGGCGCCGATCGTGCCCTACGTGGACTACGTGCTATTCCACAGGCCGGGCGCCGTGACGGCCGCCCAGAACGTAGGCGGCATCGCCAACGTCACGGTGGTCTCCGACCGCCTCGACGACGTCGTGGCCTTCGATACGGGGCCCGGCAACGCGCTCATGGACGCTGTAGTGACGGCGGCCACCGGGGGCGAGAGGCGGTACGACCGCGACGCCGAGTGGGCACGCCGCGGGACGGTGGTCGAAGGGCTGCTCTCGCGCCTGCTGAGCCACCCCTATCTGGCCAAGCCGCCGCCCAAGTCGACTGGACTCGAGGAGTTCGGCCCACGGATGGCCAGGGAACTCTGGGAACACGGGCGCGGCCGGAGCGGGTGGGTCTATGACTTGCTGAGGACGCTCCTTGAGTTCACGGTGGAATCGATCGCGCTCGCCTACGAGAGGTTTGTGCTGCCGAGCCGCGAGCCTGCCGAGGTGGTCCTGAGTGGAGGAGGCGCCTCCAACCCGCTGCTCGTCGAGAGGCTGCGGAAGAGGCTCGCCCCGCTGCGCGTGGCGACGAGTGATACCTACGGCATAGACCCCTCGGCCAAGGAGGCCGTGGCCATGGCTTTCCTCGCCTCGGAGCTGCTCGCTGGCGCATGCTGCAACCTGCCCTCGGCCACCGGGGCGTCTAGGCGCGTCCCCCTCGGCAAGATAGCCCTCGGAGGGGACCTCTGATGCCGACTCCGCCTACTGTCACCCTACGGAGAGGCTCCGCCCGGGCCGCGGTCGTGATGCCGCGCCTCGACTTCCGCTCCGGCGACCCCCTGGGTGAGGCCGCGCGTCTGCTCGAGCGTCACGCCGTGTGCGGCTTCATCGTGTTCGGGGGGGACGGTTGCTCGGTGGCCGAGGCCGTTCGCACGCTGTCGAGCCTCGCCGCAAGAGAGCTCCTTTTCGCCGTGGACGCCGAGCGGGGCGTGGGACAGACGGTCGACGGGTGCGCCGTGCTCCCCTCGGCCATGTCGCTGGGTGCGGCGCGCAGCAAGCGCCTTGCGCGCGCACAGGCGGAGATCACGGCCGGGGAGATGTGCGCGCTTGGGCTCAACGTGCTCTTCGCGCCGGTGCTCGACCTCAACACCTGTCCCGCGAACCCCATAATAAACACCCGCTCGTTCGGCGACGACCCCCGACTTGCGGGCGCACTCGGCGCGGCCTACGTGGAGGGTGCCCAGAGGGCGGGGGTGGCGGCTACGGCCAAGCACTTCCCGGGCCACGGGGCCGTGGCCTCAGACTCCCACGCCGAACTCCCCGTCGACCCCCGCGGCAGGGAGGAGATCGAGACCCTCGATGTGGTTCCCTTCGGCGAGGCAGTACGTTGCGGGGTTGACGCGGTTATGACGGCACACGTGGCCTACCCGGCGCTCGACCCCTCGGGCGCGCCGGCCACCGTTTCGCGCCCGGTGGTGGGCGGGGTGCTGCGTGGGGGACTCTCCTTTGGCGGCCTCGTCTTCACCGATTCGTTCCGCATGGAGGGGATTGCGGCGATGGGCGACGAAGTCGAGCTCGCGCGCCGCGCACTCGAGGCCGGATGCGACGTCATACTCGACCCGGCCGATCCGGCCGGCCTGTGCCGCCGCCTCGAGGAGCTCTGTGCGGGGGACGCCGCGCTCGAGCGTAGCGTGCGCGCGGCGGCTTTGAGGATCGCGGGCCTGCTCCAGCGCCTGGCCTCCCGCCGGCTCACCCGGGCGCGGGCCGCAGAACTTGACGTACCCTCGGTCCGGGAGCTTTGGCGCGAAGTGGCATCGCGCTCGGTATGCCGCATAAAGTGGGGCGGCCCCGTCGGAGGGCGCGTCGCCGTCTGCGTAGAAGATACGAGGGGCCGAGCGGCCGAAGAGGCCGCCGCCCCGCTCGCGCGCGCACTTAGGGGCAAGGGGGTGGAGTGCAGCGTCCTTCCACTGCGCCGACTCGATCCCTCCTCGCCCGCCCTCGCCAGCTGCGATCTCGTGTGCGCCGTCTTTACAGGGGTCGGTGCAGGGGGCGACCTCACCTGCCTCGACGAAGAGGCGCGCACTCTGCTGGAGCGTGCTCCACGCAGTACGGCGGCCAGCTGCACCATCGTCTCGTTCGGCTCTCCCTACGTGTTGAAGGGGCTGGAGGGATTTGATAACATGGTGGCTGCGTTCGATGGGGCCGATGCCGTACAGGAAGCGGCGGCCTCGGTGCTCCTGGGGCTCGCCGAGTCCCGCGGCGTCATGCCGGTCGCCCTGTCTCCCGTCTAGCGTCGTCTCCCCTTCGCCGGGTGTAGGCCTTATGGATTCTGCTCTCACGCGTACGCTTGCTCCCCTCGACTGGGCCATAGTGGCCTCGTTCCTGGTGGTGTCGCTACTGGTGGGTCTGCTCCTTAAGCGCCGGGCCGAGGGCGGCATGGCCGACTACTTCGTCTCCGGCCGCCGCCTGCCGTGGTGGGCGCTGGGTACCTCTATGGTGGCCACCACGTTCGCTGCCGACACACCACTGGCGGTTACGGGATGGGTGAGGACGGCGGGTGTCTGGAAGAACTGGTTCTGGTGGAACTACATCCTCACCCACGTCTTCGTGGTGTTCGTCTTCGCGAGGCTGTGGCGCAGGGCCGAGGTCATAACGGACAACGAGCTCATAGAGCTCCGCTACTCCGGCCGGCCGGCCGCCTTCCTGCGTGGGTTCAAGGCGTTCTACTTCTCGACGGCCTTCAACCTGGTCGTCATGGGGTGGGTGATAAGCGCCATGGCCAAGGTGCTGCGGGTGTTCTTCGGCGTCGAGCCCCTCTGGGCCGTCGTCGTCTCCATCACGGTGGCCGTGCTCTACACGATGCTGAGCGGCCTCTGGGGCGTGGTGGCGACCGACGTGCTCCAGTACGGGTTGGCCCTCTTGGGCACCGTAGCCCTCGCCGTCGCCGTGGTGGGCTCTCCCGAGGTGGGTGGGCTCGGCGCCTTCTGGCACAAGGCTCACGCTCTGGGCGATCATCTCTCCTTCTTCGTCACACCCGGCACCGGCGGGCCAGCCGCCACCCAGGGGGGGTGGTTCGATTCCCCCTTCTTCGTATTCCTCGTGTACGTGACAGTCGTCTGGTGGTCGTCTCACAACTCCGACGGAGGCGGCTACATCATCCAGCGGCTCAGCTCCGCCAAGGATGAGAGGCACGCCGTGCTCGGCATGGGGTGGTTCGCGCTCAACCACTACGTGCTCCGACTCTGGCCGTGGGTGGTTGTGGCGGCGGCATCGCTCATCGTTTACCCCGACGCTTCCGTCACCGGCGGAGACCAGGAGGCCGTCTACGTGGCCATGGTCGAGCGGTTCCTGGGCCCGGGCCTCAGAGGGGTTGTGTTCGTGGCGTTCCTCTCGGCCTTCATGTCTACGCTCTCGACCCAGCTCAACTGGGGGGTGTCCTACGTGATGAACGACCTGTACAGGAGGTTCGTCCGCAAGGGGGCGTCGGCGACACACTACGTGGCCGTCGCACGCATCGCCACCGTGGCGCTGGCCGCGGCGGCGGGGGTCGTGGCCCTCCAGATAGGCTCAATCGGTAAGGCGTGGGTGTTCCTCTGGGCTATGAGCGCCGGCATCGGGCTCGTGCTGGTACTGCGGTGGTTCTGGTGGAGGATCAACGCCTGGAGCGAGATTGCGGCGCTCGCCTCGTCCATCGTCGCAATAGCGGGGGTGGCGGTTTACGTGCGGGCCGCCGGCGTGGATATGGCGCTAAAGCACCAGATCGTGGTCGTACCCGTATCGGTTGCGGTCTCGCTCGCCGTAACGCTGCTCACCCGACCCGAGCCCGAGGAGCGGCTGGTCGAGTTCTACAGGCGCATACGGCCCTGGGGGTGGTGGGGACCCGTCAAGCGGAAGGCCGGCGCGTGCTCTCCCTCCGAGCCTCTGGGACCGCTGCTAGTGAACTGGTTGCTCGGCGTCGTGGCGCTGGCCTCGGCCATGGTAGGCGTGGGCAAGTGCGTGCTGGGCTATCCCGTGTGGGGAGTGCTTTCCCTGGCCGTGGCCGCGGCGGCGGGTGTGTGGCTGTGGGTGCGCCTGGCGGAGTCGGGACCGCGCGACGGATGAAAAAAAGGGGGAGGGGATGCCCCACGGCACCTTCCTCCCCTTCGGTCTCGGTGTGGGATTGCGGGTCGAGCCTTCTATTTGAACCTGTCCAGGAGGCGGCTCAGCTCCTCCTTCTTGTCCGTGGTCATGTGAAAGCGCTCCTCGAGGTTGAGCCTCTGCTCGAGAGTCGGTTCCTCGGACTGATAGAAGACGCCGAGGTAGAGCTTGTCCTTGGCCATGGCAAGTTCGATAGCCTTCATCCTGTCCGTCGGGTCATGGTCCTCGGGTATGTCGGCCACGAGCTGGCTTACGGACTTGAAGGTGACGGTCTTGTTGAACGTCGGACAGGGCGATATGGCGTGTATGACGGCGAAGCCGTTGTGGTTCATGGCCTTGACCAGAAGGTTGGAGATGGTCTTGTGCTTGGCCGTATAACCTCTGCCGACGAAGGTGGCCCCGTAGGACAGCATCAGCAGCACTGGGTCGAGAGGCTTCTCGAAGCCGCCCGCCGGGGTGGTGCCGGTGTGCATGACGGGCGGACTTGTGGGCGAGGCCTGACCCTTGGTGAGCCCGTAGATGGCGTTATCCAGAATCACGTAGACCATCTTCATGTTACGCCGAGCCATGTGGGGTATGTGCCCACCCCCGATGGCCAGCGCGTCGCCGTCGCCGGATACGCCGAAGACGTGGAGGTTGGGGTTGGCCAGCTTGGCGCCCAGAGAGATGGGGAGCACCCTGCCGTGCACCACGTGGAACCCGTAGCTCTTTATGAAGTAGCCGAACCTGCCGGAGCAACCGATGCCGGATATGATGGCCACGTCCTTGGGGTCGATCCCCGTCTCGGCGAAGGCGTTGTAGAAGGCCGTCAGCGCCCCGTAGTCGCCGCATCCTGGACACCAGACGGGCTTGAGATCCGTCCTGTAGTCAGATGCTTTCTTCCTTACCGCTTCGGCTTCAGCCATGATCAGGCCACCTCCTTTATTTGTTCAAACAGCTCCTCGGGTGAAAAAGGTATCCCCTCGCACTTGTTGACCTGTATGGGATCGGCCCCGTACTCCGCACGGAGCATATACGAGAGGTGACCCAGGAAGTTTTCTTCGGGAACTATCACCTTTTCAACCGAAGAGAGAATCTTCCTGACCGGTTCGTCGGGCATCGGAAGCAGCACCTTCGGGTGCAGGTGTGCCACCGGTATACCCTCTTCGGCGGCCATCTGTATGGCCTCGCGAATGGGGCCGAACGTGGCGCCCCAAGCGACGATGCCTATCTTGGCGCCCTCGGGCATGTCGAGGAAGTAGTGCCCGTTGGGCAATGTCCCGTTGGCGAGATCCTTCTTCAGTGTCTCGAGCTTGCGGAACCTCTTCTCCATCATGGCCTTGTGGTGCTGGGGTGTGTACCTGGGGGCGCAGTACTCGTCGTGCTCGAGCCCCGTCGATATGTAGGAGCCGCGCGGATCGCCCGGTAGCAACACGGGCGACACACCGGTCTCGGTGATCTTGTAGCGGGCGTACACGCTTCCCCTCAGCTCCTCGTCCGTAGGTTGCAGCCTCTCTTCTATTATTATCGAATCGAGATCGAATTTCTTCAGTACAGTCGTGCGGTTGGCCAGCGTCTGGTCGGACAGCACGATGACCGGAAGCTGGTACTTCTCGGCTATGTTGAATGCGCGGATCATCTCGTAGAAGCAGTCCTCGACGTTGGCCGGCGCGATGACCACCCGCGGCGCCTCACCCGGCGCCCCGTACATGGCGTGGCGCAGGTCGCTCTGCTCGGTCTTGGTTGGCATGCCCGTGCTGGGCCCCGAGCGCTGCACGTCGACGATCACTATCGGGGTCTCGGACATGGAGGCCAGATTGAGCATCTCCGTCATCAGCGCGAGCCCCGGTCCCGAGGTCGGCGTCATCGCCTTGGCCCCGGCGAACGACGCACCCACACAGGCACCGACGGCCGCTATCTCGTCCTCGCACTGTATGACCACCCCTCCGAAGCGGGGAAGCTCGCGGGCCAGGAACTCAAGGATCGAACTGGCAGGCGTTATCGGGTAGCCCGTGCACAGCTTGCAGCCGGCCGCTATGGCTCCGAGGGCTATGGCCTCGTTGCCCGAGAGGATTATCCAGTCCTCGCCCTCCATCTCGGGCTCGCCCAACTCGATCCGGTCGATGGTGTCGGCCGCGTGCTTGTAGGCGCCTTCAAGGGCCTTTACGTTGGCGGCGACGACCTTCTCACCCTTCTTGGAAAACAGCTCCTCGACCAGCTTGGCGCAGGTCTCGAACGGCACGCCCAGCATCTGGGCCAACACGCCGACGGCCACGATGTTCTTGCCGCGTGTGGTGCCGGAGCTGTCGAGCGATATCTGCTCCAACTCGACGGGGTAGGACTTGTTCTTGAACTGACTGGGGGGGGTGAAGAACTTGGGGTCGTAGAGCAGTATCCCGTCCGGCTTCAGCTCGCGCCAGTAGTTGTCGAATGCCTCCTGGTTGAAGCACATAAGAACGTCCAACGCCGAACCCTGCGAGAGGACGGGCTTGCGGCTCAACCGGAGCTGGAACATCGCCAGACCGCCGCGTATCTCGGCCGGGTAGGTGCGAAAGGTGAAGAAGTGGAACCTCGATCGTGCGGCGGCACGGGAGAGGATCTCGCCGGCGCTGATGACGCCTTCTCCTCCCTCTCCCCCGATTCGTATCACAACGTCCTTGATAGCCATCTCATACTCCCGAAACGCAAATTTGGGTGCTGCCCTCGAAAGCGCACACGTAATTATACAAAGGTTTCAATAAATGTCAAGGAAGAAAACGATAATTTGACTTTTGTAACATCCTGTAATTGTTACGAAAATCACGGTTTTTTAGGTTCCCGAACGAAAAAACGTTAGGGCTCCGAATAGTTCGTTTGAGTACCCCTAGACGATTGTATTGACGAGGCCCATGTGTTAGGCTAATCATCTACGGGAGGTCGAGCACGGATGGCCATCAAGGTTAAAACCCTCTCCGCGCCCCGGCTCACCCTGTGGGAGCGGATCTACCTGCCCGAGATATTGCGGGGCCTCTGGACCACGCTCAAGCACCTGCTCCGCCCCCGGCCCATTACTGTCCAGTACCCGGAGGAAGTAAAGCAGCTTCCGCCGGCATACCGAGGCCTGCACCTGCTTCCGGCCGACGACGACGGCAATATCCGTTGCGTGGCCTGCAAGCTGTGCGAAGTGGCTTGCCCGACGCAGGCCATCTCTATTGTGGCCGAGGCCGCCGATGACTACGCCATCGAGCGCAGGCCCAAGGTCTACAACATCGACTTCATGAGGTGTGTCTTCTGCGGGTTCTGTGTCGAGGCCTGCCCGTGCGATGCGCTGCGCATGGGGATGAAGTACGAGCTTGCCTCCTACGACAGAGCCGGGCTCGTGCACACGATGGACGTCTTCTTCGACCCTAACGTGCGGAGCAACGCCCCGCGCGACAACGCAAATTTCCTCTACATGACCGGCCGCGGAAACGTTCTGGATACACCCGAGGATCTCTCGAAGCTCGCCCTCTCGCCGGCCGCCTCCGAGGGCGACGACTCAGCCCCCGCTCCAATTCGGGGCGCGCAGCCTCGGTAGCAAAGGGGGCCCACGGTCCCGGCGAGGTCCGGCCGTCCGTGGGCGGCGATGCCGCTCCCGGTTCCATTCGGGGCGTGCCGCCCAGCCGTCCCCGACGACGGCACCGTGTGGAGTCGTCGCCGAGGCCGGCTCGGAGGAGGGATGGGTGGAGCCCCCTCGGTGCGTGTGGGGTTCTCGTCCGCCACCGCCCCGCGGCCGTCTGGGGAGGTGCTGAGTGCCAGAGAGACCGATCTCAATGCAAGTGAGGTGGTGATGAGATGAAGGCCGTAGTCATCTACGAGCACGGCGGCGTGGACAAGCTCTCCTACGACGAGGTTCCCGACCCGACTCTTACGCCCTCGGGCGTTCTGGTCGAGGTCAAGGCGTGCGCGTTGAACCACCTTGACGTGTGGGTGAGACGGGGGCTGCCCCATCTGAAACTCTCCTACCCGCACGTACTGGGCTCCGACGTGGCCGGCGTAGTAAGAGAAGTGGGCGCCGAGGTGGACGGCATAGAGCCGGGGACTAAGGTGATAGTCTCGCCCGGCATCACGTGCGGCGTGTGCCGCTGGTGCCTGGGCGGCATGGACAACCTGTGCCGCGACTACAAGATATTGGGCGAGAACACCCCGGGGGGCTGCGCCGAGCTGGTGTGCGTGCCCAAGGAGAACATCATCCCCATGCCCGAGGGACTGGCGTTCGAGGAGGCGGCCGCCCTCCCTCTGGTCTTTCTCACCGCATGGCACATGCTGGTCGTGAGGGCGGGCCTCAGGCTCGGCGAGACGGTGCTCGTCCATGCGGCGGGAAGCGGCGTAGGCAGCGCCGCCGTCCAGATCGCAAAGCTCCACGAGGCGACCGTCATAGTGACGGCCGGAAGCGAAGAGAAGCTGCAGAAGGCGCGCGACGTGCTGGGCGCCGACCACTGCATCAACTACCGTCGGCAGGACTTCGAGCGCGAGGTCAAGCGCATCACCGAGGGCCGCGGCGTAGACGTCATCGTAGACCACGTGGGCGACGTGAACTGGGACAAGAACATACGCGCCCTGACGATGGGGGGCAGGCTGGTAATCTGCGGCGCCACCGCTGGCTGGGAAGGTAGGACCGACCTGCGCCACGTCTTCTTCAGGCGCCTTACGCTGCTTGGCTCTACGATGGGCACGAAGGGCGACCTCTGGGAGGTCATACGGCACGTCGAGGCGGGCCGCCTGAAACCGGTGGTGCACGAGGTGTTGCCCATGTCCCGGGCGCGCGACGGCCATCTGCTGCTCGAAAGCAGGAAGGTGTTCGGCAAGGTCGTGCTCGTCCCCGATTGAGGAAGGCCGGCCCGAGGCGGGGAAGCGTAGTGAGGCGGACTACGGTGGAGCGGTGAGGGCGACCTATGCCGGTGCAGCCGCCGAGGGGTGCAGGTTGCGGCGGCAGCGTGGAGCGCCGAGAGGGGGGGAGCCTTCGAACGGGGTGCTTCCGTGTTGTAGGGGGCGGGAAGGGTTAAGGTGCTACGGCGAATGAAGCGACACGATGAAGCGGGTTCAACGTCCTTTGCGCCGCGGGGCCTCCGCCGGCACCCTGTCGGTTCTCTTCCGGTTCCCCTCCCACTCCGGGGCAAGCGGGTATAAGGAAAAGGATGGTCGGAGCTTCCCCCTTTCGGCTTCCGTCGTTCACCGTGGCCTCGGCCTCCCTTGAGAGTGCGCCTGCCGTAGTGGAGAGGTCCTGGCGCGTGCGTAAGCGCCGGGGGGGACGGTGTGGACGGCAGCGTTGCCGGGCTGTGCCGACCGTGGGGGGGCGTGGGCCGTGCGGGAGTGCCGGCCGGCCGTCTCTCTCCCATTTGCAAACGTGTTGTGGGAAGACGGGCGTGTGCACGCCAGGACGGCGTGTGTCGATGGATGCGATGCGAGCCTCTTACATCACCCCCCGAGTGGCGCCTGGGAGAAGGGGCGGCCGCGACGCGAAGATGGGGCGGACAGCCGGCCCGCTGGAGCAAGAGCCGTCCGTGTTCTCTTCGAGCCTCGGGATTGTGGCGCGGCGTGGGGTGTGGAGGATGTGCAGTTACACCCGGGACCGAGGTGTGCGACCCCTTCTTGCGCCATTGGCAGTAGGGGGGGGCCCTATCACCGGAAGGTGTGGATGGAGTGTCAGATGCACCGTCAGGGTCACTATGGGGCGGGTCGCGCTTCTTGGTTCACACCCTGCGCGCCGAGGGGGTGGCGGTTGTGACGCTCGGCTCGGTGCTGGGCGACATCGCTCGTGACCGGCCCGCAGGTGTGCGGCCGCCTGTGGTGCCGTTGCCGTGGGGATTGATTCACTGATGCGTCCCCCTTGTGATATGGATGGATCGGCCCCTCCTTTATCGTCTGTACACTTGCTTCTCATCTGTTCCACGCGGACGGGGAGGTGGACGGTGCCAGAACCTGACTTCCTACTGGTTCGAATGCCTCTGCGGATCGCCTTTCTGCGCGCAGGGAGGACGGCGGTTATCCCCCGCCGGAGATCGAAATGGGAAAGTGTTACCCTGGATGCGGGGGGGACGGAGCCGCCTTTCTCGCGAGCAATACACGTTCCTTGCTTTGGGTGCGGGTGGGATGCGTGGCCGCGTGGTTCCCGTAGTAGTAGACGTGGCCCGGCGGTCGTCGCGCTGCCCCGGCCCCGGGAAGGCACCGCATGGGCAGCGTCCGCCCTTATAGCCATCGCCGCTCGTCGTAAGGCCTCCATCCCGTCGGGGGCAACCCCCTTGATGCGGTCGCAATATGCATACGTGGGGCCGTAAGTGCTTCCCTGGAGAAGGTCGGCCGCCTTTCAATCCACCTGATACACCTCCGGTTGGGGCCGAAGTTCTTCCTCCCGCGGGCGGGCGGCCGCGCGCACGCGTTCTTTCAGCGCTCGGCAAACCCTTTCTCGTAGAGCTCTTTCAGCTTGGCAACCTCGTCCGCTTCCAGCCTCACGCGCGCTGCGCCCACGTTCTCTTCCACCTGTTGCGGCGTCTTCGCCCCCGGGATGACGACCGATACGGCCGGATGGGCGAGGGCGAACCTGATGGCGGCCTGCACGAGCGTCCTCTGCGGCGTGCGCAGGAAATCGAGCATCTTCAGGCGCCCCTGGGCCTCGGCCAGCATGGCGCCGCTCCACGCGGCCCTGTGGTCGCGGGGGCCGAACGTGGACGATGGTCCGTACTTGCCCGTCAGGAGGCCGCATGCGAGCGGCTCCCTGGCGATTACGGCCACTCCTCGCTCTGCGGCCAGCGGCAAGAGCCGCCGGGCCGGTTCCTGGTCGAAGATGTTGTAGGCCACCTGTAGCACGTCGGGCTCGGCGTGCTCGAGCGCGTAGAGGCCGTCCTCCCACCGGGCCGCAGAGACCCCCCAGAACCTGACGAGGCCCTCTCGCTTGAGCTCCTCCATCGTGTCGAAGACGCCGTTCCTCTCCATCGCGGCGGGGTCGGAGTCGTGGACCTGGTAGATGTCGATTACCTCTCTTCCCAGGCGTCGCAGGCTCTGGCGCACGGCGAATCGTATGTAGTCGCGCCGGAGGTTGCTCACAAGGCCGCGGCCGCCGTAGAAGTCCCAGCCCACCTTGGTGGCCACCACCACCCGGCGGTCGCGGCGCTCGCGAAGCACCCTGCCAACCAGTTCCTCGCTGTGACCGTCGCCGTAGGCGTCGGCCGTGTCGATGAAGTCGACCCCGAGGTCGAGCGCTCGGTGAAGGGCGCGCATCGAGGTGTCGTCGTCGGTGGGGCCGTATCCACGGCCGCTTATGGCCCAGGCGCCGAACCCTATCTCGCCCACCTCGAGCCCCGTTCGGCCGAGCCGTCTGCGTTCCATCGGGCATCCTCCCTCACGCGCCCAGAGGACGCTTCACCGCTACTTGACGTAGGGCATGACCTCTTCGGCAAAGAGCCTCATCGAGGCCACGGCCTCCTCATGGCTCATCCCTACGGGCTTGAACCTGCAGATAAGCGGGTCCATGGGGATGGCCTCCTTATATTTCTGGATCGTCTCGATGCACTCCTCGGGGCTTCCCACGATCGCCTGCTCGAGGGCTAGATCGTAGATCGCGGGGTCGGAGGGGTCGGTCACGAGATTGCCCTCACGGTCGACCATCGAGCCCCAGGTGGCATAGCACTTGGGCGTGTAGGTGACGTACTCCTTTATCTTCTCCCAGGCCTTCTCTCGCCCGTCGCGGCTTACGTAGACGTCCCGCACGACGGGCTGCTCGAACTCGTCGGGGTTGAAGCCGTATTCGGTGAGGAAGGCTCGGTGCATCTCGATGAGCGACTTTATGATGGGAATGATCCCTATGGCCGCGATGAAAAGCGGGGCTCCCAGCCTGGCCGCGCGCCTTATGGCGGGCTCGGTGAAGGCCCCGATCCAGATGGGTATGGGCCGCTGTACGGGCTTGGGCGTGACGTTCTTGCCCCTTACGGTGTAGTACCTGCCCGTGAAATCGACGGGCTCGTCGGACCATGCCATCCGCAGTATTTCTATCCCCTCCTCCATGCGGCCCCGGCGCTCGCGCAGCGATACGCCGAACGCCTCGAACTCCTCGGGCCTGTAGCCGAGACCCAGGCCGAGGATGAGCCTTCCGTCAGATATGATGTCCACGACGGCCGCGTCCTCGGCCGTGCGGATCGGATTGTGGAGCGGCAGCAGGTAGACACCCGTTCCGATGCGCATCCGCTTCGTGCGCGCCGCCATGGCCGCCGCCGTCGGAAGGAGCGACGGGCAGTAGCCGTCTTCGAGGAAGTGGTGCTCGGTGAGCCATGCCGATTCGAACCCAAGGTCCTCGGCGATCGCTATCTCTTCGAGCATCTCCGCGTAGAGCTCCCTGTGTGGGCGGGGATTGAACGGGGGTGACTGCAAGCTGTAGTAGCCGACACCGAATTTCATCTCGTTGTGCCTCCTTGTGTGATGGTTTGGTGGGTGTTCGATGGATTTCGATTATAACATCGAGGGAGGGATCCTAACAACGGGCTGCCGGTGGAAGACGGGGGAAGCCTGTCCAGGCCGGCCGCCCCGGTGTGCGGTGGGGGGAAGAGGGGCCGGAGAGTGGGGGGGGGGATGGGGGCGGTTGGGGGGCGGGGGGGGGGGGGGAGGGGGGGGGGGGGGTTTGGCAGGGGGGGTAGGGGGGGGGGTTGGGGGGGGCCTGGTTCGTGGCTGGGGGGGGGGGGGGGGGGGGGGGGAGGGGGAGGGGAAGGGACAAGTGTGGAACTCAGGGCAGGAATTCGGTGCCGTGGTG
>CAZXEJ010000003.1:0-82061 GCA_964639895.1 uncultured Spirochaetia bacterium | reverse complement strand
ATAGCACGGACAGGACAAAGTAAAGCGGCGTAGCCATGGGAAGCAACATCTCGCCGCGGCTTCCGGCGAACCTGAGGGTGACGTACATGGTGACGCCGGTCAGTACGGACAGGAACACGTTGTCGAGCACGAAGGCGGCGAATCTCGACCCCAACCCCGCAAGGTGGGGAACCACCGTGTCACCGAAGAGAACGGCGTCTTCGTCCAACAGCCGCTCATCCGGTGCGACATCGTCAACCGTCGTGAAAGGGGTACCGCCCACTGGGGGCTCGGTCCTGCCCGGACCGAGCTCAGTGCCGGGTACGGGTGTGGGAAGCGCCCCTCCTTGCCGCGCCGCATCGGACGGCGTAGGGGACGAAGGAGGCGGCACTCCGGGCAGCTCTCCGCCAGCCCCCTGCGGTGACTGCGTGGTCCCTCCACCGCCCAGCCGTCCGGCTCCTGGGGCCGACGGCTCGGTACGCCTGGCCCTTCTGAACGGGAAACCACCGGCCGAAAACGACCTCTTCATGAACTTCGGCACGAGCTTAGTTCGGCACTTCTTGCAGCTTTCGGCCCAATCGACGTTGTTGTAGCCACACTTGGGGCATTTCATGACGGGGATACCACACGGAACGGAGAGAACCGCCCCCTGTACGACCTGGCTCTCTCTGGAATATAGGGATATTATAAACCCCCCTCGACTGCAACGTCAACACGGGCGCAAAGGGGTTCATAGGACCAGGCCGCGGTAAACCGTCTACCTACACCCCCCCGACGCTTCCGTCCCAGCCGGTGTCAAGCAGCTACGTGTGGAGGCCCCCGCCGGGGTCCAGCCACCGGCTCCCAACGGCCGCCATGTGCGCCTCAGATCTTTCCGGCCAAGGCCGACTCAACCGCAGCCTTCAGGCGGGCGTAGTCGGCCCCGCGGACAAGCATACCGTTTACGAAGAAAGAGGGTGTGGAGTTGACGCCCAGGCTCTGGGCCTCCTTCATCTCTTTCTCGATCCGGTCTTTCACCTGAGGGGAGTCGATGCAGCTGTTGAACTTGGTCATGTCGACCCCGATGTCCTTTGCGAACTGGGTAAACTTGTCGCGCGCGTTCTGCTCATTTATCTGGCGCTGGTTCGCGAACACCATGTCGTGGAACTTCCAGAACTTGTCGTTACTCTGCTCGTAGACGCACAGGGCGCTGGCGGACGCGAGCCTGGCCCACTTGTGCATGGGGAGGGGCAGCTGCTTGTAGACGAGCTTGACCTTGCCCTCGTATTCGTCCAGCAGCTTGGGCAGCATCTGCGAAGCCCGCCTGCAGTAAGGGCACTGGAAGTCGGAATACTCCACGACGGTCACCTTGGCGTTCTTGGCCCCCCTGTAGGGGACGTCCCTGAGGTCGATCTTGCTCAGGACACTTTTCAGCGGGTCGACGGTGGTATCGAGGACGTCGCCCGCAATGATAAACCTCCCGTCCTCACTCACCAACAATCCCAGCGGGCGGTTGCCCACCATTAGCTCTCCCTTCTTAAACCCCTTCACCTTGCTCGATTGGAACGATTTTACGTCGGCCGGGGTGCCGAGAATCAAGTACTTGCCGTCTTGGGAGAGTAGAAACTCTATCTTGCCGGACCCTCGAGGAGTGGAGACCGTTACCACCCCTTTCTTGAGCCCCTTTATCCCGCTCGGCTCAAAACCGCTTACCTTGAGCTCGGTGCCCGGGGGCAACGATGGACCGAAGTGTTTGAAGATGTAGGTCTTGAGTCTTGCGGCCTCCTTGTCGGAAATCTTCTCCGCCATCACAGGCGCCGCCGCAACCGAAACCACGAGGGCGACCAACAGTATCGCCGACACGCGAAAGTTCATAAACTCGCCTCCTGCATGATATACGACTTGAACCTAAAATATACCACCCGCCCCCGGCATGGCAAAAAACAACCGCCCGTGCCAAGTGCATTCAAAGGCCGACAAGCTGTCCATGGCGGCTACAGGAATTCGCTTAGATGGAAGAGGGTTAGGAAGCATACTTAACACAAGACATCAAAGAGCACTCCCGCTCACCGAGGCTATCCACCTCGAGACCATGGGTGGCCGCCGCAGGCCGCGGCGGTCGAGGAGCGGAGGTCGGCCACGGAAGGCGGCCCCCCAGGCCCACAGCCGTGCCCAAGCGGACTTGGAGACTTCCTATTATAGTGCTCGACGTAAGCGAGACGGAGCACGGGACTCCCTCCTGTACCATGGCCAAGCCGAGGCGGCCATTCCCCAAATGCTCGGGGCTTCCGCGCAGCCCGAGACCGCCGCAACACCCGACGGCACCCACCCCTACGACTAGCGGCCGAGCCGCACCAGATCACGTGGGGGCCATCCGAACGGGACGGCGCCCCTCATTCCCCTAGGCCAGCCAAGCGCACCCGCACCTCAACCACCCTTCCCCGCCTCACCTCATCGGCCGAGACACCTAGCATGCGGGCGGCATCGCCCATATTGGCGGCTATCTCCACAAGCCCCGTGCTTCCGCGCACGGCGGCCAGCTCGCCCCGCGGTGCATAGGCATAGGAGGGGAGCACCCCCCTCAGGGCTCTCCCCTCCACCTCGACCACGGCCACGTCGTCGACGCCGTCTGAGGGGATATTGGTTACGAGGTTGCCGAAAGAGTCCACGTAAAGCACCCGCCCCACGATGAGCCCTTCCCTGCGGCACGGCGACGGCACGGCGAGCCGCTGGAGATCGCGCACAGGCCGGCCCACTTCCACAAACGGGCGGCCGCGCGAGAGATGGGCCGCGGCGGGTGCAAAAACGTCCCTTCCGTGGAACGTTGAACTCACATGCTCAAGCATGAAGTCGGGGTTCTCGATCAGCCTTGCCTCTGGCGCCTCACCCTCGGGGTACATCAGGCTTAAAACGCCGTTGTCCGGGCCCACCAGCACGAAGCCGCCAGCCTTGACGGCGATCGGCCTGCGCTCCCCGCCGACACCGGGGTCGACGACGACCACGTGTATGGTGCCAGCCGGAAAGTAGGGGGCCGCCGCCCGCAGGGCCAGCGCCCCTCGCATAACGTCGAAGGGCGGGATGCCGTGGGTTATGTCGAGCACCACGGCATCCGGGTTTATCGATGCTATCACCCCCTTCATTGCACCCACGTAGTGGTCCGAATGCCCGAAATCAGTCGTAAGCGTTATGAGCGAACCCATACCGTTTGCCTCCTCAAGGGTAAGGGTTTAGACTAATTGCACCTACGCCACAGCTGCATACTTTCATTATCCCGACCCCGCAGAGAGATGAAACTCACCGTACTAGGATCAGGCACCTTTCTCCCACATCCGCGGAGGAACTCCTCGGCCTACCTGGTCGAGCTCGGCCCCACGACACTGCTTCTCGATTGCGGCACCGGCGCAACGTGGACGGTCGCGCGCCTGGGGCGGGACTTCCGGGCAATCGAGCACGTTTTCCTCACACACCTACATCCCGACCACACGGCCGACCTGGTGCCGCTTCTCTTCGCAAGAAGGTACGCCCCCGGCGGTACTAGGGAAAGGCTGCGCGTATGGGGCCCCGAAGGGGTGAAGCGGCTGTTCGCGGGGCTCGGTGCGGCGTGGGGCGAGTGGGTGGATCCGCCCGGCCTCGAGGTCGTAGAAGGCGCCCCGTTCCCAGCACCGGTGGGCGAGGCGCGGGTTCAGGCGTTCCCCACGCGCCATATCGAGGGAAGCAGGGGCTACCGAATAGAGCAGCACGGCAAGGTGGTCGTCTACACGGGGGATACCGACATCTGCGACGACGTGATCGAAGCCGCCCGCGGCGCGGATCTGCTCGTCATCGAGTGCTCCCTTCCGGACGACCGGAAGGCGGCGGGCCATCTCACCCCGTCCGAGGTGGCCCAGGTCGTGCGATCGGCTTCGCCCCGACGGGTGGTTATAACGCACATCTATCCGGAGCTGGATGCGCAGCGGGCGGCCGAGTCGATATCCCGTACCACGGGCGTCGAGGTCGTAGCCGCAAGGGACGGCCTCGAGATGGAGATCTGACCCCGTCCCGCCTGGGACCCCACGCACGCCTTCCGGGCAACCCACCATTTGGCGCTCATCCCCCCCCGATACGGCCCTCCTCGTCGGCACCGTGTACCACCCATCACCCCTGTGCAGGACGTGATAATGCCGGATTTGCCGTCTACCCGAGTCGGTCCGTATCCCGCGGCCGCTGAGCAGGAGAGAAGCAGGCCTTCACACCTAAATGGCAAGAGATCCCCTTTCATTCACGGGAATGCGGAGTAAGCAAGAGGGAATCAGGGAAGGAGGGCTTCAAAGCCCGCGTTCCGGCTGCCGATGGTAACGCCGGCAGAACCGCATCCGGGAGTCAATTGAACGAGCCTCGGTCGCGCAAAGGAACGGCCTTGCAGAAAGGCTTCGGGCCCCGTTCTCCGCCGCGCGCCGCCCAAAGGAAGGACTCTCTCAACGCGGGCCTCACCACCCCTCCCAGGGCGGCAACCGGAAGCAGGTAAAGGACGCCGGGTTGCGGCCCTCCCCGCCGGGCGTTCCACCTTAG
Organism: uncultured Spirochaetia bacterium; assembly: GCA_964639895.1. Classification (GTDB taxonomy): domain Bacteria; phylum Desulfobacterota_D; class UBA1144; order Nemesobacterales; family JADFKM01; genus CAZXEJ01. Next base: position 77,555 of record CAZXEJ010000003.1, on the reverse strand, counting down.
ATTTCCAGAGCGAAGTGGCCGCCCCCCGTGAGGGGCCAGTCACCCCTGCCCTCACCCCAGGCAACAGCGGCACCCCAAAGAGGAAGGGATGCGCCGGGCACGCCCGCCCGGTGACGGAGGGAAAAACAGGGTGCGGTGCAAGGGCTACACACTCTGGTCCTCACTGCGAGCGGCGTTTATCCTGTCGGCCTCCAGCTTGGCGTCGACCATCGAATATATCCACAGCACCAGTCCCGCCAACACGTAGGCGCCCACTATTAGGACGAGCGTCCTTCGGTCGGCTCCGGTCGCCTTGTCGAGACGGCTTACGGGGTCGAGCAACAGGTAGTTTATGACGAAGTTGAGTAGGATTATGGTTACGCCCTTCGCGTTCTGGTCGGTGTATATCTGACCTAGGCCGGGCAACACGAACGACAGCACCACGGCCACCAAAGGCCTCTTCCTGCCACCCGTGGTACCGCCGCCGCCCTTCTCACTCTCCATGTCCGAAGTACCGCCCTCCATCGGGAACGCTTCCCAACCTATTGTATAAACACATTTTGACTGCTAAATCAAACCCCCCTCCGATCCCCGCCCCGACGGTGCATCCCCCCGGGTGCAGGAGGAAACAACCCGTTGCTTGACGGCGATACCCCGTATGTTAGGCTTAAAAACATCACCAGTTTCAACCGCTTGGAGGTAGAATCGATGGCTGAGAGCCAGAAGCTTTTCGCACCCGTCGGGGAGAAAGAGGTCACCCGCGCCATTGTCGAAGAGTACACGAAAGAGCTTTACGAGTTCGTCGAGAGCGACGTCATAGTGGTCGGTGGAGGCCCCAGCGGGCTGGTGGCCGCCAAGGACATAGCCAAGGCCAAGTACAAGGTGCTGCTCGTGGAAAGGATGAACTACCTCGGCGGCGGCTTCTGGATAGGCGGATACCTGATGAACAAGGTGACCGTCCGCGACCCCGGTCAAACGGTGCTCGATGAGATCGAGGTGCCCTACAAGGAGGTGTCCGACGGATTGTACGTGGCCGACGGCCCGTATGCCTGCTCGAAGCTCATCGCCAGCGCCTGCGAAGCCGGTGTCAAGGTCGCCAACATGACCATGTTCGACGACCTCGTCTTCAGGGAGAACGGCCGTGTGGCCGGCATAGTGGTCAACTGGACTCCGATATCGAACATGCCCAAGGAAATAACCTGCCTCGACCCGGTAGCGTTCGAGGCCAAGCTGGTCATAGACGCCACGGGCCACGACGCCTACCTGGTAAGCAGGCTGGCCAAGCAGGGACTTTACAAGAAGCTGCCCGGACACGGCTCGATGTGGGTCGAGAGGGCCGAGGACGCCTTGGTCGAATACACGGGCGAAGTGGCACCGGGACTTCTGGCCTGCGGGATGGCCGTCAACTCCACCTACGGACTGCCGCGTATGGGCCCGACGTTCGGCGGGATGCTGCTGTCGGGCAAGAAGTGCGCTCAGATAGCCATAGAGAAGCTTAAAGAGATGGCGTCGTAACGAGGCCCGGTATCGGTGAGCCGGCGGCCCACGGCTCACCTCCACACGTGCACCGAACAGCGGGGTGGCACTTGCGGCCCAACGCACAGAGTCGGCACCCTCGATGCTCAAGCCCCTCTTGCTACACCCCCTCCGCGACTCCGAAAGTGCCGCCCTTCCATTGATGATTGCGCCCACCTGGGCCGGGCGGAGGCCTGTGGAGGGGGCTTGGGTCGGCCGACCGAGGTCCTCACAGTTGACTGAGCATAGCCGATCGGCTATTGAGGCGCATAGTCCGGCCATGCGCAAGCGCCCTCTCCACACGACGCAACGGATAGGGCACTAACCGACTCTCCCCCAGCCCCATGTGTGGCTCCAACGGGGTATCCACACCAACGGCACCAGAGGGGCCATTCCCCGCCGCCGCGGCGCTCCTGGGTTTTAAACCGAGCCCCCCGATGCGCCCTTACCCAGCACGGAGCACAATGCACGGAGTCGCCCCCTCTTTGACCAAGGCCTGCCCTGGACGTGCTGCGGCGGATACGGGGGGATACGGCTGATGGTACCTTCCACGCCTTCCCGCCCACACCAGGTAAAGGGGGGGTGGGACTGCAACGGTCGAAGAGGCGGCCCTCCCCCTCCCATGGTAAGGGGCGGCCGCGGGTGCCCATCATCCCTAGCAGCCGAGGCCGCCGTTTCGCTCGCATCATGCACGGCTAGCGACGCCCAGCCGCGGCAAGCTCGAGCCTCCTGCGGCACCGCTCACAGAGAGTCCCCCCAACCTGGACCCTCAGCACCTCCTCCTGCCAGTGGGAGTTATAAAGGCAGCAGCCCTCGTCCTCACAAAAGGCCTGGCCGAAGGCCGCGTAGAACAGGGCCTGCAGCGCATAGGACTTCATGGCCTCCGTCACGAGAGGGTCGTCGTGCCGTAGGTAGCGACCCTCGAACATCTCGTCCGCAATCGTCTCCCATCCCTCGCGTCCTCCGAGCACGGCCTTGGCTATGTAGTACTCCCTCGGCCTTGCAGGCCCTTCGATGAGTCCCACCGTGGAAAGCAGTACGATCTCGTCCCCGACGAGAACGCGTGCATGGTAGCGCCTCTCACCCCATGTGACGAGCAACCTGCCCGTAAAGACGAGCGGCACCACGCCGGAGAGGGAGCCCTCGGCGTTCCAGAGCAGTCGGTGATAGATGCGCACCAGCCACTGGCCGTCGTAGAGCAGGCGGCGGGGATACGGCTCAAGCCGCTTAAGGCGGCGCACCTCGGCTTCGAGGGCGGCGGGCCTAGGGTGGACGGGGGTATCGAGCGGGCGCTCGAGCTCGGTCACCACGCAGGAGGCCGTAAGACACGCTATCTCTTCGATGCTCGCCCCACGCTCAAGGGCGGCATCGAGCCAGTCCCCCCGGAGCCGGCACCTCACCCCCAACCTCTCGAGGTGCGACGCCACGTCCAGCACCGAGAGGGACTGCGAAGGGGAGTCCGTATAGATGCTCACACAGATAGCCACAACAACGCAGAAGCCCTACAGAATACGGCGGGGAAGGCGCGCAGGCAGGCAAGCATTCTACGGCGGCTCCCCAAGGCTAGACGGCCGCCTCGGCGACTAGTTCTATCTCCACCGGCGCGTCCAGCGGCAGCTCGGCAACACCCACCGCCACGCGGGCGTGCCTGCCGGCGTCACCGAGCACGTCCACATAGAGCTTCGAAGCCCCGTCCATCACACGCGCCTGCTCGGTGAAACCGGCGGCACTGGCGACGTAACCCGTAACCTTTACGATCCGCCTTATGCGTCCCAGGCCTCCCACGCACCAGTCGAGCACGGCGAGAGTGTTGAGAGCGGCCACACGTGCCGCCTCGGCGCCCTCCTCCACGCTGAGGTCCGACCCTACCTTGCCGCGGTAGAGCAACCGCCCGTCGGCGAGCGGAAGCTGGCCCGAGACGTAGACGTGGTTGCCCGAGAGGACGGCGGCCTTGTAGGACCCGCGCGGCAGCGGCGGCTCGGGCAGTTCGAGGCCGAGCGATTTCAACCTGTCCTCAATCCTTCCCACTCTCTTCCACCCTCAAAGCGATATAGATGGTGTTCTCGCCCCTCTTTATGAGGAACAGAATGGGCTGGCCGGGTTTTATCGCGTCCAGGGCCTTTCGGTAGTCGGCGAGGTCCCTTATCCGCCTCCTGTTCACCTCGAGCACCACGTCGCCCGTGCGCAGCCCGGCCTGGGCGGCCAGACCCGCCCTGTCGACGCCGGTGACCACTACGCCTTTGTCTACGGTGAGCCCGAGCTGGGATTTCAGCCGCGGCGTTATCTCTTGGACAACCAACCCCAGCTTACGCTCCACCCCGGTCGTCCCCCCGCCGGTAGCAGCCATCTCCTCGGGCATGGTACCTATCACCACCGTGATCACCTTGCGCTTGCCCCTGCGCAACACCGTCACCGAAGCCTTCGTCTTGGGCCTCGTCATAGCCACCAGCCTCGGCAGGTCGGACATCTCGTGCACGGGACGGCCGTTGAACTCCACTATCACGTCGCCGCGCTTGATGCCGGCCTTGGCGGCGGGCCCGCCCGGCGTGACATCGGATACGAGCGCCCCCTCGGTCGATGGCAGATGCAGGCTCTCGGCGAGCTCGGGGGTTATCCTCTGGACCAGGACGCCCAGCCAACCCCTCACGACCTTGCCCTTGGTCTTCAGCTGCTCGACCAAGTACTTGACCATGTTGATCGGTATGGCGAACCCGATGCCTTGGCCCCCAGCCACGATGGCCGTGTTGACGCCCACCACCTCGCCCTTGAGGTTGAACAGCGGGCCTCCGCTGTTGCCGGGGTTGATGGCGGCGTCGGTCTGGATGAAGTTATCATAGGCCCCGAGCCCGAGCGTCCTCCCCTTGGCGCTCACTATACCGGTCGTCACCGTATGGCCGAGGCCGAACGGGTTGCCGATGGCTATCACCCACTCGCCTATCTGCAGCTTGTCGGAATCGCCGAACCTGACGGCAGGCAACCTGCCCTTGGGCTTTATCTTTAGCAGGGCGATATCGGTCTTGGGATCCGCGCCCACAACCTTGGCCTCGTAGGTCTCGCCGTCGGCGAGTATCACCTTGACGTCAGTGGCCTTCTCGATGACGTGGTTGTTGGTCACGATGTAGCCGTCCCTGCTGATGATAAAGCCCGAACCCAGGCCCCGCTGCCGGTATTCCTGCTGCGGAACCTCACCGAAGAACCTCTTGAAGAACTGCTCGAAGGGGTCCTCGCCGGGACCGAAGAAAGGATAGGGAGCCACCTTGCGGATGCTCGTAGTGCTTATGTTGACCACCGAGGGCTTGAGCTTCTCGACCAGCTCGGGCAGGTGTTCGAGATCGTTCGCTCTGAGCGAGGAGGGAAAGAACGCGATGGCGACCAGAACGAGGGCGGCCGCCGTTGCAAGCGACCTCGTCGCAGGGGTTCTCATCTCAAGCTCACCTCCAAAAGATGGTGTAGTACCGCGGTCATGCGTACGAGCCTCCGCCGTCCCGGGGGCGATGGGACACCGGCCGTCGATGGGAGCAGATACCCCCGCTGGGCCGATCGATCGCCGTGTACTAAATAGGTTGTAGCCTTTTCCCGATTAGTCAAGGAACATTTTCAAAAGGTATTATTATGTTAATATTCCACCGATTACCACGGTGCAAAGGGGCATGGTGAGGATCAAGGTATGCGGCATCACGGAGCTCGAAGACGCCCTGTGCGCCGTGGAGCTCGGGGCTTGGGCGCTTGGCTTCATATTCTACCCCGGCAGCAAACGCTACATCGAGCCCCGACGCGCCGCCGAGATCATCGAGCGCGTACCGCCGTTCGTAACCACCGTAGGGGTGTTCGTGAACCAGGACAGGAACCACATATTGCGAGCGCTCGACGTGGCCCGTTTCGACGTCTGCCAGCTACACGGCGACGAACCGCCCTCGCTGTGCCGAGAGCTTCCAGTGAAGACGATAAAAGCCTTCCGCATCGGCGGACGCCTCGATCCGGCCGGCGTCGAGGCCTATCCCTGCGATGCAGTCCTTTTCGATACGGCCGCCCCCGGCGGCTGGGGCGGAACGGGGCGCCGCTTCGACTGGACGTTGCTCCGTGGGGTGCCGCGAACCCGACCCCTCATCCTATCGGGGGGGCTCGACCCGGACAACGTGGGCAGGGCCGTGCGCGAGGTCTCTCCCTACGCCGTCGACGTATGCTCCGGAGTGGAGATCCGGCCGGGCAAGAAGAGCGCGGACAAGATCAAACGTTTCATAGAGGCAGTCAATGAAGAGAACAGCCGTCACGCTACCTGACGAGCGGGGCAAGTTCGGTCCCTACGGGGGGCGATACGTCTCGGAGACGCTAATGCCCGCACTGCTCGAGCTCGAGCGGGCGTACAACGAGATACGACGGGACGAGACGTTCCGCCGAGAGCTCGACTACTACCTGCGCGAATACGCCGGCCGCCCGACGCCGCTCTACTTCGCGGCCCGAATGACGGAGAGGCTCGGCGGGGCCAAGGTCTATCTAAAGCGCGAAGACCTTGCCCACACGGGAGCACACAAGATAAACAACACCCTCGGCCAAGGGCTGCTCGCGGCACGCATGAACAAGAAGCGCATCATCGCCGAGACCGGTGCCGGCCAGCACGGCGTAGCCACGGCCACGGTGGCGGCCCTGCTGGATATGGAGTGCGAGATATTCATGGGGAGCGAGGACACCCGCCGCCAAGCGCTCAACGTAGTGCGGATGAAGCTCCTCGGGGCCAAGGTTCGCCCGGTGGAATCGGGCACACGCACGCTCAAGGACGCTATGAACGAGGCCATGCGCGACTGGATAACCAACGTGCGCACCACATTCTACGTGATAGGCAGCGTGGCCGGCCCCCACCCGTACCCGATGATGGTAAGAGACTTCCAGTCCGTGATAGGCGAGGAGACCAAGAGGCAGCTCGTGGAGAAGGAGGGGCGGCGGCCCGACTTGCTGGTGGCCTGTGTGGGCGGAGGGTCGAACGCGATGGGGCTGTTCCATCCGTTCCTGGGCGACGAGGGCGTCGAGATGGTAGGGGTCGAGGCTGCCGGGCTGGGTCTGGAGTCCGGAAGCCACTCGGCAAGCATATGCCGGGGGGCACCGGGAGTGCTGCATGGAAGCAGGACCTACATACTTCAAGATGAGGACGGCCAGGTGCTGGGGGCGCACTCCGTGGCCCCTGGTCTCGATTACCCGGGCGTGGGGCCCGAGCATTCCTACCTCCACGATGCCGGAAGAGTGCACTACACCTCGGTCACCGACGAAGAGGCGCTAGAGGCGTTCCGGTTCCTCTCGGAGACGGAGGGGATAATACCGGCGCTGGAATCGGCCCACGCCGTGGCCTACGCCATGAAGCGGATACCCTCTATGTCGGCCGACTCGGTGGCTGTGATATGCATATCGGGCCGGGGCGACAAGGACATCGCGACCGTGGCCCGGCTGGTCGAGGGCGGAGAACCGTAGCGGGCGCGAGCGCCTCGAAGGGGCGTGAGGACCGAGGAGCAAAACGCATCCCTACCGCCGTGCGTGACGACCTGGGACCGCGGTGGTGTGGCCGCCGGCACACCTAGACCGCATCCGCCGCCCTGCGAGACCACGCGGCCAGACGGTGCGATATGGGTGTGGGAGGTCCACCCGTCGCGCCGGGGGTGACGGTGACGGTGTGTGACCGGTTCCCCCTGGCCCTTTGCTCCGCGCAACGACCGGGGACGGTGACGCACCGTATTGACACCCCACGCATAAACGGTTAAGAATCAATGTTTGAGCGGCCGCCGCACGCAGGGGATCGTCCGCCTCGCGAAGGATCAGAGACGGCACTGCGAATCCCCGCCGTCGACGGCCACGGGTAAACCCCATATGTCCAGACTCGCAAGGAAGTTCGCGGAACTCAAGCGGCGCCGCAAAGCGGCGCTGGTGACCTACTTCACGGCCGGTGATCCCAGCCTGGAGCTTACGCCTGACATCGTGCTTGCGCTCGAGGACGCGGGAGCCGACATAATAGAGCTGGGCGTGCCGTTCTCCGATCCCATGGCCGACGGCCCCGTCATACAGCTCTCCTCGGAACGCTCGCTGCGTGCGGGCACGACGCTGCACAAGATAGTGGACGTCGTCTCGGCCGTAAGGAAGCGCTCCGAGATACCTATCATCCTGTTCGGGTACTACAACCCCTTCCACGCCTACGGGGCCGAGGAGTTCTCGCGCGACGCCGCCGAGGCAGGGGCGGACGGCGTGCTCGTCGTCGACCTCCCCCCCGAGGAGGCGGGCGAGTTCAAGTGCGCGCTCGACGCAAGCGGCCTGGATATGGTGTTCCTGCTGGCGCCGACGAGCACGCGCGAGAGGATGGAGCTCGTGGCCGGCCAGGCGACGGGGTTCATATACCTCGTCTCCGTGACCGGCGTGACAGGCGAGAGGCCGGACATGGACTACTCGCTCGAGGCGATGGTCTCGACCATACGTACCTACACCGATCTCCCCGTCGGAGTGGGATTCGGCATATCGAACCCCTCGCAGGCGGCCAGGGTGGCCGGGTTCGCCGACGCCGTCATCGTAGGCAGCGCCCTGGTGAGGATAATCGAGCGGAACGGCTCGAACAAGAAGGAGCTGCTCGACGAGGTGGGAAGATTCACCCGCCGCATGAGCGAGGCCTGCACCAAGGGATAGCGACAGGGGCCGCAACGGCGCCGCTCAGCCGACGAGGACAATGGAGAAAGAGACCAAGCGCTACATGTTCATCGGCCAGTTCGATTCCACCCTTCTCGGCGTCTTCTCCCAACGGGGGGACGTCATCTGGGTGAGCTCCATGGACGAGGCCCTCAACCAGACGGGCAACTTCGACCTCATACTGCTCGACCGCACCACTTTCAAGGAACGCTACAGCGAGCAGCTCTCCGTCCACTATCCGAACACCCCCATCATAGTCGACACCGAGGACGAGGGGAAGGAGCCGCCGAGCGGGGTGAGGTTCGTCAACTTCCCCACCCGCCTCTCGCACGAGATCGCGATGCAGGAGAAGCTCGCCCACACAAAGCTTAAGGTCGAGCGGCTGCGGGCCATACACAAGGACGCAAAGAGGGTGCTCATACTGCTCCACGACAACCCCGACCCCGACTCCATAGCAAGCGCCCTGGCGCTGAGGACGCTGCTCAAGCGGAACCGACAGACGGCTTCCATCGGACACATGGGGGTCAAGGTGTCGCGCCCGGAGAACCTGGCCATGATCGAACTGATGGAGATAGATCTGGTCAATCTCAAGCCCAAGGACCTGCGCCGCTACGACTCCATCGCGCTGGTAGACGTACAGCCACCCTACTTCAACTCCATGTTGACCCAGGTCGATTCGGTCATAGACCACCACCCCCAGGCCGGCCACTTCGAGGCCCGCTACCAGGACGTGAACGTGCAGGAAGGAGCGACGTCGACCATCCTTACCGAGTACCTGCGGGCCGCGCAGGTGGAGATATCGGAAAAACTCGCCACGGCCCTCCTCTACGGGATAAAGACCGACACCGTAACCCTCAACCGCGAGGCCAACGCCGACGACATCGAGGCGTTCACGTTCCTCTACCCGCTGGCCAATCTCGCAATGCTGCGCCGCATCGAGCGGGCGGAGATGCCGTCCGAGGATATAAAGAGCTTCGGCAAGGCGCTGGCGCAGCACTGGGTGGAGAACGGGATTTTCTTCTGCAATCTCGGCAAGGTGGACAAGGAGTACCTCATCCCCAAGATGGCCGATTTCGGCATCCAGGCCAAGGGGGTCGAGTGGTCGGTCGCTTTCGGCATCGTCGCAGGCAAGCTGCTCGTCATCTCGGTTCGCAACGTGGGCTACGTAAAGAGCGCAGGCCGTATGGTAAAGGGGCTCTTCGGTGAGCTCGGGAGTGCAGGCGGCCACCGGTCGGCCGCAAAGGCCGTAATAGCGCTCGACGAACTGAAGAAGGCAACGCGCGCCTCGGTGACGGAGAAGTGGATAGCCCGCTGGGTGGCGGAGCGGTTCATAACGAGTATAGCGGGTGAGAAGCAGGCCGAAGCCCAACGGTGACGCGCCGGCGGAACAGCCCTCGGCCACCGGCCGCCCTACACCGAGATGCGCGGTAGAAGGTACTGAGAACGTCCGCGCAAGGCCCTTGGCCTTCCTCCTTCCCAAACGCACCCTCCCCACTTCGACGTGAGAGCGGGCTTGTACGTCCAGCCAAGCCACTCACTCACCCCAAGCGAAGCCATGGGCCGCTCTCATCTCAACGAACTCCCGACCCGATCCTTCCTCCCGGCGTCGAACACACTAGGACCGAAAAGGACGTCCCCATCGCAGGGCCTCACCTTCGCGCCCCCACACCCCTCGAAAGGCCAGCACCTCACGATCCCTACGACGGTACTACCCGTCTCCCCAACACGGCCACTCCGTCTCCCGGAGTCCGATGGCTCGCGACCACACACACAGGGCGCCCCGCCCTCAGAGCCGGGGCAGCCGGAAACACGGGCGATGGCAACCTGGCCAAGGCGCCCCGCCCCTTCCATACTCCACGGCGAAGATCGCCCGCACCACCCTCTCCCTCGTCCGGTGGCGAATGAAACACCACACGCGCCCCACGGTGCGGGACGAGACACGCATCAGTACGCGCACCGTGCGGCCGCGTCACCCGGGGCTGTGGCGGAGCACCCGGTCGATGGCCTCGAAGAGGCGCGCCACGTCGTCTGGGGTGTTGTAGAAGTGGGGAGATACCCGTAGCGCCCCGCCCCTTACGTTCACCATGACCCGCTCGCCTTTCAAGGCCTCCCTCACCACATGCGGAGAGAAATCCCCGCGCAGTGACACTATGCCCGCGCGCCTGCGCCGGTCGCGCGGGGTGTGGATCACCATCCTTCTCTTTACGGCTTCCTCCATCACCAGCTCCCCCAGACCGAGCACCCTCTCGCAGACGGCGTCCACGCCGTACTCTTCTAGCAGCTCGAGAGATGCACCCAGCGCTACCACGCCCATCACGTTCGTCGAACCCTCCTCGAAGCGCAGGGCCGTGGGCTTGAGCGTGAAATCGATGGTGTCGTAGTCGTCGTCTCCGACCACGCTCTTCCAGCCCAAGAGCGGCGGCTCGAGCTCGGCGGCGAGCTCGCGGCGGCAGTAGAAGACGCCCGTCCCCTCCGGGGCAAGGAGCCACTTGTGGCCGTCGGCGGCAAGGAAATCGATGCACATACGCTCGACATCAATTGGCACGACGCCCAGGCTCTGGATGGCGTCGACGAAAAGGAGCACGCCTCTTTCCCTGCACATGGGCCCTATCTCGTCGAGCGGCACGCGGTAACCGTTCCAGAACAGAACGCTGCTCAGCGCCACGAGTCGCACGGAGCCGTCCAGCATGCGGCGTACGTCCTCGGTATCGACGCCGCCCTCGCGGTTGAGAGGTATCCTCCTCACTTCGACCCCCCTCTTCTCGAGGGCGAGCCACGGGTAGACGTTGGCCGGGAAGTCCTTGCCCGCAACAAGCACCTTCTCACCGGTCCGCCACTGGAGGCCGCGGGCCACAAGGGAGATGCCGTGCGACGTGTTCTTGGTAAAAGCCACCTCGTCGGCCGACGCTCCCAGAAGGCGCGCAAAGCGGCTCCGCACCCCTTCCACGGCCTCCAACCAGTTGTCGTAACGGAAAGCGGCCTCGCGGCACGCTTCATCAAGGGAGCACCGCACCCGCCGGACCGTCCTGAGCGGCACGGGACTTACGCCCGCGTGGTCGAGGTAGAGGCAGCTCTCAACTATGGGAAACTCGCGCCTGAAGCGTTCGACGCCGCCGGGGAGAGAAGCCGTGGGCATACGATACTATACCAAACCCGAACGCCACAGGTCCAAGGCGCCCGCGAAGGGGAAGCGGCACAACACGGTAAGGAAGACGCCGGCACCCGGCTCCACCACACGCCTCTACCCTTACGACACTCACCGCACCACACCGCCGCGCCGCCTACCGCTCCACCTGATACGCACTCGACGTATCCTCCCCACTCCGGCGCTCCCTCGGCTACACCCCCCTGCCGCCGCGACCTCAAGCCACGTCCCCTCACCCAGCTCACGCCACCCCATGGATCCCTTACGGCCTCGCCCGCGCGGAGTCACTCCTTGCGCGCTTCGTGCGGCTGTGTGGATCGACACCGCACACGCCCGCGTTATTATGCGGTCTAATGGAGAAGAAACGGAAGGGAACAGTGGGTGATGAAGCCCCAACCTTGCACCCCTGCGAGAGACGGCCGAGGCAACCTAGGGTGGCGGGATGACGGTCGCACTGGAGAAATCCAAGACGAAGGCCGCCCCTCTCTTGGAAACAGACTGGACGCTATGGGGCGGCGCGACGTCCCGGCCTATCCCCCCCGCGCACAGTGCCGGCGGTTACCGCTGCCTCCATCGGGGGGCAGGCGGCCCACATCACAACGCGCCCCGGAGGGACGATTTCGCATCCCTATCGTAGCTGTGGCGGCCGTCCACATACTTTCGGGCGGGGAATCAGTGAGGGAAAGCCACGCACTACACACATCTCATCCCCCCACCTCGCGCACGGGCAGCAGCCCGGCGACACCGCCACGCCGATCGGCTCGCTCGCCCCTCACCGCGGCGCCCTCCTCCCCGCGGCGAGCACTTGCAGAAGGGAGAAAATCGATTATCCTAAATAGAATTGGACACCAAAACACCTAACATGCACTTAGTACCAATCGCTACCAGGGAAGGGGATATGACACCATGGCTCTTACGAAGGAACAGATAAGTCGTTACAGCAGACACCTCATCATGCCCGAGGTCGGAGTCGAAGGACAGGAGAAGCTCGCCTCTTCGAGCGTACTCTGCATCGGCGCAGGCGGTCTCGGCTCCCCACTCGCCCTCTATCTTGCCGCGGCCGGCGTCGGCAAGCTCGGCATAGTCGACTTCGACGTCGTCGACTTCAGCAACCTCCAGCGCCAGATCATCCACAGCGAGGCCAACGTGGGCAGGCTCAAGGTCGAATCGGCCAAGGAACGCCTTCTCGAGATAAACTCCGACATCGAGATCGAGACCTACAACGTGATGCTGTCGTCCGAGAACGCGATGGACATCATCAAGGACTACGACCTAGTAGTCGACGGCACCGACAACTTCGCGACGCGCTACCTGGTGAACGACGCCTGCGTACTACTGGGCAAGCCCAACGTCTACGGCAGTATTTTCAGGTTCGAGGGCCAGGTGAGCGTGTTCGACGCAAGCCGCGGCCCCTGCTACCGGTGCCTCTATCCGGAACCGCCTCCTCCCGGCATGGTGCCTAGCTGCGCCGAGGGGGGGGTGCTTGGTATACTGCCCGGCATCGTGGGAACGCTGCAGGCGGCCGAGGCCATAAAGCTGCTGCTGGGCAAGGGTACGCCTCTGATCGGCAAGCTCCTCTTCATCGATGTGCTCAACACGGAGATCACGGAACTCAAGCTCAAGAAGGACCCCAACTGCCCCGTCTGCGGCGAGAACCCCACTATAAAGGAGCTTATCGACTACCAGGAGTTCTGCGGCGTGGGACGGGGCCAGGAGGCCGAGGCCGAAAGTGAGCCCGAGCTGGAGATAAGCGTCGAGGAACTGCACGAAATGCTCAAGAACGGCAAGGATGTCGTCCTCCTCGACGTGAGGGAGCCCACCGAGTGGGAGATAGTGCGTCTTGACGGTGCGCGGCTCATACCACTGGGCGAGCTTCCCCGCCGGGCCAACGAGCTCGACACCGCCGACGAGATAGTGGTCCACTGCCACCACGGAGGCCGCAGCCTCCAGGCCACCCGGTTCCTCCGGAACCTGGGGTTCAAGAAGGTGCGCAATCTGCGAGGCGGCATCGACGAGTGGGCCGCCAAGATCGACCCCTCGATGCCTCGGTACTGAGCTCCCACCACGCCCCCACCGTGGGGGGGACGGCAGGCTTTCCCGCTGCGGGGCGCATCCGCCCCGGTGGCGCACACCGGAAGCGTCGGTGTCGCGGCCCGAGGGGGCCATCGCCGATGGACACACGCCGCATAGAGCGTATCTACGACCAAGACGCCCCGCGCTTCAACACCCACCTGTGGCTGCTCGAGCGCCTGCTCACCTCCAGACTGAGGCGGCGGCTGCTCAGCGCCGCACGGGGCCGCGTGCTCGAAGTGGGGGTGGGCACCGGGCTCAACCTCCCACACTATCCTGCAGCATGCACGGTGACGTCCGTCGACATATCCGAGGGCATGCTGGCCCAGGCCAGGAAGGCGGCTCGTAGGCTTGGTATGAGCGCCACCTTCACGCGCATGGACGCCGAGGCGTTGCTCTTCGCCGACGAGTCGTTCGATACCGTGGTGGCAACGCTCACGCTGTGCACCGTGCCGGACCCGCTGCGCGCGCTGCGAGAGATGAGGAGGGTGGTGAGACGCGACGGCAGGGTGTTGCTGCTCGAACACACGGTCAGCACCAACCCCCTGTTCAAGGCGCTCCAGAAGCTGCTTACCCCGCTTACCGTACGGAGGGTGGGATGCCACCTCGACAGGAACACCGTAGCGACGGCGGCCGAAGCGGGTCTTAAGGTGGAGCGACACGAGACCTACTGGGCCGGCATATTCAACATGCTCACTTTACGCAAGGAGACGTTCCGCGGAGTGGAAAACGTGGTGGGCAGGAAGGGAGTCGAACCCTTACGGGCGTAAGCCCAACGGCTTTTGAGGCCGTCGCGTCTGCCAATTTCGCCACCTGCCCTCTCTTAAGGGGAAACCGTAAATAATTATGCCGACCGAAGCCGCAGAATCAATAGCTCCGCCCCACCCGCCTCTGCGCCGGCTCACTCCACTGCGCCGAGCCCAAGCTTGTAGAGTACGCGGTCGGCCACCTCGTCCGGGGGCAGCCCCTCCGTATCGACCACGTAGTCGGAGAGCTCGTAGAGGTGCTGCCTCTCGCGCATGAGCTCGCACACCCGCTCGTAAGGGTTCTCGACCTCGAGCAGCGGCCTTCCTCCCTCGTCCCTTATCCTACTCCACACCACCGTTGACGGCGTCCTGAGGTATACGCTCACCCCGCTGCGCCTCATGGTGAGGCGGTTGTCCTCGTCGAGCACCACTCCGCCTCCGGTGGCCACGACCAGCCGCTCACCGGCCGCGATCTCGCCTAGCAGGGCCTTCTCTTTACGTCGGAACCCCTTCTCGCCCTCGGCGGCGAAGATCTCCCCCACCGTGCGTCCCTCCCTCTCTTCGATGAGGCCGTCCATGTCGACGAACTCCCACCCCAACCTTCGGGCCACCAAGCGGCCCACCGTGGACTTGCCCGAGCCCATGAATCCCACCAGATAGACAATACGAACGGCGCCCAACTCCCTTCCACCTCCCTTACAGCTTCTCGAGCAGTTGCGACAACACCTCGTCCCCGCCGCCTCCCTCGCCGCCACGGCCGAGCAGCCTCTCGACGTACTTGGCCAGTATATCGCACTCGATGTTCACAACGTCGCCCTCCCGCAGACGGGAAAGCGTGGTAACGTCCTGTGTGTAGGGGATGATGTTCACCGTAAACTCATCCCCGCGCACCTCGTTCACCGTCAGACTCACGCCGTCTACGGCGACGGAACCTTTCTCCACCACGTAGCGCGAGAGGCCGGGCGGAAGCGCTATACGCAGCTCCACCGACCCCCCCACCCGGCGCACGGAGCTCACCCTGCCCACGCCGTCGACGTGGCCGTTCACGATGTGTCCCCCGAGCCTCCCGCCCACCGCCACCGAACGCTCGAGGTTGAGCTCGTCGCCCACCTTGACCCGGCCCAGGTTGGTGCGGGCCAGCGTCTCGTGCGAGGCGAAGACGGTGAACCCCTCGGCCGAGGCCGTCTCCACGGTGAGGCAGCATCCGTTGACCGCTATGCTCTCACCCTCGGCCAGCGAGGCGGCATCCAGCCTGCGCGGGGCTATAACCACCTCCCTGCCCCCTCCACGGGGGCGGACGGCCGCAACACGGCCTACGTCTTCGACGATACCCGTAAACATCAGCCCGGCACCTCCCCTCGCTTTCTCAACGCTTCCAGCATGAGCAGAACGACGCCCACCGTGATGGCGGAATCGGCCAGGTTGAAGGCGGCCCAGTGCAACCTCGGGTCGCCGAACCAGTGTAGATCGATGAAATCGGTCACGTATCCGTAGGCGAGGCGGTCGATGGAGTTGGCCACGGCACCGCCCAGCACGAGGGCGAGAGCCACGTGGACGGCCGTCCTCTGGGCGGGGGTCTTCCACATGAAGTACGCGACCACGACCAGCGCCGCACAGAGGACGAGCAGGAAGAAGAGCCCGCGCACGGCGGGGGAAAGCGTATCCAGCATGCCGAAGGCGGCACCCGTGTTGCGGTAGTGGACGATGTTCAGCACCGGCAGGACCGGAACGGACGAATGCAACACCAGCGAGGCGCGCACCAGCGCCTTCGTCACCTGGTCGGCCGCCACGACGACGGATGCGACCGCTAGCGTGAGTACATATTTTCCCATGCCAAATAAAAGGTTAAACGCCCGGCCGCAGTTGTTCAAACACGGCCTTCCCTCGATGTCGCTGCTTGCTCGGGAGCGAGGAGCGGGGAGCCACTCACAACTCCTCGTAGGTGCTGTAGCGCTCTACAAGCTCCCGCCTCAACACCTTGCCGTTCATCGTCTTGGGGATCGAGTCGAGGAAGTAGAGCTCCTTGGGACACTTGTAGTGGGCGAGGCGCCGCCCCAGATAGGTGAGGATGTCCGAGCGCAGATCGTCCCCGGCCCCGTAGGACCCCTTGACGACCACGAAAGCAGCCACGATGGTTTTATCGAACCCCACCTTGATGCCGGCCACCGCACACTCGGCCACGGCCGGGTGTCGGGCCAGGACACGTTCGACCTCGAAGGGGCTTACGCGGTAGCCGAACGTCGTTATAAGGTCGTCCTTACGGCCCACGATCCAGTAGTAGCCGTCTTCATCCGTATAAAAGTAGTCGCCGCTTACGAACCAAGGCCCGCAGAACCTGTTCTCGCTCTCTTCGGGCAATCCCCAGTAGCGAAGCATCACGCCGGGATCGTCGCGCGGGGTGGCCAGTACGCCCGTCTCGCCGGGCGGTACGGGACGGCAGTCCTCGCCGAGCAACACCGAGCGGTGCCCCGGCTGGGGCTTGCCCGGGGAGCCGGGCTTGATGGGCATGCCCGGCATGTTGGAGAGGTAGTAGCTGAACTCCGTCATCCCCAGCCCGTCATAGAGCTCGACGCCGAAGCGGTCGCGAAAGGCATGGAAGAGCTCCTCGCTTAGGTGCTCGCCCGCACTGAGAGCGTGCCTCAGTGTGGCCAGGTCGGCCTTGCCGCGGCCAGGGGAACGCAACATGTGCCTGTAGACGGTGGGTACGGCCATGAACAGGTCGACGGAGTACTTGGCTATGAGGCGGAAGAAGCTCTCCACGTCGTGCTCGCCGCCCCAGATGACGGCCGAACAGCCGTGGCGCCAGGGATCGAGGCAGCCGGTGCCGAGCGTGTAGGTCCAGTTGAGCTTGCCGGCGTGCATCACCGTATCACCCGGCCTCAGGGCCAGCCAGAAACGGGCGGCCGGGTCGCGCCCTATGAGGGCGCGGTGGGCGTGCACCACACCCTTGGGAAACCCGGTGGTGCCGGAGGTGTAGCACATGTAGGCCACGTCCTCGGCCTCGGTGAGCGGGACGTCCAGCACGTCGGGCGAGCGGGCCATCAGCGCCTCGAGCCCCACGCACGAGGACGGCACGCGGCCCTCGGCCACTATAACGTGCGCGAGCGAGCGCGAAGCCGTACGCACATCGTCGACGGCGTCATAGAGCGCCTCCACGGTGAGCACTCCCTTGGCGCCGCAGTCTTCAACTATGTAGGCGAGCTCCTCGGCCGTGAGCATGTAGCTCGTGGGCACGGGCACGATGCCCGCCTTGAGAGCGCCGAGAAACACTAAGGGATAGGCCGGCAGGTTGGGAAGCCTTATCACCAAGCGGTCGCCCTTCCTGAACCCGAGCGACAAGAGGGCGTTGGCCGCGCGGTTGGTGAGAAGGGCGAGCTCGCCGAACGTGTAGCGTTCCTCCCTGCCCCGGTCGTCCTCGAAGTACAGGGCCACCTTCTCCCGGTGGCTCTCGAGCGCGGCCCACTTGTCCGTACAGTCGCGGCCGATGTTGAACCTGCGCGGCACTACCCACTTCCAGCGGCGCTGCAGCTCCTCGTAGTCGAACCCATCGGCCGCACCGACGCCAGAAGGCCCCCGCTCGGAGGGCGTCACGCTACTGCCTCCTCTCGTCATCGTATGCCTCGATGAAGTCCTTGCAGAAGTTCTTGAGATACATCATGTAGACGTCTTCCACGTTGCGCTCGACGACGGCGTTCCCTTCGAGTACGGACTCGGACAGAACGCGGTAGGCCTCCTCGAAGTCCTTGCCTGTAAACACTACCCTTGCAGCCGTCCCTCGGCCCGAGTCGGAGAAGTAGACGGAGTGTTCTATAAGTCTCACCTCCATTATGGGAGGGACTACCCCTTCCTGAACCTCCAAGGTCCCGCTCTTCTCAAGCATCTCCTTGATGCGCTTCATTATCCTTTCCATCAACGACTGACCTCCGAACCGAAAAGGAGTATGCACGCCGCTTTTCACCCCTCAGGGTGGAGCAGCGCCCGACACTCAGCCTCCGCGCGCCGCGCGGCACGGGGGCTGGAGCCACCCGCAGCTATTTATGATACTAAACCCGCCGTTGTTACTCAATGCCGCATCAACTCGGCGAGCCGGACCAGCTCCGCCCAGAGTGTGAGCCGAACCCGCGTAGAAACTCTCGTCCAAGAAACCAGGGGGCGGGTCGGATGCCGTAGGGGGAGAGGACGAGGCCGCATTGGGCTGGGAGTTGAAGAAAAGCCGCTGATATAAGCTGTGCCGGCCCGAAGCGTTCTCCGGGTGAGCGACGGCCGCCCACAGCGGCGGACCTCCCCCATGCCGTGTCCCAAGCGGTTGAGAGGTGTGGCGGGGGGGAGAGTGGTGCCACTGCTCTCCTCGCCCCGGTATAGCAGCCCATGCAACCCATCTACTCCACGGTGAATCTCAGCCTCACGTGCACCTTGGTTGGAAGAAGAAAGACGGCCCGACGCGTAAAGCCCCCGCACCGCTTAAACGGCTCCGGAGACCTCTTGGCCCTCTTCCCCGCGCGCTGGGGCCAGGGGCCAAAGCATGCCTGCGAGGCTGGAGATCAGCACCCGCCCGACGTCCGGAGCGGGGTCACATCGTCGCTTTCCGCACTCGGGGCATGGACGTGGCCGCGCTCAGTACTGTATCTCCTCGAAATCCGACTGGTCCTTCTCCGGCTCCCGCTCCACGATCTCGGTAAGCACTATCTTCCAGCCATCACCGTGGTGCGCCACCACGCACTCGACCTCGAGAAAGGGGACGAACAGGGCGTTGAAGAGCCGGGTGGCCGAAGAGGTGAGGACGGCGACCGTCCTGTCGAGGAAGGTGGCGAGGTCGAAATCGAAGTGGAGCTCGAAGGCCGAGAGGCGGTCGATGTCTACGACCTCGTCACCTGGGGGGAGCTCCTCCTCCACGGCAAGTAAAGACAGGTCGACCGAGAAGTGGCTCTCGTCCTCGGCGTCTATCTCCCTGAGCCTCAGCCTCAGAGGTTTCCGCCCGCTGTCGGCGAACATCTTCATGAGCGTCTTGTCCAGAAGCTTTATGTGGATTCCCTTGACCTCGGCGCCCGGTTGTATCGTTCCTTCGCTCATGGATGACCTCGTAGAGTGGTTTCCATTAGGATACCAAACAACGCGCCTTATGGCCAATTTCGGCATCTTTGGGCTGAAGAAACCTAGGGGGACGAGGGGTTGAAAGAGGGAACGGGCTCACTCATCCCCAACTGGGGGAGGCGAACGGGCCGGTCCGGTGGAGAAAGGAAACCTCGGTTTTCCGCCCCACTACCGGAGAGCTCTCTTCGTCCAGCGCGGGCGGCACGAACGGACGTCGTATGAGGATGCAGAGCGCAAAGGGGTGTTTTCCCGCCAAGGCCACCGCCGTCGTCTGGTACCGGGGGGGCGGCATACACCAAGGCCCGCCTCGGCCCGTCCCACCACAGAGACGTCCGCCAAGGGCGCAATATCCGTCTAGGCGTAAGGGGTGCTGCGGGTGGAGGGAAAAGGTAGGGGCATGGTCGGGCCGTGGCGGGAGGGAGGCTCGTCCCGGGGGAAGGTCGGCGAAAGGAAGCGGCGCGGTGCGCTAAAACGCACTGGGGCGGGGGGAGAAGGCGGTGAAAGCCGGCGCGAAACCCCTACCCCCCTCGACGGGGGCGGCGGAGCGGGTGGATAGTGGGAAGCCGTGGTGCGGGATCACAACGCACACCGGCGTACAGGGCACCATCCCACCACCATCCGGCCTGTATCGCCTCAGGAGACGGCGCAATCCGAGGCCTCGTCGTATACGCCGGCGCAGGCGAGTGTTCAGTCAAACCCGGGCGAATCCCATGGGCGAGGGTGCGGCCCTGTACATCTTCTGAGCCCGACGGAGATACCGCCCCTTACCTTCCGTCACCGCCACAAGGCGTGGGCCGCCCTTGAAAGCGTCCCCCCCACGGCAAGCGGAACACGTTTCGAGACCCCTTACGGCATGAGCGGCACCTTACGGCACCGTCTCGCCCCCAAGCACGAGGCCATAGCCCAAGGAACCGCTCCAGGACACCCCTCATGCCACGAGTCAGGTCGCATGCTTCGGCTGAGAGCCCACCCCGCAAGGAAGATCGCGAAGGGACATACCCAGTCGGGAAGGAGGCCCACCCCTCACAACCGCCGTCCCCCTACAGAAGCCGTCGCCACCCCGCCAGATGTTCCATAGCGGCCGGTTCAGCCCGGTTCGGCGCCGGCCCTGCCCGTCTACAGCGAGGGTTTAGGGGTATCCGGCGACGAGGGCGGCAACACGGGGAGCCGCAGCGCATCCTCGGGGATCTCGCCCGTCAGCGATTCCAGGAACGCCACGATGTTGTCGACCTCTTCCGGGTTGAGCTTGAGCCCCAGCTGAGTCCATCCCATTATGCGCACGGCCTCCCTTATGTCCCACACCTTGCCGTCGTGGAAGTAGGGATAGGTGCGCGTGACGTTCCTCAGGACGGGCACCTTGAATACGTGTTTGTCCGTGTCCTTCTTGGTTACCTTGTAGCGGCCGAGGTCTTTCTGATGCGGATAGGGGTTGACGACGCCGAACTTCTGGAACGAGCCGCCTCCCACGGCCACACCGTTGTGACAGCCGGCGCATCCCTTCTCTATGAACAAGGCGAGCCCCTTTTTCTGCTTCTCGGTGAGTGCATCCTCGTCCCCGAGCAGGTAGCGGTCGAAGGGAGCCGGCGTGACCAGCGTCCTCTCGAACGCAGCAATGGCCTTGGCCAGGTTGTCATAGGTGATCGGGTCCTTCTGGCCCTTGAAGACCTCGCGGAAACCGTCGACGTAGCCCGGGATAGACCTTATCCTCTTGATGACGGCCTCTTCGTCCGGCATCGCCATCTCGAGCGGATTGAGAATCGGCCCCTTGGCCTGCTCCTCAAGACTCGAAGCCCTGCCGTCCCAGAACTGGGCCACCTGGAAACCGGCGTTGAGCACGGTGGGGGCGTTACGGCCGCCCGTCTGGAACTTGTGGCCCAGCGAGGTGCTTACGTTGTCCGAGCCGAAGGTGGCCAGGTTGTGGCAGCTGTTACAGCTTACGACACCGCTCTTGGAAAGACGCGGGTCGTAGTAAAGCTTCTTACCGAGGGCCACCTTGGCACGCGTGGTGGGGTTGTCAGGCGGCGCCGGCATCTCCTGGGGAAGTGGCTTGAAAAGAGCGCGAGCCTTCTGCCTCAGGTCGGTACCGCGGCCCTGCGTGGTAGCGATGAGGAAGAGAGAGATGGCGAAAGCTACGACTACCGCGTATACGGTGCGCATGGTTGTCACTCCTTAAATGGTAATTACTTGCCTTTTATACCTGATTCTCCCCGCGTGTCAACGGCATCGTCATTCCGAGTGGCCCGCAACCGATGCGCCATCGGGCATGCTTCGGTCGTGCGCAGCAAGGGCGACGACCTGGCAGAAACTCAACGGTCGCTTGAGAGCAAGGACGTCGATTCTTGCACCAGTGATTCAGCAGGGAAACGGTGCAAAGCAGGCGGGCTACAACGGTCACATCGGCGAGCAGCTCCCCGGCTGTTCATGGACCACCCGGCCGTATGCCGCCCTTAGGAAGGCAGCCAACGGATTAACGAAGCCCCCGCCGGATCTCGCCACGATGTAGTAGCCGTCCGCACCGCGTACAACTCCTATAAAGCGTGATCGATACGCACCATTCACTCTCTTTACGCACTGAACAGGCCCCCCGCCACCAGCACACGCCTACTCCGAGACTCGGTGCCGGGGGATCCCTCTGGCCCCCATCATAACGGGGTAGGTACGGAGTTGAGAACCCCTGCGCTCTATAGTATAGTAATCCGGCGTCTCCGAGACAGTTTCCTTACACGGGAGGACCCCCCAAAGTGGATGCCGTCCTGAGCGGTGATTTGCGCATCGTCACCTTCTTTCCACTTATCGGCATTCCCATAGTGCTTGCCGTCTCACTCCTCCGGCCCACCGCCCGAGACGCCATCAGGCGGACCGTGCTCGTGGTGAGCGCCGCCGAGTTCATCCTATCCATTCCGCTTTTCGTCAACTTCCACACCGGTGTTGCGGGAATGCAGTTCGAGTACCGCGCCCCTTGGATAGAGTCGCTCGGCATTAGCTACCACGTTGGGGTGGACGGTATAAGCCTGTTCCTCGTGCTGTTGACCACCTTCATAACGCCCATAGTCGTGCTCAGCGCCTGGCGCGCCGTCGACGAGGGCGTGGGCCTGTTCCATTCCCTGTTGCTTCTGATCGAGAGCGCGCTGATAGGCACGTTCACGGCTCTCGACCTCGCGTTGTTCTTTGTCTTCTGGGAGGCCGTCCTCATACCGATGTACTTCATGATAGGCATCTGGGGGAGCGAGCGGCGTATCCATGCGGCCGTAAAATTCTTCCTCTACACCGCCTTCGGAAGCGCCCTCATGCTGGTCGCGATACTGTACCTCTGGGGCCTGCACGTCGAGCAGTTCTCCCGTCCCTCGCTCGACTACTTCGACCTGCTGCGCCTCCACGTGCCGTTCGACGGCGTCTTCAGTCCGCAGTCGCTGTGCTTCCTGGCGTTCGCACTCGCCTTCGCCATCAAGATCCCACTGTTCCCCTTCCACACGTGGCTCCCCGACGCGCACGTCGAGGCCCCGACGGCCGGAAGCGTCATCCTGGCCGCACTGCTGCTCAAGATGGGCTCTTACGCCTTCCTCCGCTTTCTCGTACCGCTGTTTCCCGACGCGGTGGCCCTGTTTCTCCCGTACCTGGCCGCTCTCGCCATAGTGGGAATCATCTACGGCGCCATGGTGGCCTTCGCGCAGGGCGACCTTAAGAAGCTGGTCGCCTATTCGAGCGTAAGCCACATGGGACTCATCATGCTGGGGGTGCTGGTCTTCACAACCCAGGGCATCCAGGGGGCCGTATACCAGATGCTCAACCACGGCCTCTCGACCGGCGCCTTGTTCCTCGTCGTGGGGATGATCTACGAGAGGAGGCACACGAAGGCCATAGCCGAGATGGGCGGCCTGGCCAAGGTGATGCCCGTCTTCGCCGCGTTTTTCCTCCTGTCGGTGCTCTCCTCCATCGGGCTGCCTATGCTCAACGGCTTCGTGGGCGAGTTCCTGCTCCTGCTGGGGGTGTTCCGCTACGACTACACGTGGGCCGCGTTGGGAGCGACGGGCGTCATTCTGGGTGCCGTCTACATGCTGTGGGCCTACCAGAAGGTGATGCTGGGTCCGCTCGACAAGAAAGAGAACAAGGTCTTGCTCGACCTGGGCGTACGCGAGGTGTTCGTCCTGTTGCCAATCGCGGTAATGATGGTGGTGATGGGTGTGTTCCCGAAGCCGTTCCTCTCCAGGATCGAGCCCTCGGTGCTGAGCCTTCGCCAGCAGGTACACCAGCGGGCGCACAAATACTCGACCGCCCGCACCGAGACAAGGAATCTTCCGCCCGTTTCCCCACGCCACGACGACGCACCCTGAGGATCGGGCCTCCTCCCTCCCGCGGGGCCCATCGGCCGCGCCCAAACACTCTGTGCCCGAGCCACCGCGTTGTACGGCGCATCGCAGCGGCCGCTCCCCCCGAAGGAAGCGGCCCCTTTGACCGCCCGTCCCTCATGCGGGGCGCAACTTGGCTCCAAGGCCGCAACGAGCGTTGTCACAAGAGGCGAGCGCGGCGACCCTTCCCGTCTCCACCACCCATGCGCCGGGATGGGACCACGCACAACCTCACTTTCCCGCTGCACGGCTTGGGTAGTTGTAACGACCCACTGCGATGGAGGGGGCTACACACGACGGGTAATACTGGGGCCGTTGCCGGCCCGGTACCACGAGCCATGAAACTGAGCCGGAAGGGGAACGCTGCACCGCGACGACAGCGCCTGCGGGAAGGAAGCGGGGGGAGGGGTAAGTAGGAAGACCGAGGGCGCAGAGACCCCCTTGAGCGAAGAAGCCCCCGCGCAAACAGCCGTGTCCACTCCTCCCCTTGCGGCCTTGAGGCCCCGCTGCGGGGTGTAGGACCTAACCGCACGGCCACACCGTATTGACAGTCCCGGCGCGGGGTAGAGCAACCCCCACCCGACCACAGTGGCCGCACGAAAGAGGCGACACCCTCTCTCGGGACCGTATCTCTCCAGCCGACATCGGCCACCACACGGCCGAGGGAATCCGCCCATTCTCCCGCAACCACGGCAGGCCCGGTGGGCTGACCGATAAGCGATGTATCTATATACACTCTCAACCTACATCAAGCGTGCCACCATACCACTCCGCAGCCGCGCGTAGAGGCACGGCGCTCAACGCTACTTGCTACGAGTGGTACGGGGGGGGTTGCGCATGGGCGACCGCGGGGAGATTCCACGCCGCCCCGTCAAAGCGCGGCAGGTGATCGGTGTTCCTCCTCAATCGCCGCTCGCATCCACCAAAGGGCCCCAGCGTGTCGCCCCCGCGGCCTGACGCAGCCCACCCTGTGCACGGTCGGCGCCGAGTATGGCAAGCAAGAACATCGCCAAACCTTTGCCCGCCAGAAGCGGCGGCAGAAGGGCCTCTACGTATTGGAAGATAGAGGCCGGACAGGCGCCCCGCCACGGCCGCAGACCATGAATCCCCAGACCGCATCAGGTATAACACCTATAGACGGCACACTCCATCGGCGCGGCCGAGCGCAGCAGAGAGGGTGTCACCCGCTGGTGACAAGCTGCGTCCATATGATAAGATTACAGTTTCGGGCGGTTACGCCCCAGGAGACAGCCAACGTGGGAACCACACTACTTACAAAGAGGGTCACCTTCGCGGCGTCACACAGGTACTGGAACCCGCGATGGTCGGCCGAGAAGAACCTCCAGGTATTCGGCAAGTGCACGAGCCCCTACGGGCACGGGCACAACTATACGCTCGAGGTAACCCTGCGCGGCGAGCCCGACCCGGAGACGGGAATGATAATCAACCTCTACGACCTGGCTCCCATCATAAACGACGTACTCAAGGACTTCGACCACAAGTACCTGAACGAAGACAACCCCTATTTCAAGGAACTCATACCGACGACGGAGAACATCGCTCGGGTGTTGTGGGGGCTGCTCGAGAAGAAGCTCGAGCAGCGGGGAGGCTGCACCCTCCACCGGGTGAGGCTCTACGAAACGCCCGACCTCTACGTGGAGTACCGGCGGGAGGGGAGATGAAGGAACACTGCGCTCTCACACGCGTCTACCGCTTCTCGGCCGGACACAGGCTCTACAACCCCGACTACACCGAAGAGGAGAACTGGCGCGTCTTCGGCAAGTGCACCAACCCACGCGGCCACGGCCACGACTACACGGTCGAGGTCACCGTGTGCGGGCGGATAGACGACGAGACGGGTATGATTATTGATATCAACACACTCGACCGCATCGTGGGCGAAGTGCTCGAAGAACTCGACCACAAGAGGCTTGATGTCGAGGTGCCTTATTTCACCGAGCACAGGGCATCGGGCGAGATCATAGCCCGTTACCTCTGGGAGCGCCTGGCCCCACGTGTGGCGTCCTCGTCGAACGCGGCGCTCTGTCGCGTCACGCTGTGGGAGACGCCCAACAACTACTTCGAATACTACACCGAATGCCGTCGAGCGGAGGAGGCATGATGTCGCGATCTGATGAGGCGAGAGAGAAGAGCATGGAGGCCGCGGCCGCCGCGAAGGCTGGGGTGGTGGAGGCCATTCCGCACGGGGCCGCAGGCGGATCCCACCCGATAGAAGAGGCCGTACGGGTGATACTGCGCGAGATAGGCGAAGACCCCGACCGTAAGGGGCTCCTGGGAACGCCGGAGAGGATACGCCACATGTACGAGGAGATAACGGCCGGCTACCGGACGAAGCCCCGAGACGTCATAAACGGTGCGATCTTCGAAGAGAAGTACGACGAGATGGTCGTCGTAAGAGACATCGAGTACTACAGCATGTGCGAGCACCATCTGCTGCCGTTCTTCGGCAAGTGCCACGTGGCCTATGTGCCCAACGGCAGGATAATCGGGTTGAGCAAGATCCCTCGCATCGTCGAGGTGTTCGCACGCCGCCTTCAGGTTCAGGAGAGGATGACGCAGCAGATAGCCGATTTCCTCAACGAGCAGCTCCACCCGGCCGGCGTGGCGGTGGTCACGCAGGGCTATCACCTTTGCATGGCGATGCGCGGGGTGAAGAAGGCCGAGGCCAACCTGGTGACGAGCGCCATGGTGGGAGTGTTCAAGAGCGACGAGCGCACGAGGAGCGAGTTCCTGAGTCTCATCGAGAAGCCGTTATGAAGGACAAGGTGGTAATCGTAACGGGTGCCGGAAGGGGGATAGGACGCGAGATTGCGATCCGCTTTGCCGACGAGGGTGCCGTGGTGGCCTGTTGCACGCGCAGCGACCGCAGCGTCGCTGCGCTGAGGGAAGAGGTGGAATCGCGCGGGGGCCGGGGATTGTTCGAGGCATGCGACGTAGGCGATCCCGCCGCCGTGCAGGGGTTCGTCCAACGTGCGGCAAAACTGAAGGGAACCATCGACGTATTGGTGAACAACGCCGGCATAGCCGTATCGAAGCCTTTCGAGAAAACCACTGTCGAAGAGTGGAACGAGACGGTGCGCGTCAACCTGACGGGCCCCTTCCTCATGACGAAGTTCGCACTCCCCTACATGCGCGCCGGCTCCCACATCTTCAACATCGGTTCTAACGCATCGAAGTTCGGTTTTCCCAACTGGACGGCCTACTGCGCTTCTAAGTGGGGACTGCTGGGGTTTACGAATTCGCTGCGCGAGGAGCTGCGCAGCCGGGGGATAAAGGTGACTTCGGTGCTTCCCGGTCCCACCGCCACCGACATCTGGGAGGGCATCGGGGACGGAAACTGGAACAAGTCGTGGATGATGAAGCCCTCGACGGTCGCCGAAGTGGTGCTGTTCGTGGCGCGCCAGCCGGCCGAAGCGATGACCGAGGAGTTGATGGTGATGCCGCAGCGTGGAGGCCTCGGCTCGGCCGAATAGGCGGCGGGGGGGATCGGTGGAGCGGGGGACGCGTGAGTGCCCGCGGGCTAGACCATGGAGGCCTAGCGGAGGCTGGAGCAAGGGCGGATGCGCTGAACGCTGCGGGAGGTGCGGGGAGGCAGTCGGGGTGGAACTAGACGGCTTTTGTCGTGCGCCTCGGCGCCACGGAGTGGGATGGGGACCTACGGAGAATATGGAGAGGAAGCGACCTAGGGTCATCGCACGCCAAGAGCGCGCCGCCTCGGGGCCGGGTGACGACGAGCACGAGCCGGTCGTACACTCCCCGGCCGGCCGCAGCGAGGAAGCCGCGGTGAAGAAGATAGCAAGTCCCACGCTCGAGCGTCAACCGCGCGTCCCTCCGGGTCAGGTCCTCACACGCAAGTTCCCCGTCTACGACATAGCACCGAGACCCCGCATAAGGCTCGACGCATACAGGTTTACCATCACCGGCCACGTGGAACGCCCCGTGGTGCTCACGTGGGAGGAGTTCGTATCGCTCCCCAAGGTCGAGGTGGTGGCCGACTTCCACTGCGTGACCGGCTGGTCTAAACAGGCGCTCAACTGGCGCGGCGTACCCACGTCGGCCGTCTACGGGCTCGTACGTCCAAGGGAGGGGGCCCGGTACGTGATGGTGCACTGCCTGGATGGCTACTCCACCAATCTCAGGCTCGAGGACTTCCTCGCCGAAGACTGCCTGTTCGCCCACATGCTCGACGGCCGCCCGCTCGCCCCGGAGCACGGATGGCCGCTGCGCCTGATCGTGCCTCGGCTCTACGCGTGGAAGAGCGCCAAATACGTCTGCGGCATCGAACTTATGGATGAGGAAAGGGCCGGCTTTTGGGAGAGCCGCGGCTACCACATGAGAGGGGACCCGTGGAGGGAGGAGAGGTTCTGGAACGACGGCATGCGCGCATGGGAGATAAGGCGCAAGCGCAGGTAGGGCATTAACAACACCGCGGCGGGATGATAATATTTAGTCCCGAGGCCTCCGCCGCCGTGGAGGGCGGGGTGAGCGATATGACGAATATAGTCCTCGTCGGTCTGAGCCACACCAACACCCCCGTCGAAGTAAGGGAAAGGCTCTCCTTCGACAAGAAGGAGCTGCCCCACGCCTTAAGCCTTCTCCACGGCCGTGAGCAGGTCGACGAGTGCGTGATCCTCTCCACCTGCAACCGCGTCGAGGTCTACGCCGTCACCGAAGACGCGGAGGCCTGCACGGAGACGGTCGTGTCGTTCCTCTCGGAATTCCACGGCACCCCCCGGGCCGACATCGACCCCTACGTCTACAGACTCCACGGCGAGGACGCCGTGATACACCTGCTGCGGGTGGCGTGCAGCCTCGACTCCATGGTCGTCGGCGAGCCGCAGATCCTGGGCCAGGTCAAACAAGCCTACCGGGCGGCCCACGACGCGGGGACGACCAGTCTTATACTGAACCGGCTGTTCCACTACTCGTTCTCGGTGGCCAAGCGCGTAAGGCACGAGACCAACATAGGTGCCCAGGCCATCTCGGTCAGCTACGCCGCCGTCGAGCTCGCAAAACGCATATTCGACGACCTCTTCAAGCGCACGACTCTGCTCATCGGTACGGGCGAGATGGGTGAACTTGCGGCACGCCACCTCATATCGAGCGGAATAAAGGAGATCGTCGTGGCCGGACGCTCCGAGAGCAACACGCGCGCGCTGGCCGCCAAGCTCGGAGGCAGGCCCATCAAGATGGAGGAGGTGCCCTACTTCCTGCGCCACGTGGATGTCGTCATAAGCGCCACCGGATCGAGCGACTTCATCATACGCAAGCACCACCTGCAGGAGGCGCTCAAGCTGAGACGCAACGAGCCCATGTTCATGATCGATATAGCCGTCCCCCGCGACATCGACCCCCGTGTCGAGGAGATGGAAAACATCTACCTCTACGACATAGACGACCTGCGCGGGGTGACCGAAGAGAACATCAAGGAGCGCCGTCGTCGTGCCGAGAGGGCCGAGGAGATCGTAAGCCTCGGCGGAAGGCGGTTCATGGAGTGGCTGGACGAGCTCAAGGTGGTGCCCGTCATCATATCGCTGAGGCGGAGGGTCGAAGAGATAAAGGAAAGGGAGGTGGAGAAGGCGCTGCGCCGCCTCGGAGGGCTCGAAGAAAGGCAGCGCCAGGTCGTGGCCAACATGGCTTCGGCCATAGTGGGCAAGATACTGCACGCGCCCCTTACCAACCTGAAGCGCGCCGCCTCCACGTCGCTCGGAGCACACTACTCCGACACCCTCAAGGAGTTGTTCGACCTGGGCTGCAAGCTGGAGCTCGACGAGGACGATGACCAGGAAGCGCAGCTTTAGGATAGGCACGCGCGGCAGTCGCCTTGCCCTCTGGCAGGCCGAACGCGTCTCCGCCCTCATATCGTCGGCGTTCCCCGACGTTGCTCCCTCCATCGTCAAGATACGCACCACGGGCGACAGGATACAGAACGCCCCGTTCGCCCAGATAGGCGGCAAGGGCGTGTTCGTAAAGGAGATCGAAGAGGCTCTGCTCGATGGCCGCATTGACATAGCCGTCCACAGCCTCAAGGACATGCCGGTCGAGCTGCCCCCCGGACTCGCACTAACAGGGGTGCTGGCACGACAAAGCCCCCTCGACGCCCTGTGCGCAAGGGGCGGGCGCACGCTTTCCTCGCTTCCACCCAGCGCACGCGTGGGTACGAGCAGTACGCGCCGGACGGCCCAGCTCCTCCACCTACGCCCGGACATCGAGGTCGTACCCGTGCGGGGCAACGTCGACACACGGCTGCGGAAGCTTGAGACCGAAGGGCTCGACGCCGTCGTGCTTGCCTATGCGGGCCTGGAACGGATGGGCCTCGAGAGTGCGGCGACCGAGGTGCTTGATCCCGACCTCATGCTTCCGGCACCGGGCCAGGGAATCGTGGCGCTGGAGGGAAGAGAGGACGACGAGACGGCGGCGCGCATAGCGGCGGCCATATGCGACCGGCCCACTCTCGTCGTGGCCCAGGCCGAACGGGCCTTCCTGAAACGGGTAGGAGGGGGGTGCCAGGCGCCGGTGGGATGCCTGGCTACGCTCGAGGACGGGGGCGATACGATAGCCGTGAGGGGACTCGTTGCAACTACCGACGGCGCAAGGATTGCGAGGGAGGAGGCCTCAGGGCCGGCCGCAGAGCATGTGGGCGTGGCCCGGCGGGCCGCCGAGGGCGTACTCGAGCGCGGCGGCGGGGACATACTGCGCCAGATCTATTCCGACACGTAGCTCCACTCCCTCTACCACGTCCGCGGCGTCGGCGGCATGCAGAGTGTGCCGATGAACCGTCGCCCCATAAGGATGGACCGGGAGCGCGGCGGATACCGTCCTTCTAATCCCGACTCCATCGCCCCAGGCGGCAAGGTGACGACGGCACGAGCCGCATTCGCCCGAGGGAGGGCTCCACGACCCGTCACGAGCTGACGTACCACGCAGGACCGACGGACGATCGCGCCCCCACCCATATCCTCTGACACTCCCGTGGAGGTGCTCATTCAGCACCGACGGCCGCTCCGGGACGCGTCCACACGATCATCCCGCTGTTTGGGCGAGCCAGGCGCCCGTGGCCGCTCGTCCCCCTCGAACGCCCCAGCCTCCCGACCGACCGCCCACGCCGACTCCACCAATCCACCATTCGACCGTCGTCGGCCGAACGGAGCGGGACCGCCCACCCCTTGACACGGACCTCTCCACCAGTACCATTCACAGACCAAGCCAACCCGTCGGAAACGCCCTCTCATGGAGACCCGCAACCACCCGGCCGGCCGGGACGTGATATTGCTCGTGTTCACCGTAGTCACCTGGGGCTACTCCTGGGTGATGATGAAGGTGGGCATCGGCTACATGAGCTCCTTCACCTTCGCCACGTGGCGTTGCCTCATCGGGGGAGTGGCCATGGTACCCCTGCTCGTGGCCAGGCGCCTCGCCCCACCTCCCCTACGCAAGTGGCCCGACTACATCCTCTTCGGGCTGCTGCAGACGACGGGCCTGTTCGGGTTCGTCCTCTACGGGCTGAGATTCGTCACGGCAGGCAAGACGGCCGTACTCCTATACACGATGCCCATATGGACAAGCCTGCTGACCCACTTCCTGCTGGGTGAGAAGCTGCGTGGGGTTCAATGGCTCGGCATAGCGAGCGGGGCCGTGGGACTGCTCTCCATAATGGGGTGGGACACGCTCATCCACCAGAACCCGAGGATGCTGTTCGGCGAGACGATGATCGTGTGTGCGGCACTCTCGTGGGCGCTCGCCAACCTGGTGAGCAAGGTGCGTATGAAGGGAGAGGACCCGCTCACGGCAAACGGACTGCAGCTCCTCATCGGAACGGCGGGGCTGGCCCTCATAACGTGGCTGCTTGAAGGAAGCCTCCTACACGTCCAGGTAACGCCCGTCTCATTATTCACCCTTCTCTTTACGGGTATCATCGCCTCCACGGTCAACTTCGCCATATGGTTCCACCTCCTCCACCGCCTCAACACCCATACGCTGGCCTTCTCTGTGATGCTCGTTCCCGTCTGCGGCCTGCTGTTCGATTCCCTCCAGCTGGGCTCGCGGCTCGATGCCGGCACGGCTGCGGGCGGGGGGCTTATTCTGCTCGGCATCTACCTCATTGTTCGCTGAGGCACCGACGCACTAGGGAGAGACGGACTCAGACGCCCCGAGAGAGCGGCGGCTGCGGCGGGGGGGGACGTTCACCAGCGCGGGCGGTGTGTGGTATACTGTCCAAATTATGGAGCCGAACGAAGTCGAATACTACAGGGAGTTGCTCTACTCAAAGCTCCAATCACTGCTCGGCACGGCGGGCAAGACCATCGAGGAGTTGAGCAGGAGCACTGACAGCTTCGCAGACCCTGTAGACCGGGCCCTCTCGGAATCGAGTAAGAGCATCGAACTACGCAAGCGCGACCGTGAGCGTAAACTGATCCAGAAGATCCTCACTGCTCTCAACAAGATCAAGGAGGGCACCTACGGCGAGTGCGAGGAATGCGGCGAACCCATCTCACGCGAGAGGTTGAAGGCGAGACCGGAGGCGACGCTCTGCATAAACTGTAAAGAAGAACAAGAGGAGATGGAGAAGAAGTTCAACACCTGAGCCCGCGCCCACCGCAGCACCTAAGCCGCACGGCTCATCCCCCGACGAGCAGCACCGACACCGAAAAGGAGCCGAGCACGCCATCGCCCCGAGAAAGGGGATGTACACTGGTGAGCGGCTCCGGCCGCACGCAGAGGCCGCCGCTCCACCCCCCCACGCGCTATCTCGCAACACACCCCTACCCCTACATGTCGCCGAAGACGAACCCCTCGGCCAGATCCCTGGGCGCCTCGCGCGATATGTACCATCGGCCGTCCACGTTGCGCAGTTCAAGTACCTCACGAACCTTGAAGCTGCTCTTTATCCCCTCCTCGTACATGGAGACGCTAACGTGCGCCCGCTGTACGACGCGCGCCCGCCGTCCTTCAATCGTGACGACGCGGTCGCTGTAGTCGACGCTTATGTGGTCGAAGAAGGCCATCACCCCCTGGAACCGCCTGATCACATCCTCGGCCCCTTCCACCTTGCCCTTCCTGCGCACCTTGTAGTCGGGGTCGATGAGGGAGCGGTAGAGCGAGACGTCCCGCGTCTCGAACGCTTTCTCCCTTGCGTCCAGCACGCCGACGACCGCCCGCTCTGCCGAGTCTCCACACGAGACGAAGACGAAGAGCAGCAATAGGGTGGCCAGGGCAAGAGAAGGTTTCATTGTTCCTCTTCGCGGGCGGCGTGACGGAGGCGCTCGTCTATCCTTGAGAGCAACTTCTTTGCATCCTTGCGGCGATCGCCGTCAGGATAGAGGTCGAGCATCTCTACGAGCGCCCGTCGGGCGCTCTCGTACTGGCCCATCCTGTAGTAGGACTCGCCCAGCTTGAAGAGCGCGTCTTCGAGCACGGGCGTGTCGTAGAACTCGTCTACCACCTTCCGGTAGCGGGCGGCGCATGCATGGTAGTTGTGCCTCTTGTTGTAGTAGTCGCCTATGTATATTTCGCGCTTGGCCAGCAGCGAGCGTGTCTTGGCCAAGAGCTTGCGAGCCTGGGGCACGTATTGGGACGAGGGATAGCGGGAGATATATCGACGGAACCACTTCTCGGCCTCACGCAACGTCGTAGGGTCCCTGTCGATGGAGCGCTTTTGCTTGTAGTAGGAGAGCGCCAGCCGGTACATGGCGTAAGGGGTCTCCATGTGTCCGGGGTGCCGCTTGATGAACTGTTCGTACTCGACGGCCGCTTGGTCGTACTCCCCCTTCTTGAAGTACAGGTCGGCAATCCTGAGCTCGGCCAGGGGGGCATAGGGGCTGAACGAGTGGCGGACCTGGATCTCCTTCAGCCGATTTAATGCCTTGTCGTAGTCGGGTCCCCGGAAGACGTAGGGGAACCCCCCCTTCTTGTTGAGCTCCTTCATGGCCGAGGCGTAGAGCTGCTCGGCGCTCTGTCCTGTCACCACCTTGCCGTGTGATGAACAACCCACATTGAACGCAAGGAACGATACGGCCAAGACGGACCCCACTACCCCAAGGAAAAGCCTCATTCTTCCCATTCACCCATCCTCCCGACAGCCTCAATGGCGGTCCCGCCGACACGGTGGGCATGCCACCCGCCGGGCGAAACCGTCCCCTGCTACGACGTCAACGCTTTCTCCTGATGAGTCCCCTTCCCAGCGAAGAGAGCTTGTCGATAAACAGTATACCATTCAGGTGATCCATTTCATGTTGCACGGCCACCGCCTCGAGCCCCTTGGCGGCCACGCTCACCTCCCTGCCCTCGGCGTCCCACCCCTCGACGACCACGCGTCTTGCCCGCATTACGTCGCCCAGGAACTCGGGGATGCTGAGGCACCCTTCCCTGCCGATCTTGGAGCCCTCGGCCCGCACTATGGTCGGGTTGACCAGCACCACCAGGCCGTGGTTCCCCTTGGCACCCTGCTTGCGCGAGACGTCGATCACGAACACCCTGCGCGGCACCCCTATCTGTGGGGCCGCCAACCCCACGCAACCCGGGTGGTGGTACATCGTATCGACCATGTCCCCTATGAGCGAGCGCATCTTACCGTCGAGCACTTCTACCGGCGTGCACTTGGCCCTGAGCATGGGGTGGGGATAGAGAACGATCTTTCGAACAGGCATCAGAAGAATTACGACGAGCGTACGCAACCTCCCCCGTTACAGCTCCACGACGTCCAACTGACGCATCGACACGTCGATCGAAAGCTCCCGGCCGAGCGCCGCCAGCTCGGCGGCCAGCTCATCCGGGTCCACACCTTCGGGAACGCCCACCTCGAGCACCATCGTATAGACCGGCCGCTCCTCGCCCGAGACGACCTTGGTGTTCATGTCGGTTATGTTCACTCCTCTGCCGGCAAGGAGCGAGGAGATGCGGTAGACGATACCGGGCCTGTCGGGCGCAATGACGGAGATTATGTAGTCGGCCCGGCCGACCCCACGGCCGCCGCCCTCGAGGGCCTGAGGCGCGAGCTCCTCCACGGTGATGAAAAGTCCCAGCTCGTCGGCTACAGGAGCGAACGCCTCCCGGAGTTGGGGGGCATCGATACCGTCGGGTACGGAGACGATCAGTATCATCGCGAACTGGCCAACGAGGATGGTCATGCTGGAGTCCTCGATGTTGGCCCCCGCCTCATAGAGCACGCCGCTCAGGCGGGCTACGATGCCCGGCCTGTCGCTTCCGACGGCCGTTACGGCGAAGAAACGCTTTGCCATCACGGTTCACCCGACGTGGGCCGAGAGGGCGTGGTGCCTCACCGCCGCCGCGGAGCACACTCCGTTGAGGCTGCGGCCGGCGCGTTACCACTCCCACTATATCAGCACCCTCCCGCCTTCGACGTTTATACCCCGCTTGAGCGGGGGGCTTTGCCTGAGTCGCCCCGCCGCAAGCTCACGTAGATAAGGAAGCACGGCGGCCGAGAGAGCGAACGTAGAAGTGCGGCTCACGAGCGAGGGGACGTTGGTCACGCAGTAGTGTATGACGCCCCGCTCCACGTAGACGGGATCGTCGAGCGTCGTGGGCCTGCTCGTCTCCGAGCATCCTCCCTGGTCGATGGCGATGTCTACGAAGACGCTCCCCTCCTCCATCGCCTCTATCATCTCGGCCGTAACCACCTTCGGCGCCCGCGCCCCTGTGACGAGCACCGCCCCTACGACGAGATCCGAAGAGGCCACCTCCTCGGCCACTATCTCCGGATAGGACGGCCGCGTCGTGACTTGGGCCGAGAAGCGGTCGTAGAAATACTTGAGTTTCTCGAGGTTCTTGTCTATCACGGTGACGTCGGCCCTCATCCCCAAAGCCGTGATTACGGCGTTCCTGCCCACGGTTCCGCCTCCGATCACGGTCACCTTGGCCGGTCTCACCCCGGGGGCTCCGGACAGGATGACGCCCTTGCCCCCGTAGGGACGCTCCAGGAAGTGGGAACCCTCCTGGATGGAGAGCTTGCCCGCTATACTGCTCATCGGCACCAGCAACGGCAGCGAGCCGTCGTCGAGCTCGACGGTCTCGAAGGCGACGACTGTGGCACCGCTTGCGGCCAAGGCCTCCTGGAGCCTCTCGTCCGAGGCCAGATGGATGTAGGAGAACAGCACGTGATGGGGCTTCAACAGGGGCCACTCCTCGGGCTGAAGCTCCTTTACCTTGACGATGAGCTCGGCCCTCTCGAACAGCTCCTCCTCCGTCTCCACCAACTCGGCGCCGGCTGCGACGTAGTCGTCATCCTCGATGCCGCTCCCCGCGCCGGCCGACCTCTCAACAAGGACGCGGTGGCCGTCTGCGACCAGTACACGCACGGCTTGGGGGTTGAGCACCACCCTGTACTCCCTGATCTTCCTCTCCCGCGGTATACCTACTACCATTGCATCATCCACCCCCACCCTTATAGGGGCGCGGTGATATTTATATACCAATCGGGGGGTGAATTCAATCCATCGCCTCGGGCGCGGGGTGAGGGGATCCACCGATGGCGGGACCGCTAAGCTGCCGGGGCGGCGACGAAGGAGGACGAAGGGAGCGTCCTCGTCCCCTGGGAAGGCGGACGCTTGTGGAGGGGAAATAGATATGAATGGGTCGTTGGGATGATTGCGTGTGCTCTTATTTTAGAGAGTATCCGGCACCGTCACAGCCAACCGGTGAATGTCGGAAGGGCTATCGGCCGAGGTGGCTACTCTGCGGAGGTGACACCTACTCGAGGGGGCCGGAACATGGAGGAGGCGGAGGTGTGGAGGGGCGGCGCGTGAATGGAGGCGCCGCGCGCACGGAGACCCTCTACACCTATACGGGCCGAACGCACGAGGTGCGCCTGGGAGCTTGAGACGCTTTGCACCTTCTCCAGGTGCGATCGTCCCGCCCCTCGGCGCTCCAGCGGAAGGGGCCGACCCCTTCTCCGAGGGGGGAGGCGCCACTCGGCTCGCCCCCCAGAGGCAGGGGACGATTACGGACGCGCAGGTATAATAAATATTTGTACAGCGTATCCGCCCGTTCCCCCTCCCAGTCAGGAGCAACTAGGGCACCGGGTCCACAGTCTGGGGACGGCACCCCCATACCACATGCGCGGGGAGGCGCCTTCGCTGCGGGTGCGCCCTTGAGAACCGATGGCGAGATTCATAGACGAAGCCGTTATACACGTACGTTCCGGCGCCGGAGGCAACGGATGCGTGAGCTTCCGCAGGGAGAAGTACGTCCCCCGCGGGGGCCCCGACGGCGGCGACGGCGGTCGGGGTGGTGACGTCGTGCTGGTCGCGGCATCCAACATCACCTCGCTCCTCGATTTCCGCTATAAGCGTCACTATAGGGCGCGCCGGGGCGGACACGGAAAGGGCAAGAACATGCACGGCGCCTCGGCCGAGCCGTTGGTCGTGCCTGTGCCTGTTGGCACGGTGGTCACTGACGCCGAGACGGGCGAAGTATTGTGTGATCTTGCGCGCGATGGACAGCGCTTCGTCGCGGCCCGCGGCGGCCGCGGGGGCAAGGGCAACGCCCACTTTGCCACCTCCACCAACCAGGCACCACGCTACGCACAGCCCGGCGAGCCCGGCGAGGAGAGGACGCTCCGGCTGGTGCTCAAGCTGCTTGCCGACGTAGGCATCATCGGCTGTCCCAACGCAGGCAAATCGACGCTCATCCGCCGCATATCGGCCGCCCGTCCCAAGGTGGCCGACTACCCGTTCACGACCAAGGCGCCCAGCCTCGGAGTCGTCGACTGGAAAGGACACCGGTTCGTAGCCGCCGACATCCCGGGGCTGGTCGAGGGGGCCCACCGGGGGGTGGGTATGGGTACGACGTTCCTCCGCCACATCGAGCGCACACGGGTGCTCATACACCTGCTCGACCTCTCCCCCTACACGGGGCGGGACCCACGGGACGACTACACGAAGATCAACGCCGAACTGGATGCATACATGCCTGGACTGGCCTCGAGACCGCAGGTCGTGGCGGCCAACAAGGTCGACCTTCCGGAGGCCAGGGAGATGTACGAAGAGATAAGGCACGACTTCGCCGAGAGGGGCGTCGAGCTGCTCGCAGTCTCGGCCGCCACGGGTGAAGGGATCGACGAGCTTCTGGCGCGGACGGTCCTCGCGCTCGACGAGACAGCCGCAGACACAGCGGGCGGACTGGCCCATACGGCCGAGTAGCATCCCCCCGCACCTTTACTTTTACAGCCCGTCAATTACAATAACCAGATTACCCCCACGGGACCCTTCCGCCCCCTCCGGGAACGGTTAGGGTGCAGCCCCCCGGACGATTCCATGGACAGGCAACAGGCCGCGGCGAAGCTCGAGAGACTGATTGAAGAGGGCAACCTGGCCGCCGTGGGCGAGGCCTTGGCCGAAATGCATTCGCACGAGGTCGCCGACCTGCTCGCCTCGCTCGACAGGGATGAGGCCGTAACGGTACTCCGAAGCCTCAGCCCTTCGACGGCCGCCGAGGTGCTGCTCGATATGGATCCCGAGCTCCGCCATGAGGTGCTCGAAGAGCTCGACCCCGATACCGCCGTCCGGCTGATCAGCGAGCTCGACTCCGACGACGCCGCCGACATCGTCTCGGAGCTGCCCGAGCGGGTGAGATCCGAGGTGATGGCCCGGATGAGCCCCGAGGAACTGATCGAGGTCAAGAGCCTCCTCCAGTATCCCGAGGACACGGCCGGCGGTATAATGCAGACCGAGCTCGTCCAGGTCACGCCCGACATGACGGTGCGTGACACGATCGAGTGGATACGGCTCATTGCGGACGAAATCGACGAGTTCTACGAGATATACGTGACCGACAGCGACGACCGCCTGCTAGGGCAGGTGCCGCTGACCAAACTCATACTGGCCAACCCGTCGACGAAGATTTCGGAGATAATGGAGCCGGTGGAGATCACTGTAACGCCGGACGTGGACCAGGAGAAGGTGGCCGACATAGTGAAGAGGCATGACATAGTGGTGCTTCCCGTGGTAGACGAGAAGGGGGTGCTCCTGGGCCGGATAACGTCGGATGACGTGATGGACGTCATAACGGAAGAGGCCTCGGAGGACATGTACCAGATGGCCGGTATCGGCGAGTACATACACCCCCTGTTCACCCCCACATTCGAGAGGCTCAAGGCACGGACGCCGTGGATAATACTGACGCTTCTCGGTGAACTTGTGATAGCATTGATAATCGCCCGTTTCTTCGAGACCACGCTCCAGCAGGCGGCACTGCTTGCGGCATTCATGCCCGCCATCATGGCCACGGGCGGGAACGTAGGCGTCCAGGTATCGTCCATAATCGTGCGCGGTCTGGGCATGGGCACCATAGGACTCGAACAAACGTTCAAGGTTGTGGTCGAAGAGCTCAAGCTCGCTCTCCTGCTCGGCTCCATAGCAGGCATCATAGCGGCCGCAATAGCGCTTCTCATAACACACGCCGATCCTGCGGCAACGAAGATCGCGCTCGCCATATTCGTGGCCATGATATGCGCCCCCGTAGCGACTACCCTGATGGGGGTGTTCGTACCCCTCACCCTCTACAAGCTGCGGTTCGATCCCGCCGTGGCCTCAAGTCCATTCATATCGATGTCGAACGACCTCTTCGGCTCGGTGGTCTACTTCCTCATAGCGATGGTGTTGCTGCGCGGGGGGTGAGAGGCGATGTTGATCGAGACGGAAGCCCTCGTCATAAGGAAGTACCGCGGCCCCAAGACCGACCTCGTCGTAGTGCTTGCGACGAGAGATGCCGGCAAGGTGCGGGCCGTGGCCAAGGGGGCGCAGCGGAGCGTGCGGCGGTTCGGAGGCAGGCTCGAGCACTTCGTGCTGCTAGCCGTCCAGATCCGGGACTCGGGGCGGGAACTGAAGATGCTCGTCGATTGCGACACGCGCACGGTGTTCAAGAGGGTGATGGGAGACCTCGCCCTCTTCGCATGGGGCTCGTTCGTGCTCGAGACGCTCGACGTGCTCGTGGCCGAGGAGGCGCCCGAGAGGGAGACGTTCGATCACGCCGTCGCCACACTCGGTGCGCTCGACCGGGGAGAGGAGCCCGCCGCGGCGGCGGCCCGCTTCCTGCTCGGGGCACTCGAGCGCGCAGGCTGGGCGCCGCCCTTCGACGCCGAACGCCTGATCGGCGAAGACGCCGCGCGCGCCGTCGCCGCGCTCGCACGCTTCGCCGAGCGGTGCACGGGCGCAACCTACAACTCGCTCAAACTGTTAGGGGAGCTCGAGAGATGCTGAGAGTACGAGGATTCAAGGCTTCGGCCGTCCACGCAGGCATAAAGGAAAGCGGCAAGCTCGACATGGGGCTCATCGTGGCCGACCGCCCCGCCGCCGCGGCCGCCGTCTTTACTCGCAACGTCGTCAAGGCCGCCCCCGTCGTCGTGGGCCGAAGGCGCCTGCGCCGGGGGCTGTGCAGAGCCGTGATCGTAAACAGCGGCAACGCCAACGCCTGCACGGGCAGGGACGGCATGGAGGACGCCCGGCGGGTGACGAGCGCCGTCGCCCGGGAGCTCTCCGTGCCCGAGTCGCTCGTCGTGCCAGCTTCGACCGGCGTCATAGGGGTGCGCCTTCCCGTCGACAGGATGAGGGCGGCCGTACCGCGGCTCGTTGCGGCGCTTGACGAGGGGGGGCTGCACGAATTCGCCGAGGCCATAATGACCACGGACACTTTTCCCAAACACGTCGTAAGGGACGCCCGTATAGGCGGCGTCAGGGGACGGGTCTGCGTCGTAGCCAAGGGGGCCGGCATGATAGCGCCGCACATGGCCACGATGCTCGCCTTCGTGCTTACGGAGTTCGACGTCACCCCGGCCGCCCTGTCGTGGGCGTTGCGCCGGGCCGTGGACGAGACCTACAACCGGATAATCGTCGACGGCGACACCTCGACCAACGACACCGTGCTGGCCCTGGCCGGAGGTGCGGCGGGCAACCGGCCCATCGACGAAGGCTCGGCCGAGCTCGAAGCGCTCACCGAGCTTCTCACCGAACTCAACCACGAGGCGGCCCGCATGATAGTGCGCGACGGCGAGGGGGCGACGAAGGTGGTGCGCATCGTCGTCAGGGGCGCCCCCACCAGAAGGGCCGCCGAGCGGGTGGCCAGAACACTGGGCACGTCGCTGCTGGTAAAGACCGCCCTCTACGGCGAGGACCCCAACTGGGGGCGGTTTGCGGCCGCGGCCGGAAGGGCCGGGGTGAGGTTCGACCCCGCGCGGCTGGATCTCTACTTCGACCAGCACCTCGTGCTCAAGGGGGGCGTGCCCGTCGCGGACGAGGACAAGCTGGTCCCCGTGTTCAAGAAGCCGGAGTTCACGGTGACTCTCGATCTGGGTGTCGGAAGCGGGGAGTGGTGGGTGCTTGCAAGCGACATATCGGAGGAATACGTAAGACTCAACGCCGAATACAGGACTTGACCCCCGAGACGCGCCCCGCCGCCGGGCCGAAGGGGCGCGGAAGAGGGCCCGACCGAGGCGCGGCCGCCGCGCACGTGACCCCCCCTCCTTCCGGTCGAGCCGCCCGGACGTAGCGCGCCGAGGGTGCGTTCCCTCCAGCCCGCCGTGGTCGAACCGCCCACGGTACTCGGAGGGAGGCGGCGTGCAACGTGCGATCCGACCTCCCCACACCGCCCCCCCCACGGCACGCGACCAAAACATAGCGGGACGGTCCCCTCCCCCCGCCGGCGGAACCAGCACGCTGGGGCCAGCCGCGCCCTCCCCCTCCGACTCCAGCGGGCGGGGCACGTGGAGGCGGTAGCGGCAAGCGGGCATGGTCGCTTGTAACAGCCTGCCTACAAAGGATAATTCGTGTCCGAGAGTGCCCCCTTCCTTCTCTTTTTCCACCCCCTCCCCCGCGCCTGCTATCCTTGACCCCCCCGGGGGGCAGCGGTAAAATCTAAGTGAGATGGCCGAGACCCTCTTTCTCAAGATCCACCCCCTCACCAACCAAGACAAAGGCAAAGGGATCGCCCTCATCCATCCGAAGGACATGAGGGAGCTGGGGCTCAGCAGCTGGGACATAGTGGCCATCTGGGGCAAGCGCAAGACGGCCGCGCGCGCCCTGCCGCTCGATCACGCAGACGGGCGCCGCTCGGTAATCGAGCTCGACCCCCTCACGATGGAGAACGCCCGCGTCTCGGAGTCCGAGCGGGTCCCGGTCAAGAAAATAGGGTCGACGACCGCCATAAAGGTGGTGCTCGCCCCCGTGGGGACGGACCCTCTCTACTGCACCGAGGACCTACAGTTCCTGATGCGCCACATACAGGGGCTCCCGGTGACGGTGGGCGACAGGCTGTCCATCCCCGTCTCAGAGAAGAGGCGCGAGGTGGTGCAGGTGCTGGGTACCGTGCCGGCCGACACGGTGGTCATAAGGTCCACGACACGCATCGAGATAAGGAACAAGCCGCACGAGCGGGTACCCACGTCGCGCGTGAGCTACGACGAGATAGGGGGCCTGAGGGAACAGATACGCAAGGTACGCGAGATGGTCGAGATACCGCTCAAGTACCCGCAGATATTCGAGCGGCTGGGCGTCGACCCGCCCCGCGGCATACTGCTCGTGGGTCCTCCCGGAAGCGGTAAGACGCTGCTTGCCAGGGCCGTGGCCAACGAGACGCAGGCCAACTTCCAGGTGGTGAACGGTCCCGAGATCATACACAAGTACTACGGCGAGAGCGAGGCAAAGCTGAGGGCCATATTCGAAGAGGCCACGCGCAACCAGCCGTCCATCATATTCCTCGACGAGCTCGACGCCATAGCCCCCAAGCGTGGCAAGGTGACGGGCGAGGTCGAAAAACGCGTGGTGGCGCAGCTCCTGGCGCTCATGGACGGCCTCAAGGACAGGGGCAAGGTGATCGTCATAGGGTCCACCAACCTGCCCAAGCAGCTCGACCTCGCGCTGCGGCGCCCCGGCAGGTTCGACCGCGAGATAGTGCTTGACGTACCCGACCGCAACGGCAGGCTCGAGATCCTCAAGATCCATACGCGCTCGATGCCGCTCGACGAAGACGTCGACCTCGAACGGATAGCCGATCTGACACACGGATTCGTGGGCGCCGACCTCGAGAACCTCTGCCGCGAGACGGCCATGAAGACGCTGCGCGAGGCCTTCCCCGAGATAGAGCACACGTCCGGACCCTTCCCCTATGAGAAGCTCGATACGCTGACGATAAAGATGAAGCACTTTATGGCCGCCCTGCGCGAGGTCGAGCCCTCGGCCATCAGGGAGATCTTCGTCGAGATACCCAAGGTGACGTGGGACGACGTGGGCGGCCTCAAGGAGATAAAGGAGCTCCTCATCGAATCGGTCGTGTGGCCGTTCAAGTACCGCCACCTCTACGAGGAGACTGACACGAAGGCGCCCAAGGGGGTGCTGCTCTACGGTGCGCCCGGCACGGGCAAGACGCTCCTTGCCAAGGCTCTCGCGCACGAGAGCGGCGTCAACTTCATATCCATAAAGGGCGGCGAGCTGTTCTCAAAGTACGTAGGGGAATCCGAGCAGCACGTGCGCGAGGTGTTCCGTAAGGCCAAGCAGGTGGCCCCGTCCATACTGTTCTTCGACGAGCTTGACGCCTTGACACCTTCGCGCGACAGGGTGGACCACGACAACGTCTCGTCGCGGGTCATAAGCCAAGTGCTCACCGAGATCGACGGTATCGAGGAACTCAACGGCGTCATGATACTCGCCGCCACCAACCGACTCGAGATGGTCGACTCCGCCATACTGCGCGCCGGCCGCTTCGACCTGCTGCTCCACATACCGCTTCCCAACGAGGAGGAGCTCTACGAGATATTGAAGATACACACCCGCAACAAGCCGCTCGCCCGCAACGTCAAGCTGCGCGAGATCGCTCGCTCACTGACCGGGTTCTCGGGAGCCGAGGTCAACCTGCTCTGCCAGCGCGCATCCGTCATCGCCATACGCGAGCACATAAAGCGTTCGCGCAGGCGCCTGACAATAACGGAAGCCCACTTCCGCCAGGCGCTGAGCGAGATGCGCAGCAGGCTGGGCGCCTCCACCCTCCCCCACCCCCGCCACGAGCACGCCGTACGCACGGGGAACAACTGACAGTGCCTCCCACCCTACTTCTTCCGGCAGCCTCGTTCGTGCTCGGCACCATTGTGGGAAGCTTCCTCAACGTGTGCATACACCGCCTGCCCCGCGGCCTGTCGCTCATACGCCCCCCCTCGCACTGCCCCTCGTGCGGAGCACCCGTAAGGCCGTGGGACAACGTGCCGGTGCTAAGCTACCTGTTGCTCCGCGGCCGGTGCCGCTACTGCCGCACACCCATCTCGCCACGCTACGCCGCAGTCGAGCTGCTCACGGGGCTGCTGTTCCTGCTCGCAGCCTACAGGTTCGGCCTCTCTCCCCGGGCGGCGCTCTACGCGGTGTTGTTTGCGGCACTGGTGGTTGTAACCTTCATCGACCTCGAACACGGCATCATACCGAACGCCGTCACGTACCCGGGCATCGCAGCGGGCCTTGTGTTCAACGCACTCATGACCGATTGGAGGGTCGTCCTGGCCCTTCTTGCCCGCCTGCCCCATGCACCGCTCGACGCACTGGCCGCGATGGTGCGCGTCACCGCGTTCGACTCACTGCTGGGTACGCTGCTGGGTGGAGGGGTGTTGCTGCTCGTTGCCGTCGTATACGCCCGGTTGCGAAAGCGCGAAGGCATGGGCATGGGAGACGTGAAGCTCTTGGCGATGATAGGGGCGTTCCTAGGCACCGAGAGCATCTTATACGTCCTCCTCGTAAGCTCACTCGCCGGTACCGTGGCAGGTGCGGCGCTGATGGCCGCCCGACGCAAGGGCGACGGTGCGACAGCCATACCCTACGGCCCCTTCCTCTCGCTGGGCGCTGTGCTCTACGTCCTTACGGGGGGTTTCCCCATTATCCGGTGACGGCACTTTTGCGGTAAATTTAAGATGGTCGGTACCCAGGCCTATCCGGCGGGGCTGTCCCCGGGGGGATGCAGCGGCTCCACAGGCGCTCCGGCCGCGCCGTCGCACCAGCAACCACCGGGGGGAGGGACGAAGAGAAGAGATGAAACGTGTCGGTCTCAGGTTCGAAGTGCTGATGAACCTGCTCCTTCTTACGGCCGTCGCCATGTTCCTGCTGGGATTCATCTCCTACAAGATAACGGAAGGGTTCGTATTGAAAGGCAGGATAGACACCGTCAGATCGATGGCGCAGTCGTTCGCCGCCGTCATCGCGGCAAGCGGCGACCCTCGGCGGGGGGCGGAACTGCTG
Source organism: uncultured Spirochaetia bacterium (assembly GCA_964639895.1). GTDB lineage: Bacteria > Desulfobacterota_D > UBA1144 > Nemesobacterales > JADFKM01 > CAZXEJ01. Next base: position 32,764 of record CAZXEJ010000003.1, on the reverse strand, counting down.
GGCACCGCCATGGAGGATGGGGCCTGGGGCTACGTCCGATACCGTGGCCGCGAGACAAAGCTCAAGGGTGGCGGCGGGGCGGGGGAGATGACCAAGGCCAACCTGCTCATGCAGCAGGCCGTTCGAGAGGCCAAGACGGTTGTGCGCATCGAGGGCCTCTCGCTGTTTCCACTCTCCCACTACGAGGGGGTACACGTCGCTGTCCCCCTCTTCGAGGGCAAAGCAGTCGCCGGGGCACTCTACCTCTACGACCCGCTCGACTCGGTGGTGACGGCCGTCTCGGTGGGCCGCAAGTACATTGCGCTCTGGATAATAGCCGTGCTCGTGGTTATAGCGCTCTTCGGCTCGTACCTGCTGTCGAAGAGGGTGGTGCAGCCCGTACACCAGCTGATCAAGGCCACCAGCGACATAGCCCGCGGCAAGCCGCCCTCGGAGGAGAACCTGGGCTGGGTCAAGGAGATACACATGCTATACCTGGCCCTCAACAAGATGTACCTCGAAATCGAGACCAAGAAGGCCGAGCTCGAAGAGAACATACGCGCCCTCGAGAGGGCGAACGAGGAGCTACGCACCACGCAGCGCCAACTGATCGCATCGGAGAAGCTCGCCTCGGCGGGCGTGCTCGCAGCGGGCGTGGCACACGAGATAGGCAACCCGCTGAGCACGATAAAGGGATACGTCGAGGTGCTGCGCCGGCGATACGGAGGCGGGGACGACCGGACACGACGCATCCTCGACACCATGGAGGACGAGGTCGACCGCATCGACGCTATCATACGCACACTGCTCGACTTCTCGCGTCCCAAGAGCGTAGAGGCGCGCGAGACCGATCTCAACGACGTCGTGCAACGCGCGGCCGAGATCGTGCGCACGCAGGGGATCCTCGGCGACATCGACCTGGTGCTCGATCTCTCCAGCAAACGGCCCGCCGCCGTGATCGACCCCGACCAGTTCGTCCAGGTGCTTATAAATCTGGTCCTCAACGCCCGCGACGCCATCGACGGCCGAGGCGGCACCATAACGCTGTCCACAAGCGCCACGGCCGAGGGCAACGTACGCGTCGTCGTGCGCGATACGGGCTGCGGCATTCCGGCAGAGGTGCGGAACCGCATATTCGATCCCTTCTTCACGACGAAGGAGCCCGGCAAGGGTACGGGGCTGGGGCTGTCGGTGGCCCTGCGGATAGTGGAGAGCTTCTCGGGTACGATCACGGTCGACAGCACGCCGGGCGCGGGCACGGAGTTCGCAATCGAGTTTCCCGGAGCGAAGAGAGATGCCGCATAGGGTACTTGTGATAGACGACGAACGAGGCGTGCGGGAGAGCATATCGATGATTCTCGAGCTCGAGGGGTACGAGGTGGACAACTGCGCCAGCGCCGTAGAGGCGCTGGGCAGAATGGACACGGGCGAGCAGTGGGACTACGTGGTGTGCGACATCAGGATGCCGGAGATGGACGGTATCGAGTTCGTAAGGCAGATGCGGCGGCGCGGACACGCCGGCGACGTCATAATGATCTCGGCCTACGGCTCCGTGGATACCTCGATCGAGGCCATAAAGGCCGGGGCGTCGGACTACATCAACAAGCCGCTCGTGCCCGACGAGCTCATACTGCGCCTTAAGATGCTCGAGGAGAAGAACCGTCTGCGCCTCGAGAACCGCTACCTCAAACAGCAGCTCGACGAGAAGGCGGGGTTCGAAGAGATCGTGTACGCAAGCCCCACGATGAGGAAGGTGGTCGAGTTCGCCTCGCGTGTGGCCGCCTACAAGACGAACGTGCTCATCACTGGCGAGAGCGGCACCGGCAAGGAGCTCGTCGCACGCGCCATCCACAAGGCCAGCGACAGGGCCGACAAGCCGTTCGTGGCAGTCAACTGCGCCGCCATACCGGAGACCCTGTTCGAAAGCGAGCTGTTCGGCTATGCCAAGGGGGCGTTCAGCGGCGCCACGGGAACGAAACGGGGCGTCATCGAAGAGGCCGACGGCGGGACGCTTTTTTTGGACGAGATCGGGGAGTTTCCGCTCACGCTGCAGCCCAAGCTGCTGCGCATGCTGCAGGAAGAAGAGATACGGAGGCTCGGCGAGACGAAGTCCATCAAGGTGGACGTGCGCATCGTGGCCGCCACGGCGCGCGATCTGGCCCGGGAGGTCGAGGAGGGTTGTTTCCGCGACGACCTGTTCTACAGGCTGAACGTGATGCACATAGTGATCCCGCCGCTCAGGGAACGGAAGGAGGACATCCCCCACTTGGTCGACCACTTCATACGCAAGTACAACGAGAAGTTCAATCGCAACGTGCGCGGCGTCACGCCCTCGGTGCTAAGCCTGCTCATGGAGCACCCATGGTACGGCAACGTAAGGGAGCTGGAGAACGTGATCGAAAGGGCGATGATCATGACCGAGCGAGACGTAATAGAGCAGGTCGACCTCCAGGAGGGAGGCCGCAGCGACGGAGAGACGTTCACCGTGGAATCGCTCTCGTTGAGCCGCGAGTGGTCACGCCTCGAGGCGCACCTCATAAGGAAGGCGCTCAAGGAGTGCGGCAACAACAGGACCCGGGCCGCAAAGCTGCTCGGCGTGAGCCGAAGGGCGCTGCTCTACAAGCTTAAACACCACGGTATAAGCTGAAGCGGAGGGGGCGGGAGCGGGGAGGCGAGCACAGCGCACCCCCCGGGGTTCGGCACCAAGGCGAGGAGGAGACGAAATCAGACGTCACGGCGTCTGCTCATGCGCGACTACACCGCACTTGAGCGGACGGCCCAGCGCGCATGGGGGCAGTGGGGACGTCAGACGGGGCACCCTACGAACGTAAAGGCGTACAGGGCGCAGGAAGGCGACTCCGTACGGAGGGTGAGCCTCCTCTTCTTGAACTCGCCGCTCCGCACGACGTTGTACATACGGGGCTCGGACACCGTGAGCAAGGTGGAGCCGTCCTCGGCGACCTCGACGTCGGCGCCCGCCTCGTCGGAGGCGACGGGGGCCGAATCCACCTCGACGCGGACCTTGAACCCGCGCTCCTCGAGGGGGTTTACGACTACGTTCACCTCGCTTGCCGAACATATGACGTGCACCGAGGCGCTCACTCCGCGGGGCGGAAGGGGCCTTGCGTAGTGGGGCTTCACCTCCCAGCTGCCCTCAAGGTATATCCTGTCTTCTTCCAGCCGCTCGGGCAGCTCGAAGCGGACGGGCCCGTCGTCGGTAGCCTCGAGCGGGGAGCGCGCGGAGCCGAAATAGAGCTCGGGCGTCGGTCTATAGCAGTGGATCCCCGGGATGTCGGTATCGCGTATGGGTCTCATTATGTCCGGCATCGGGGCTTCGGGACTTATCTCGCGCAGCAACAATTGTATGGCCATCTCGCACTCGGCATAGTTGCCCTCGCCGAAGTGTACGTAGCGTATGAAGCCGTCCTTGTCGGCCAAGTACTTGGCGGGCCAGTAGCGGTTGGAGAACGCCCTCCACAACGCGTAGTCGTTGTCGAGCACGACCGGGTAGTTGATGCCGAACCTCTCGATGGCTCTGAGCACGTTGCCCGTCTCGGCGGAGAAGGGGAACTCCGGGGCGTGAACACCTACGACCGTGAGCCCAAGCGGCTCGTAGCGCCTGTACCACTCGACCAGATAGGGAAGGGTCCTTATGCAGTTTATGCAGGTGTAGTCCCAGAAATCCACCAGCACCACACGGCCCCGCAGGCGCTCTGCCGTAAGGGGCGGCGTGTTGACCCACACCCCTCCTTCGAGTTCGGGCAATCTGTAACGGTCCCTCTCTACGAACAAACCCGCCTTCTCCCAGGTGCCGTACTTGCTGACGACCCCCGTAACTTTCATATTAACACACGCGGCGGCGAGCCGCCACGCCTGCGGAGGGCCGGGAGGAAGAGCGCCGTGGGCACTCGCTGCACCACGACGACGCATCACCTCTCAGCCGTGGAGCCACTGAATCCGACGGACCGGCGGCGACCGCACGAACCATACAGGGATGCGCCCGACGCCGCAGCCGGTCGTGCGCGGCGGGAGCGGCACCTACCCGCTGCGGCCCGCCCAAAGCAGGGAGGCGCGTGGAAGCACAGCAGGCGGAGAGCCGCCATCGGCCGGAGCGGCCGTCGCTACGAGCGATGAGAGGGGTAGAGCGCATCGGCCTCTCCACGTGCCAAGCGGCGATCGACCCCCTATAGGAAGAAGTGAGAGGTCGTGGCGAGGCCGGACCGTGAGGACGTTAGGGGAACGCCACGCGGCGCCGGCCATCCCGGGCCGGACCCATCCGCGCTATCGTGTGAGCCACGCCGGTGCCGTACGCAGGACACCGGCCAATGCCGAAAGGAGACCGATTGAAGGGACGGCTGCCCAAGCCACGTCGGCTTGGAGCCGAAGGCACGCTGCAAGAGGGCATCGCACGCGGCATGGGAGGTGTCCGTGCGTTTGGCTCGTCCGGCGTTGGGAGAGGCGGCACCCGCACGGTGTGGGCCGCCCGAAGCGCAGCGGCGGCCATGAGCGCACCAGGCGGCGAGACGACCACCACCACTTCGGTTGCTCCCGCGACGCCTGAGGAACGAAGGCGCCAACTACCCGCGACCAAGCCCCGGTTCCACGGTAGGATCGGAGAGCGGCGGACACGTGCACAATGTGTACCGGCCGCGCGGGCGGATTCCAAGCGGCGTCGGCCTCATATATATTACTTATTACGAGCCCCTATGCGAGGCGCACCGCATCAGACGGCCGCACTCCGCTCCGGCCGGCCTGCACGGGGCCCCACGTGACCCTAGAGCGATGGAAAGAGAGACCCTCACAGCTGCAAGATGTTCGCTGTGCTCGTCACACTACCTCGACGCCCGTACCCTGCCGCGCACCGAGGCCGAGGCGGCCGGCGTCTCCAGGGACTCGCTGGCCCGCGCCCTCACCCTCGCCCTTGGTGCCGAGGGGCGCGAGGTGTACCCCTCGGACGCCGAATTCGAAGGGGGCGGCGGGCGGTGCTTCGTGCTCGAGGAGCAGCGCTACAAGAAAGGTGTCTGGAGCGTAGACGAGTGGCGCCTCATCCTATGCGTCACGGGGCCGGAGCCTGCGGGCGTGGGAGAGGTCGAGGAGCTCGGCGAGCTGGTGCGCACGGAGCAGGCGGCGGGCGGAACGGTCGTATCGCCAGCCGGGTTCACCGATGAGGCCGCAGCGTGTGCACGGAGGCTGGGGATAGAACTCATGGGCTTCTCCACGCTGCGCGCGCTGCTCGAGCGTGCGGCCACGGACTGCGGCTACTGTCCCGCCTGCATGGAGGTGCCCCGCACCGTGAGAGAGCGCTGCAGCGAGCTCGCCCGCCAGATGGACGCTCTCGCCGAGGTCGGGAGCCAATGGAGCGGCCGCTGGACCCCGCCCCTGCACGTGCGCACATTCGCAGGGGAGGTGATGCGCCGGGTGCGACAGGCGCTCGAGGGGGCGTCGAGCCCGAGTGAAAGGGAGGCCATAGCGGCCGCAGCCGCCGAGGCGCTGGCGAGGACGGCCGAGCGCGTCCGGGCACTGAGGAGCGAGCTCGATGAGCTCGACCGAACCCTCGACGACGGCGCCGACGGCCGCGGCTGACGGCCGTCGCCGTGGCGGGGCGACTGCATGGTATATTAAGGGGATTGGACGCAGTGGCTTCCGAACATCCACCCACACCCCCCGTACAGGCGCAGGCGTTGAAGGAGAAGAGCACCTTAACCTCCCTTATCTTGCAATACAGGACCCCCGTCCTCCTGGGGCTCGCGGCGCTCACCGTGGTCGACGCCGCCCAGCTTGCCATACCGCTCATCATAAACAAGGCCGTCGACGCCTTGGTCGCCCCGGGAACGCAACCTTCCACGGTGGCCCGCTACGGCCTCTACCTGGTGGGTCTGGGGCTGGTGATGTCGGTGTTCCGGTTCGTGTGGCGCTGGTTCCTGCTGGGCTCGTCGAGGCGGGTCGAGCAGAAGCTGCGCAACCGTTTCTTCGCGCACCTGCAGAGCCTGGGACACGACTTCTTCGCCCGCCACAAGACGGGTGACCTGATGGCCCACACCGTCAACGACATCGAGGCCATAAGGATGGCGTGCGGCGTGGGGCTGGTCATAGCGTACGACGGGATAATACTGACCCTGTTCATCCTGGGGGCTATGATATACATATCGCCCACGCTGGCGCTGATGGCGTTCGCCCCGTTCCCGCTGCTAGCCCTCGTGATGCTGCGCTTCGGGAGCGCCATCGAGCGCACGTTCGAGAAGGTGCAGGGGGCGTTCTCGGACCTTACCGAAAGCGCCTCGCGCACGCTGTCATCGATCAAGGTGATAAAGGCCTCCGTCGCGGAAGAGAGGGAGGCCGAGAGGTTCGCGCGCGTAAGCAGCAGATATATGGACGAAAACAACCGGCTCATCCGCTATACGGGCGTGTACCAGCCGCTCATAGCCTTCTTCTCCTCTTCGGCGCTGGCGGTCTTCCTATTCGTAGGCGGTCGGGGCGCCATAGTGGGCGAGATAAGTCTAGGCGAGTTCGCGGCCATAATCGTGTACCTGGGGATGCTCACCTGGCCCATGGTGGCACTGGGGTGGGCTACGGACGTCATCAAGCGCGGCAACGCGTCGCTCAAGCGGGTAAACCAGATACTCTCGCTCCACCCGCCCAAGGAGGACCGCGACGACGCCGTCCACACGGTGGTAAAGGGTGACCTCCACCTCGAGGGGCTGCGCTACACGTGGGGCGAGAACGGGGGCGGCGTGAAGGAGATAACGCTGCACGTCAGAGACGGCTCGTCGGTGGCCATAACGGGCACGACCGGCTCGGGCAAGAGCACGCTGCTCAAACTGCTCATACGGCTGCTCGAACCCGAACGCGGCCTCATCACACTCGACGGCGGCCTCGACCTCAGGCGCATCAAGCTCGCCGCCCTGCGCAGGGACATGATCTTCGTCCCCCAGGACACGACCGTATTCAGCGGCACCGTGGCCGAAAACATCGCCTTCATGAATCCCTCCGTCACGAGGGAAGAGATCGAGCAGGCCGCCCGCGTGGCCTGCATATACGACGACATCATGAGGTTTCCCGACGGGTTCGACACCTACGTCGGAGAGCGCGGCCTTACGCTCTCGGGCGGCCAGAGGCAGAGACTCGCACTGGCGAGGGCCGTTCTCATGAATCCCAAGATATTGGTGCTCGACGACGTGCTTTCGTCACTCGACCTCGAGACGGAACGGGCCGTGATAGAGAACCTGCGCCGGCTCATGAGCGAGGGAACGCTGATCGCCGTCTCCAGCCGGGTCCCCTCGATAATCGATTTCGACACCATAGCCGTCGTGGAAGGAGGACGCGTGGTCGAGCTGGGAAACCACGAGGAACTGATGAAGCGAGGCGGTATATACTCGACCCTCTACCGGGTGCAGACTGCGTCCACGGACGGCGGACGCGGGAGGGATGAGACGTGAGCGCGGCCGGAAGCGGCGGCGAGGCGACTTGTGCGCACTCGCGCGATTGGAAGATACTCAAGTGGCTGATGGGCTATGCGCGCCCATACAGGCGCCAGTTCACGCTGGCGCTGCTGCTCATGTTCGCAGCCTCCGCACTGGAACTGGTGGTGCCGTACCTGACGAAGACCGCCGTCGACGCATACATTTCGCCCCCTTGGCGCATGGCACACGTGGAGGATGGACCGGGGGCGGCCGTGCTCAACGGCGAGGCCGAGGCCGGTGGCCCGGGGACGGCCATTGCCTTGGGCGGAGGGCGCTACCTCATAAACATCGAGCGGCTGGACAAGGGCAGGAAGAAGGAGCTCGAAAAACGCGGCATCCTCTCGGGCGAGCCCTACGTCGTGATAAGGCCCGAGGCGGCCCCCGCCGAGCGGCGCGCCTCGATAGAGCGGATCGTAGCCGAGAACGCCTCACTCTTCAGACGCGCCGGCGGCGTCTACTACGCCCCGCTCTCCGCGCTCGGGGGCCTCGAGCGCACGGAGGTGGCCGTACTCCGGCACGACGACCTGCGGCGCGTCTCCGTCGTCGCGGGGCTGCTGCTTCTCTGCCTCGTCGGGGCGTTCGCAGCGAGCACGGCCTTCACCTACCTGCTACAGTATTCCGGGCAGAAGATAATGCACACCATAAGGACCGACGCCGTCGAGCACCTGCTCCGGCTCGAGCAGCCTTTCTTCGACAAGACCCCCCTGGGACGACTGGTCACCCGGATCACCAACGACGCCAACGCCATAAACGAGGTCTACACCTCCGTCGTGGTCCAGTTCCTCAAGGACCTGCTCATCATCGTAGGCGTCCTTGCGCTGATGTTCTACATGAACGCCTACCTCACGCTGCTCATACTCGGGCTCACGCTCGTCCTGGCCTTGCTGGCCGTGAGGTTCAAGTCCACGTTGAGGCGGGCCTACCGGAACGTGCGCCGCTCCATCGGCAGGCTCAACGCCTTCGTGCAGGAGTGCGTGGACGGCATCACCCTTATAAAGCTCCACATGAGAGAGGCAGAGAACTTCGAGAGGTTCAAGCAGCGCAGCAGGGAGAACTTCGAAGCCAACATGCAGCAGGTGCTCGCCTTTGCAACGTTCCGGCCGCTGATCGAGTTTGTGAGCATCGCGGCCGTGGCGCTAATCCTCTGGTACGGGGGGCTTAGTGTACTCCGGTTCGAGCTCACACTGGGTGCGTTGCTCGCATACCTGGTGTACATAAGGATGCTGTTCGCCCCCATACTGGAGATGGCCGAGAAGTACAACATATTCCAATCGGCCATCGCCGCCTCGGAAAACCTCTACGACCTCTACACCGTAGAGCCCGAGCGGTCGGGCGGCATCGGCGACGGCGAGCGGTCCCGCCACGCACGTCGCATCGAGGGACGCATCGAGTTCCGTGACGTCTGGTTCAGCTACGACGGACGAGAGTGGGTTCTGAAGGGGGTCTCGTTCACCCTGGAGCCGCGCAGCACATTGGCCATCGTGGGACCCACGGGATCGGGCAAGAGCACCATAGTCAACCTGCTGCTGCGGTTCTACGAGCCCCAGCGCGGGGAGATCACCGTGGACGGCGTGCCCATAGAGCGGTACGATCCGCGCTACCTGAGATCGCAGATATCGACCGTCTTCCAGGACATGCCGCTCGTGGGTTCGGTGGAGGAGGAAAACGGCTCCTCCGACGACGGGGTACCGAGTGGCCTCTCCTCGGGACAGCGCCAGCTCTTGGCCATAAGGCGCGCCCTCGATCGGGGCTTCAAGGTCCTCATAATGGACGAGGCCACCTCGCACGTAGACGGCAGGATAGAGATGGAGACCGTCACCATGCTCAAGGAGAAGGCCCGCGAGGCAGCAGTCCTCGTGGTTGCGCACCGCCTCTCAACGGTGACGCACGCCGACCACATAGTGGTACTCCACGGGGGGAAGGTGATCGAGGAGGGAACCCACGAGGAGCTGCTCTCGAAGCGGGGCATGTACTACGACCTCTACACCCTCCAGAACCGGACCCGCTCGGCCGCCTGAGCGGGCGCCGACGGGCCGCGGCGGCGCACTTGTCGTTTCACCAAACGTCGGTATACTTCAATGGGTGTCGGACGGGGCGTGGCGCAGGTGGTAGCGCGCGGCGCTTGGGACGCCGAGGTCGGAGGTTCAAGTCCTCTCGCCCCGACCACCGAGAGAGAAAGCCACACGGTTTGCATGCGCCCTTAGCTCAGCAGGACAGAGCAACGGCCTTCTAAGCCGTGGGTCGGGGGTTCGAATCCCTCAGGGCGCGCACGTCTCGGGTGGTGGGTGTAGCTCAGTCTGGTTAGAGCGCTGGGTTGTGGCCCCAGAGGTCGCCGGTTCAAATCCGGTCATCCACCCCACCCTTCCCCAACGTTTCCAGCAAGGTACGACCGCCATAACGATCCGCACCGCACCGTCGGCATCGATACTCATGGAGTGGAACCCCACCGAGCGGGCAACGCCGCTACACGCACCCATGAGATCCTCGGCGCTCTCCCCCCCTCGTTCTCTACGACTACGTAGAGGGCTGCAACCTTCGACGGAGGCGGGGGTTCCCGCACCCAGGTCTCCTCTCGCCTCCAGGGCCGCCGAGGAGGCATGGGCCGAAGAGGCGGCCGCACACACGACGAGCAGCGATACCAAGGCACGCCCACAGACGTCTGATACCAGCGTCGGTATGCTGGAAGAGGCGCTCATGGCCGGTCAGAACCTGCGCAGCACGAGCCTTATGTCCCGGGCCAGAAGCTCGGGATCGAGGTTGGCCTGGGAGTAACGCAGATATTTCTCCCCCTTGGGGCTCAGCAGGAACACGGAAGCCGTGTGATTAACCAGGCGGCCGCCGTCCCTTCCGGCGACGGGCACGTCCTCGTAGAACACGCCGACCCTTGAGATGGCCTGCGCCACCTGGGCCTGGGTGCCCGTAAGGCCGAGGAACGACGGATCGAAACGGCCCACGTAGTCGGCAAGGACGGCGGGCGTGTCGCGGCGTGGGTCTACCGTTATGAACAGCACCTGCACGTGGTCGGCCAGCGCCCCCAGCATGCCCACGGCGCGGTGCAGCTTCGTCAGCGTGGAAGGACAGACGTCGGGACAGTTCGTGTAACCGAAGAATACGAGCACTACCTTGTCCCGGAAATCGCTGAGCCTCACCGTCCGGCCGTCCTGGGCCGTGAGTGCGAAGTCGTCGACGGCTCCGCTCATGGGCGTACCGGCGAACACGCTACGGCTCACGTAGGTCGTGTAGCCCCAGTAGGCGACTATCACGACGAGGACGGCCACGACCAGAAACGTTGCGGTTTTCCTGGGCTTATCCATGGGAATCTCCCCCGACCGACACTCCCCGCCTCGGGACGGGGACGAGGTATGGGATGAAAGATATTCTACTCGAACAAAGTCCGCTGCGCACCCCGCAGGCCGCGCGCAGCAACGCGGCATGCAAGGGAGGGACGCAGCTCCGGATCCGGGTGGAGACGGCCGCCGGTGCTGGGAGCCCGACCGTCCGAGGAGAGTGACGGAGCAACGGAGCGGAAGTGCGGCGGGGTCATGCCGGTCGGGGAAGGAGACAACTGCAGAGAGGGGGATGCATGCCTGCGCCGGGGTTCTCGTGCGCAAGGTTGGAGGGGGTTGGGAAACGCCCCGGCGGCGTAAAGACGCACGATGACCAGCCCACCCCGCAAGAGTTGGAGGGAGTAGCACGGCCCTTGCCGGACAGGCCGGGTGAGCTGGAGGGGAGAAGCGGCGCCCATCAGCACGCCCTTCTAAAGATGGAGAGTGCAACTGAGCCGCGGGGAGGCGGGATGGGCTACCTCCATGGGGAGAACAGACATCGGTACGGGGGGCGGGGTGGCAGCGGTGTGGAGGGACGGCAACCATCCAAGCGGCGGGGGGAACCACACGTGGGGTCGGGGCCTGTCGCGGCCGTGGGGCAGGTGTCAGGGGACTGAGAGCAGGGAGGGACGGCCGGGGTGCGGTGGAGTCAGGGCGCCGCAGGGGGTGTCGCAGGCGCGGGCCCCCATGGCAGCGGGCGTCATACCACGAGTCAGGGGGGGTGGCGGAAGCCACACCGGAAGGGACCGCGGGGGGTACGGCTGGAAGCAGGCCCCTTCCACGCCCTGCACTCAGGAGAAGACGCGTCTGAAGATGTAGTCCACGTACTTGAACTCCTCGCCTACCCGGAAACAGTCCTCCAGCTCGCGCTCGCTCAGCCGGCTTGTGACATCGGGGTCGAGGGCTAGCAGGTCTTGGAAACTCACTTTCTCGCTCCAACACTTCATTGCGTTGCGCTGCACGCATTCATAGGCGCGTTCACGCGTCATGCCCTTCTCGATGAGCTTGAGCAGCACCTTCTGAGAGAAGATGAGGCCGTGCGTGAGCCAGAGATTGCGCTCCATGTTCTCCGGATAGACGTTCAACCCCTCGAGCACCCCTTTGAGGCGGCGTAACATGAAGTCGACCAGTATGGTGCCGTCCGGGGCTATCACCCTCTCCACGGAGGAATGGCTTATGTCGCGCTCGTGCCACAGCGCTATGTCTTCGAGCGCCGGCCCCAGATAGGAGCGCACCAGGCGGGCCACGCCGCACAGGTTCTCGGAAAGTATGGGGTTGCGCTTGTGGGGCATTGCCGACGACCCCTTTTGTCCCTCGACGAACGGCTCCTCGATCTCCAGCACCTCGGTCCTCTGGAAGTGCCGCACCTGTAGAGCTATCTTCTCGACGGCGGCCGCAACCAGGGCCAACATGGCGAAGTACTCGGCGTGCACGTCGCGTTGTACGATCTGGGTGGATATTCTCACGGGCTTCAGACCCAGCGCCTTCAAGGCGCGCTCTTCGACCGAGGGAGGGACGTTGGCGTAGGTGCCGACGGCGCCCGAAATCTTGCCCACGCTTACAACCTCGCTTGCCCTCGTCATACGCTCGAGTGCACGGCGCATCTCGTCGTACCACAGTGCGAACACGAGCCCCGCCGTCGTGGGCTCGGCATGGACGCCGTGCGTACGGCCGACCATGGGGGTGAGCTTGTAGCGGAAGGCGAGCTTCTTGAGCACCCCCATTACGGCCTCAATGTCACCGATGATTATGGCGGCGGCGTCGCGCAGCTGGAGGGCGAACGCCGTATCGAGCACGTCCGACGAGGTGAGGCCGAGGTGTATGAAGCGGGCGTCCTCGCCCACCTTCTCGGCCACCGCCGTAAGGAACGCTATGACGTCGTGCTTGACCGTCTTCTCCAGCTCCTCGATCCTTGCCACGTCGAAGGCGGCCTTCTCCTTTATCACCTTCAGCGCCTTGCGCGGTATGCGCCCCTCGCGCGCCCAGGCGTCGCATACGGCCAGCTCTACGCGCAACCAGTATTCGTACTTGGACTTATCGTCCCATATCTTGGCCATCTCGGGCCGTGTGTATCGCTTGATCAAAACTCCAGTACCTCTCCCAAACGGTCCTTCGGTGCGATGGTGACGTCGACGAACGACGCCCCCTCGTCGATCAGCACCTTGAGCGCTGCCTCGACGGCTATGGATTCGGCGTTGTTGACCTTGCTCAGATGGGCCAGCACCAGGTGCCGCAGGTCGTCGTGCAACAGGTCGCGTACGAGCGAGGCGGCCTGGCTGTTCGAGAGGTGTCCGTGCCGGCTCTGGATGCGCTGCTTGAGCTCCCACGGGTAGGGGCCGTAGCTGAGCAGTTTCTCGTCGTGATTGAACTCGACGACGATCGCCTGCGAGCCGCGCAACCGCTCCCTTACGACGTTGGTGACCGATCCGATATCGGTCACCACCCCCAGCTTGACGCCCCCCGCCTCTAGCGTAAAGCCCACCGGGTCGGCGGCGTCGTGGGGCACGGGGAAGGGTGTCACCGTGATCTCGCCCACCTCGAACGGGGTGCCGGTCTCGAACAACGCAAGCCTCGGTACCTGCCCGCACCAGAGCGACTCGGTCGCAGCCGACACGTAGACGGGAACCGGCAACGATGGAACGCCGCGGCTGTGGTCGTGGTGCTCGTGCGTAAGTAGCACGGCGTCCAACTCACCGAGCGTCACCCCCAGCCGGCCGAGCCTGCGGGTGAGTTGGCGCAGACTGAGACCTGCGTCCACAAGCACCTTCGTAGAACCGCTCTCGACGAGGAGGGAATTGCCGGAACTCCCGCTGGCCAACGTACAGATCTTCAACCTTGTACCACGCTCCTTGGGCTCAGGTTGCGCGGCCCCCGGCCGGGCGGCGGCGCGCGGCTACACCCATTTTACCCACTACGGATGGGTAAACCAAGAAGCCGAGCGTTGGGCCACGCAGGCTCCACCACGGCGGAGGCGCAGACCCCCGTGCGACGAGACGGAGCCAACTGAGCCGTTGTTGCGGGCACTCCTCTAATAATGCGGGTTACTCTAACCACTGACCTGCCGGGGGGGTGGCGGCACTACCCCGTATACGACGATACGCCGCCGCGCGGTAAGCAGGGTATAGCGAGGTGCCGGATCCGCCTTCTCCAAGAAGTGACACGCGTCCCGCCCGGGCGTATGCCCCACCCGTACCAACCCGGTACCTGAGATGTGAGCACTCCCCTAAGAAGTGTAGACGCCATGCGACCCTCTGAGAGAAGCCGGAGTGGACATCGAGCGTCGCGAGGGATCATCCCATTCCCCCCTTGAGAACGCCGCCCGTCCCGTCATCTTCCCATCGGGACCGGCTCACCCACAACTCCAGCACGCTTCGTGCTCGCACGCAGGCTGCCCCACAACAGGGACACGCCGGAACGTAGGGCCTATCCCTCCAACCGCCCTCCCTGAGACCGGTTGAGTAAGGGCGCCTCTTACGAGCGAGCACCGTGGATGGTTGTTCAGCCCCGGGACGCGCGGTAGTGTTGCGGGATGGACCTCAGAGGCGACGGACGCGGACCAGCACCCGGGAAGGTCTGCAGCGTCCATACATTCGGCTACACGTGGGCCCGCAGGTTGGCTCGACATCCCGGCTGGGGTCGAGGGTACCACTACGGCGGGCCACTTGCAGGAGAGGGATCCGCCAAGCAAAGGGGTCTCGAGGCGGACGTCGGGGACGAATGCAGCCACACAGCGCGCCTGGCCGTGAGGGACGGGGAGTCGGTACGACCAGCGGAGGAGGCGCCGTAACGGAGCAATGAAGCGGAGACACGCCTGCCTAGGGCGAAGCGGCGGGCCAGGTAGAATGGATTCTACGAAACGGCCCTCGCAGCAGCCAACACCGAGAAGCGGTATCAACAGCCGCGGCCTAAAGAACCTTATACGGCGCTCCGCCACCGCGATGGCCTCCGTGCCCACAACGATATAGTCCCCGATGCCCATCCATCCTCGCCCGAGCCCCCCGACTCGGTGCGGTGTGCAGTGGTTCGAGGAACATCCCCCAGCGCCGACCAGTGGAGGGAGCCGAGTCCGTGAACTGCGCGCCTGAGGCGTTGCGCAACAAGCGCGTCCACCTACGGCTACACTCGGCGAAGCGACTTTATCCACCGCAAGGGACGACTGTAGAGACACCCCACCAACATGCCCGCTGGCCACGGAACCACCATGCCGGCCGACCCAGCCAAAGAGCGCCTCCTCCACGGGTAACAGCCGCAAACAGTGATACCGGGGAGTTGCGGCGCCATCCTACCGCCACTACACAGGCAGCGGCGTTACCTCCAATGGGAACGCTTCTGCTTCTTCGAAACCAGGCGTCTGTACTCGGTAAGGAACCTCGCGTGTTCGGGCCCCTGGGGCCCCTTGCTGTAGACCGCTATGTATCCCGCCAACGGCTCGCCCCTTTGAGATACGGCCTCGTCCCTTATCTCTATTTCCACACCGGTGTTGCGAGCTGCAAGCTCGATTAGATCGCACTCTTCTGCCTTGATGTTGAACATGAACGGGTCAACTATGCCGTGTTCGTTCGTATCGACTTTCTTGCCGTATTGGACCATTGGTCACCTCTGCCTGGAAGCGGGATTGGGCGCTCTACGCGGAGCAGGATCCAATTATGAGATTAACTTGATAAGGACTCCTTATCAACCGCACCCGACCCTCCCTGTGTCCTCAAGTGGTATGTGCACCACCGATAGGAAACCCCATCCTCGGCCCCCCACCCCAACCCGAGGCCACAGCGCGCTGCATCCACCCCCCGCCTGCACGAGTGGAGGACGTTGAAAAAAGACGTCTACGCCGAGCACGGCCGGCCCTGCCAGGCGCAGTCAACCATTGTTAAGATGTCTTCCATCACAGGCTACCCCGGTACCGAGGAGCGTCTACCACCGGGACAAATGCAGAAAACGGGCTAGGGGGTTGACAACTTAAGCTGTTTACTTTATTTTGATAGTGTAAGTTAAAAATCCAGCTTAACATGACTTCCATCCTCCTTAAACAAGAAAGGGGTGTCTTGAAGCTAGAGGCGAGACAGTCCTTTTTTATTCCTCCCCCCGCAAACGATACCGTGACGTCAAAGCGCCCTGAGCGTGGCCGCCGCTTGCGAGGGGGCGGCGGCCACGCTCCCTGAGACGCCACACACCCCGGACACCACACCGAGCCGACTTTCTCTCCTACAACCGCTTCCCTAACCATGGAAGCCTCCTCGGCACCGACACCTCAGGACGAGGACGACGGCGCGAGCTCAGCGTCGTTTGCGACCGAATCGTCCTCCAGCACGTCCGCCACCCAGGGGGCGAAGGCCATCGAACACGTAAAGGCCGGTGATACGGCGTTCAACACGTGCACCGTGCGGCCGCGCTTTATTACGACGAAATCGTGCACCAGCCTCCTGCTCCTAAGGTCGACCAGCTGCGCCCTTATACCGGCCTTGGGCGAGGGCAGCACGTCGTGCGAGGACAAGGCCGGCACCATACGGCGCAGCTGCCGCACCAGGGCGCCCGGCCAAAGCTTGGCGGCCTCTGCCAAGGCGGCAGCCCGGTAGCCGGGATCCGAGAGGGCTAGAAGCAGGTTCCGCCATACAATGAGAAGCGATTCGCCCGAAACCCCTCTCACCAGGCCGTAGTGCTCACGGCCGAGCACCGGCAGCGCGTTGGGCCCCACATACACGTCGCCGCTTATACTGCGCGTGAAGTGCACACCGAGAAAGGGGTTGCGCAGGTCGGGGACGGGATAGATGTTGCCCCGGACGAGACGAGCCGCAGCGTCGCTCAAGCGGCGGTACGTGCCCTTGAAGGGGACGATCGCGTAGTTGAGGCCCACCGAGAAGGAGTGCGCCACGGCATCGGCGTAGACGCCAGCAGCGTTGACCAGATAGTCGTAGGCGATCCGTCCAGAGCTGAGGCGGGCCGTGCCAGCCCCCGCGGGGGCAAGGAAACGCGTTCCGTAGCGCACCTCGACCCGGCCCGTCGCCTTGAGCTCGGCGACGAGGGAATCGACTATCTGACGCGGCTCGACCACGGCGGTCTCTGGGCAATAGAGTGCCCTCTCACAAGTGAGGGCATGTGGCTCGATGTGGCGTAACTCCGCTTCATCCACCATCCTTACGGTCGCCCCCCCCGCCACGGCCCTGCGGCGTATCTCGTCAAGGCGCTCGGCCTCGGAGCCGTCTTTCGCCACGATCACCTTGCCACACCCGTCAAGTGCAAGGCCACGTTCCCTGCAATACGCCTTTAGTAGGCGGTTGCCCTCTACACAGAACCTCGCCTTGAGCGTTCCCGGCGAATAGTAGACCCCGGCATGCAGAACACCGCTGTTGCGGCCGCTCGCGTGAGCACCGGCACGCGCCTCCTTCTCGACCAGCACCACGCGACCGGCGCCGCGTGCTACGAGCTCGCGGGCGACCGTAAGGCCGATTATTCCGCAGCCCACTATGAGAACCTCACACCCTTCCATGGCAAAGAGATAATTCTACCCAGCATGCGGCACCCTCGTGCCACACACATATATGCACCCCATCTCTCCCAGGCCGTGCATCCCATGGGCGGGCTCCCGTCGCCGCGGGAGGGAACGCCGTCCCTTCGCCGCCGGCCGGGGCCATTCTCCCCCGTAGCCAGCCGAGGGAGGAACCAGCTTCCCAAGGTGACGCAGTGCGGGTGGCTCCCCCCAAGTGCAGCCCCAACGCCGTGACCTCCCCGCCGGCGCCTCTCCTTTCGACCCAACCGGCGGGTCAAGCACGACGGCGTGTGACGAGGACGCCGATACAAGTCAGAGACAGCCCCTCTCCGTAAGGCCCACACGGCACCGGGTCAACGGAATGACACCTCCCGCCGAACCCTCCCGTCCGCGCCGCCTCATGCATGGGCTCCATCCGCAGATCCCACGCTCATAGCCGTCTTTACCTTGCCTACACCGCCACCCCGACCCCACATCCCCTTCGTGCGGCTAGCGGCGCCCGCGGGCCTCCAGCTCCCGGTAGGAGGCCGCCAACCCTCCGGCCGCGACTGCCACCCTTACGACCGCGTAGCCAACGTAGGCCCATGCCGCTCCCACGTAGGACATCGCCGGCACGAGCGAAACCAACAGCAACAGGTACGCCGCCGTCGAGACAGCCGACACATAGGTTCTCAGCCCCGCCCTCCCCATGGCGAGAAACGAGGGCCCTATCCAGTAGGTGAGCTGGTAGATCAACAGCCCCACCGTTATAACCCTCAGCACCTCGGCCGCCGGAGCGTACTGTGCGCCGAACACCCCGGTCGTAATGGGGCGGGCGAAGACGACCACCAAGACGGCCATCGGCACCAGCAGCAGGCTCAGCCTCTTCACCGATTCGACCACCAGCGTACGGAGTTCGTCCGCAGCGCCGCGGGCCGCCATGCGCACGAGCTCGGGGTAGATGGCCTCGTAGACGGAATCGATTATGCGGCCGGCCACCTTGGTCACGCTTCGGGCCACCTTGTAGTAGGCCGCCGCCTCCTTACCGGCAAACAAACCCAGGACGAGCGGGGCGAAGTAGGTGTCGTCCAGCATCTTGAGCGTACCCGTAAGGCCAGTGTTGCCCATGAACCACACGATCTCCTTCCACTCGCCGCCGATGAGGCCCATCGGCGCCTTCCACCAGCCGGTGAGCCCGTGCCGCCGTAGGGCACCCCAGACGAAGACGATACGCAGGGCAAACCCCGCGAATGCGGCGGCCACGTAGCAGAGCAACACCCCCTTTATACCGCCGCCGGCCACCAGCACGCCTGAGACCAGGGCCAGCCGCACGAAGTGAGTGACGGAGCCGGCCACGGCGATGGCGCGGTAGGAATCGAACACGCGGAGGATAGCGTCCGAGGTGCGGTTGGAAGTGGCAATGAGGAGGCTTGCCGAATAAATATAGATGAACTGTTCCGAGCCCGACGTCTTGAGAAAGTAGTGCACGGCCAAAGGCGCCGTCGCCACGGCGACGGCGAAAGCCACAACCCCGGTGGACACGTCGACCACGTAAGAGAATTTGACCATCGCCCGCGCTTTGTCCTTCTCGCCGCGGCTCCAGTACATTCCCACGTACTTGGTGGCCGTCTCCCACATGCGCCAGTCGAGAACGGCGTTGAGGATATCGACGTAGGCTACGGCGAGGACGAGCAAGCCGTAGTCGGTGGCACCCAGGAAGCGGGCGAGCGCCACGGTGAGGAGGGCCGTGAACAGGCCGGCTACGGTCTTGCCGCCGAACAACCAGCCGGCGTTCCTGAATAGGGCCCCTGTGACGCCGCGTTTGAAGACCATGGCAAAGGATCCCGGCGCGGGGCGGCGGGGCCGCCCTTCCGCAGGCCGTGCTGCGGAGCGCACCATTAAATAATAACGAACGCTCGAGGTGTGCGGAAACCGGGGGAGCCGAGGACCAAGGGGGGAGCAGGGGACGAATGGGCTTCGGCCGCCTCTTGAGCACGGGGCACGTCACGAGGGCCCCCCCAAGAAGCGGTGCGGCCGATGCCCGCCTGCGGCCGGCGGTACGGCGAAGCCAGGGGTACGCCACAGCCCAAGACGCGGGGGCAAGACGGTGTCAAGCCGCCGGTCCCGCGGCCCAGGCTAGGAGCACGCCTCGACGATCACCCTGAGGAGGCGTAGAGTGCCCTCACATTTCAGGCCTTCGTTCCAGAGCTCTACGGCTTCGCCCACCTCGGCCGCGACCCGTTGCCAGTCGCTCGGGCTCTGGATGTAGAGGACGCTGAACCTGTCGGCCAGCCGGTCGGGCACGAAGGCGAGCGCCTCTTCAATGAGATCCTCCGGAAGGGGACGGCCGGGATAGCTGCCGTAGCGCAACGTGAGATGGCTCTTTATCTTCTCCTTGCTCATGTCCTCTGCACCGTTCTTCTCCGTATGGTCCGGCCAATTAGGATAACCGCAGAGGGGCGCACATTACAACCCCTCCGGCCCGCAGGACACCGGTCCCGGGAGGGATGCAACCCGCAACGCCGACCCCGCCCCAACACTCCAGGCACATGAGGGATCCGAAGCATGCGGGGCAACGGCCGCAGGGGTGTAAGGTACTCCACCCTAGGCGTGCAGTACGGCGCACACGTGGCCGGACGGTGGAGGACTTCACCGCGCGGTGAAAGGGCAAGTTTGCTCCGTATCGAGTTAGGTATGAGAAGCCCTATATGCCGCCCGTGGAAAGCAACCATTGCTCCGCCCTCACGGCTCCCGCCGGCCAGAGAGCGCAAGTCCAAGCGCCGTGCGCCCTACTAAAGGGTGTGTCCCCCACCACCCCCTGCGTTCCTGTAGCCGAGCCTGAGGGTGGACGGTGTATCCCCGCCCGGCTCGCACAGGGTCCATCACTCCTCCCGCCGGCTCGACGGCCGCAACCAAGCGGCACGGGTCGGCCATGGATCCCGCACTCACCGCATGGCCACGTGCGGGGGGGCGGCGCGGTCTCAGGGTCTCAGAAAGTAAGACGCTTTGCATTGACGGCCACGATCACGGTGCTCAGCGACATAAGCACCGCTCCGGCCGCGGGGCTCAGCAACACCCCCGCCCCATAGAGGGCGCCCGCCGCAAGCGGTATGGCCACCACGTTGTAGCCGGTAGCCCAGGCCAGGTTCTGCACCATCTTCGCATACGTCCTGCGCGCAAGCTCAACGATCGATACCACGTCCAAGGGGTTCGAGCGCACCAGCACCACGTCGGCCGTCTCCATTGCTACGACGGTACCGGCACCGATCGCTATCCCTACGTCGGCCTCGGCCAGAGCCGGGGCGTCGTTCACCCCGTCGCCCACCATGGCCACCACCAGGCCGCGGCTCTTGACCTCCTTCACCTTGGCCGCCTTCTCGCCGGGCAACACCTCGGCGAAGTACTCGTCCAGACCTATCTCCTCGGCCACCCAAGCGGCCACGCGCCTGTTGTCGCCCGTGAGCATCATGCACTTGATACCCCGTTCCTTGAGCCTGCGCACCGCCTCGCGGGACTCTGGCCGCACCTGGTCGGCCAACGCTATCGCTCCTGCGAGCACGCCGTCCACTATGACGAAGACCACGGTCTTGCCCTGTTCGCTCAACCTCTCCACCTCGGCCGCGGCGCTTCCAACCTCGATATTCCTCTCCTTGAGATAGCCCGGGCTTACGACCTCCACCTCCCTGCCCTCGACGGTGCCGCGCGCCCCCTTGCCGGGGATGGCCTTGAAATCCTCGACCCTGTAGTCGGTCTCGACGACCGAGGCTATGGCGCGCGCGATGGGGTGCTCGGAGTTCCTCTCCAGGGCCGCAGCAAGCCGCAACATCTCGTCCCTTCCCACCGCATTGCCCGCTACAACCGTGTCCGTGACGCCAAACTCGCCGCGCGTCAGGGTGCCGGTCTTGTCGAAGATGACGGCGTCTACGTCGCGGGCGGCCTCGAACGCCGTGCGGTTGCGTATGAGCAAGCCGTGACGCGCCGCAAGCGCCGTGGAGACGGCCACCACCAGGGGGATGGCGAGGCCGAGCGCGTGCGGGCAGGTTATGACCATCACCGTGACCGTCCGCTCGAGGGCGAAGGCCAGATCCTTGTGCGCAAACTCCAGCCACCACAGGAGCGTCGCCCCTCCTGCGCCGATGGCTACTATGGTAAGCCACAGCGCCGCCCGGTCGGCAAGGAGCTGCGTCCTGGATTTGCTCTCCTGGGCTGTCCTGACGAGGTCGCGTATCTGGGCAAGGAACGAGCTCTCGCCGGTCTTCTGCACCTCTACCACCAGCGACCCTTCGCCGTTTATGGCACCGCCTATCACCTCGTCGCCCGCCGACTTCGACACCGGGACCGATTCTCCCGTAAGAAGCGCCTCGTCCACGGAGCTCTCGCCCTCGATCACAACGCCGTCGGCTGGTACCTTCTCGCCCGGCCTCACGAGCACTCGGTCCCCTATCCGGAGCTCGGCGATCGGTACGTCCACCACCGAGCCGTCGTCGAGCACCTTGTGCGCATCCGAGGGCATGAGCTTGGCTATCTCGTCCAGGGCGCGCGAGGCGCCGAGCACCGACTTCATCTCCACCCAGTGGCCAAGCAGCATGATGTCTATAAGGGTCGCGAGCTCCCAGAAGAACACCTTCCCCTCGAGGCCGAGGACGACGGCCGCCGAGTAGAAGTAGGCCACCGAGACGGCCAGTGCTATGAGGGTCATCATGCCCGGCCTTCGGCTCCTCATCTCGCGCACGAACCCGGCCAGGAACGGCCAGCCGCCGTAGAAGAATACGAACGACGAGAGTGCCAGAAGCACGTATTCGTCTCCGGCGAAACGCAGCCTCTCGCGCAGTCCCACGAGCGTCTGCAGCATGGGCGAGAGCAGGAGTATGGGGATGGTGACCAGGAGCGATACCAAGAAACGGCGCTTGAAGTCGGCTATCATGTGGGCGTGGTGGTCGTGGTGGGGAGCTTCCTTACCGGGCGGGTGGCCCTCGTGCGGGTGATGCCCCGCGTGGTGGGTGTGGTCGTGATGCGTCATGGTTTCACCTCCTCGGCGGCGTCCCGCCGCGGGCGGGCGGCGCGGGCCAGGTATACGAATCCCCCGAACATCTCTTCGACGCCGACCTCGCCGAACCACCTCTCCATGGCGAGCCACGGCCGGCGCCCGGCCGCCTCGGCCGTCCAGCCGTAGGGGCTGAGCAGCAGCACAAGTAGCGGCCTGAGCAGGGAGAGTGGCCCGGAGGGCACCTTGTAATCGAGCACCACCATAGCACCGTCCTCGCTCAATGCGCGCGCGGCCTCAGCGACGACCTTCTCGTAACGGGGCACGAGCGCGAGGGCGAAGGTCGAGAGATAGGCGCGCGCCCTCGGGTAGGGGACGAGCTCGGCGATATCGCTCTCTATGAGCTCTACGTTGCCCCACCCCTGGTTGCGCGCGCGACGGGCGGCCACTCGAAGCATCTCACCGCTCATATCCACCCCTATGACCCTTCCCCTCGGCCCAACCTTCTCGAGCAGCAGCGGGAAGTTGACGCCCGTACCGCAACCCAGCTCCACCACCGTATCTCCGGGGCGCAGCCCCAGCCTCTCGACGGCCCTCCGCCTGTAGGCCCACTCGTTGTAGCCCAACACACGCCACCTGCCCAGCAGGCTGTCGTAGCGCGGGGCCAGACGGCCGTAGCGGCTCAGCAGCTCAGCCTTACGCCTTTCGTCGTCGTGCTTCACATCTACACCGCCACCGCCGCCGCAGGCGACGGTACCTTACTCGACACGGAGTACACCCTTCATGCCGGCCTCGAAGTGGCCGGGCACGAAGCAGCCCACCATCCACTCACCACGCCTCTCCTCGGGCACCCGGAACCTGAGCGTGGCCAAGCCGCCGGGCTCCAGGGTGAACATGGTGCCGTGCCCGGGGACGACGGCGAACGTGGCTCCACGGAGGGTGCGGTCGAGGTGCAGCCCCTCGAAGAAGTCCTCACGGAACCCCTTGCCCGAGGCGCCGTGTCCGCCCATCATGGCGCCCTCACCGCCCATCATGCCTTTCCCCATACCGTGATGCATCCCACTCCCCATGTGCTCCCCCATCCCCTCGGGCGTGCGGCCGCGGCCCTCCATCCCGCCTTCAGTGGCGGAGCCGTGCTTGTGGCCGTCTCCTCCGTGTCCATCGCCCTCGGCCCGGTGGCCTTCGCCGCTCGAGCCGTGTGCGGTCCCAGCCTCGGTTAGCCCGCGTCCAACCATGAACTCGTGCTTGAGCTTCCCCGTGTTGCGAAGCTCGAGCACAACCTCGGTGCCCGCAGGCAGCACCACCTTGGCGGGGACGAACGCGAACTCCTTGAGATCGATCTCGATCACCCGCCGCTTCCCGCCCTCCATTCCGGCGGCGGAAGACACCGCCGCGGCCCACAACACCGCAACGGCGATTGCTGCGATAACGGTACTCGTACGCATAAGATACACCTCCATTACGAGATCAGTCGACGTCCCGCTCCTCACCGCCGCTCCGAGGCGGCCGACTTCCTGAGGGCCCACTCCTTCCAGTAGGCGTAGACCACCGGGACCAGTACCAGTGTGAGCACGGCCGCCGTAACGAGTCCGCCCACCATGGGGGCTGCTATCCTCTTCATCATGTCGGCCCCGGTGCCGCGGCTCCACAGGAGGGGCAACAATCCGATGGTGGCAGTCGTAACCGTCATAATGACGGGACGCACCCTCTTTACGGCCCCCTCCATGATGGCGTCTTCGAGGTCCTGCCAACTCCTCATCTTGCCCTCGCTCACTCGTTTCTCGTAGGCCTCCCTCAAATAGACGAGC
Source organism: uncultured Spirochaetia bacterium (assembly GCA_964639895.1). GTDB lineage: Bacteria > Desulfobacterota_D > UBA1144 > Nemesobacterales > JADFKM01 > CAZXEJ01. The sequence goes on along the minus strand of CAZXEJ010000003.1, from coordinate 8,744 downwards.
ATGACGACGGTTGTACTCACCGCCACACCCACCAGAGCTATCACCCCCACCCACACGGCGACGCTCGTGTTGTAGTCGAGCAGATAGAGAAGCCATATACCACCCACCAGCGAGAAGGGTACCGTCAGCAACACTATCATCGTCTCCACGAACGAACCCGAATTGAGATACAGGAGGAGGAAGATGAGAAACAAGGCGACTGGAACGACCATCTTGAGCTTCTCCTTGACCCTCAACAGGTACTCGTACTGACCAGCCCACGTGACGAAATAGCCCGGCGGAAGGTCTATCTTCTCCCGCACCATCTTCTTCGCCATCTTCACGTACCCCTCGTAGTCCTTGCCCATCACGTCGACGAACACGTAGCCCACCTTCTGTCCGTTCTCGTTCCTTATCTGAGGCGGCCCGGTGGTGAAGTGTATGTCGGCCAGCAGCCCCAGCGGCACCTGGGCACCGGTGGGAGTGGCCACCAGCACGCGGCGCAGGTTCTCGATGTCCATCCTCAGTTCGGGCTCGTAGCGGACGTTTATCGGGTAGCGCTCCTGGCCCTCGATGGTGCGCGATATGTTCTTACCTCCGATGGCGGTCTCGATGACGTCTTCGACGTCGCCTACGGTGAGCCCGTAGCGGGCCACCTTCTTGCGGTCGATGTTGAAATCGAGGAAGTAGCCCCCCGTGATGCGCTCGGCGTAAGCGCTTCGTGTACCGGGGATGGTCGAGAGAAGGCGCTCGATCTGGAGTGCTATCTCCTCTATCTTGCCCAGATCGGGACCGAACACCTTGATACCCAGGTTGCTCCTGAAGCCGGTGGCAAGCATCTCGGTCCTGGTCTGGATGGGCATCCAGAAGATGTTCGAGTATCCTACCACCTGCATCCTTTCGTTCATCTCGTCTATGAGCTTGTCCCACGTCATCCCCTTTCGCCACTGGTCCTTCGGCTTGAGCGTCACGATGGTCTCCGTCATGCTGAGCGGCGCCGGATCGGTGGCGGTCCTGGCGCGTCCGACCTTGCCGAAGACGGTGTCCACCTCGGGGAAGCTCTTGAGCATCTTGTCCTGCATCTGCAAGGCCCTGACAGCCTGGGTGATCGTGATGCCGGGGACGGTGGACGGCATGTAGAGGATTGTGCCCTCGTTGAGTGGAGGCATGAACTCGGAGCCGAGCCTTGAGAAGGGATAGAGCGTCGCCACGAACAGGACGACGGCTCCTAGCAACACAGAACGTCGGTGCTCAAGCACGAACTTGACCACCGGCGTGTAGGCCCTGACGATGGTCTTCGAGACGGGGTTATCCTTCTCGGACCGTATCCTGCCCTTGACGAAAAACATGATGAGCGCGGGCGTGAGCGTGATGGCCAGTAGCGCGGCGAACATCATGGAAAAGGTCTTCGTGTAGGCGAGCGGCTTGAACAGCCTCCCCTCCTGGGCCTCGAGGGCGAACACGGGAAGGAACGACACAACTATGACGAGGAGCGCGAAGAAGATGGGTTTTCCCACCCCCTTCATGGCGCCGATGATTACCTCGCTCCTTCGCTCCTCCTGGCCCTCCTCGACGCCCCAGGCCTCGAGCTTGGCGTGGACGTTCTCGACCAGCACGATCGAGGCGTCCACCATGGCACCGATCGCAACGGCTATGCCGCCGAGACTCATTATGTTGGCCGTGAGCCTGAGATAGTACATCGGGATGAAGGCGAGGATGACGGCGAACGGCAGTGTCAATATGGGAACCAGGGCGCTTCGTATGTGGAGGAGAAAGAGCACTATCACTATGCTGACCACGATGCCCTCCTCGAGCAGCTTGCCCTTGAGCGTCTCGATGGCACGCTCTATGAGATCGGAGCGGTCGTAGGTGGTAACGACCTTTACTCCTTCGGGCAGCGAGGGCTCCACCTCCTCGAGCCGCTGCTTCACCCTCTCTATCACCTTGAGGGCGTTCTCGCCGTAGCGCATCACCACCACCCCGCCCACTACCTCCCCTTCGCCGTTCAGATCCGCCGCCCCCCGCCTTATGTCTGGGCCCAGCACCACGGAACCGATGTCTTTGACGTAGACGGGCGTACCCTTGTCGTTGACCCCCACGACCACATTCTCGAGGTCTTCGACATTCTTCACGTAGCCGCGCCCCCTTACGACGTACTCCGTCTGGGCGAACTCTATCACCCTACCCCCTACGTCGTTGTTGCTCCTGCGCACGGCATCCACAATCTTGTTGATGGGTATTCCATAGGCGAGCAGCTTGTTGGGGTCGAGCCGTATCTGATACTGCTTGACGAACCCCCCCACGCTTGCCACCTCGGCCACTCCCGGTACCGATTCGAGCCAGTAGCGCAGGTACCAGTCCTGGAAGGAGCGCAGCTCGGAGAGGTCGTGCTTGCCCGTCTTGTCGACGAGGGCGTACTCGTACACCCACCCCACGCCGGTGGCGTCGGGCCCCAGCGTGGGCGTCACCCCCTCGGGAAGGTCGCCGCTCACCTCGTTCAGGTACTCGAGGACACGGCTACGGGCCCAGTACATGTCGGTGCCGTCCTCGAAGATGATGTACACGAACGAGAGGCCGAAGAACGACTGGCCCCGGACGAACTTCACCTTGGGAGCCGCTATCATGGTGGTGACTATGGGGTAGGTTATCTGGTCTTCGACCAGATCGGGGCTGCGGCCCTGCCACTCGGTGAACACTATGACCTGGACGTCCGAGAGATCGGGTATGGCGTCAAGGGGCGTCTCCCTCATCGTCCAGAGGCCCCAGAGGGCGAAAAACCCTACGAGGGTGAGCGTAAGGAACCGGTTACGCGCGCAGTACTCTATTATCTTCTCTATCATCTGGCTCCCTCCTCGTCACCACGCCCGGAGGGCTCCATTCCCTCGTGTCCCGAGGCGCCCTCCTTCATAGGGGCGTGCTCCACAGCGCCGCCCTTCGGTTCCGCCCCCTGCGTCGGCATGCCGGTGGAGCCGCCGCCGTTACCCATCCCCACGTGTCCCGGTGCGCCCTCGGCTCCAGGTGCTCCGTGCTCCATCCCTTCTTTCCCCCCGGCATCCTCGCTCGCCGACGCCGGTTCGTCCTCGTTCCACGAAGCTATGACGTTGCGGAGCTGGCTCTCGGAATCGATCAGGAAGTTGGCACTGGTCACCACTCTCTCACCCGCCTTCAACCCCTTGAGCACGACGTAGTAGTCGCCCACCTTCGTGCCGGTCTCGATGCGCCTCAGCTCCAGGTATCCCTCGCCCTTGTCGACGAACACGAGACTCTCCTTGCCCGTGCGCAGCACGGCGCTGTCGGGCACGGCCAGCCGCTCGCCGATGGGTGAGCGCAGCACGACGTCCCCGTACATCCCCTGCAGAAGCTTGAGGTCCGGATTGGGAAACTCGAAGCGGACTCGCACGGTACGGGTCTGGGGATGGACCTCGGGCAGTATGTAGGTAACCCTGCCCTGGAACCGTCTTCCGGGAAGTGAATCCACCGTTACCTCGGCCTCCTGGCCCAGGTGGACGTAGTTGAGCTCATCCTCGTAGAGCTCGGCGTATATCCAGACGGTATTGTAATCGGCCACCGTGTAGACGCGGGTCTTGGGCGTTATGTACATGTCGGTGAAGGCGTCCTTGTAGGTGATGTAGCCGCTTATGGGGGAATGGATGACGAGATACTTCTTCACCTTGCCGGTGCGCTCGATCTCACGTATCTGGTCGCGCGAGACGTCCCACAGCTCGAGCCTGCGGCGTGTGGACTCGACCAGAGCAAGGGCGTCCTCGGCTATCTCGCCTATACGGCTACCGACAAGGATGTCCTGGTACTTGAGCGCCAGCAGCAGCTCCTCTTCGGTGGCCACCAGCTCGGGGCTGTATATGGAAAACAGCGGGTCCCCTTTCTTGACGTACTGCCACGTGAAGTCGGCGTAGACGTCCTTTATCCAGCCGCTCACCTTCGTGTGGACGTGCTTGACCTTGGTCTCGTCGAACTCCACCAGCCCCACGGTACGGATTACTTTCGTAAGCGGCCTTACCTTGACGACCTCCTTCTTCACCCCGATCATCTGCTGCCTGCGGGGATCGACGAAGAAGACGCTCGTGGCCTTCCCCTTCTTGGGGGCTCCGCCGCCCATATGATGCATCCCCGCCATTCCGCCACCCCCATCCTCCTCGGCCGCCGCCGGCTCCACGCCCAGGGGCGACCATGTGTACGGCGGGCGCCAGAAGGCGGGGAGTGCGAGCACGATGGCTGCCAGTGTGATCGAGACCACGGCCGCTCCCACGGCGGACCGGCCCGTCTTGCGGCTCGAATCCTTGCTCATTGCTTATCCTCCTTTGTTTCCGTCAACTCCACGCCTACAATCTCCTCGATGCGGGCGATGGAGGTCTCGTAGAGGGTCAGCTGTCTCCAGTACTCCCGCTCGAACTCAAAGAGCGTTATGACGTTGTCAATAAGCGTCAGGAAATCGACCTTGCCCACCTCGTAGCCCGAGATGGCCGAGTCGAGAGAGAGCTTCGACTGCGGTATGATGCCCCTGCCGTAGAGTCGCACCAGCCGCCGGGCCGTGACGAGCGACTCGTACCACTTGCCCAGCAAGTAGTAGAGGTCCTCGCGCTGCGCCCGGTAGAGTTCCATCGACTCGGTGAGCCGCGACGATGCCTCCGACACCCCCAGCCTCTCCTTGCGCCAAAAGTAGAGCGGCACCCTCAGTCCCACGCCCAGCTGCCAGATGTCCTTGAACTCGTCCCTGCCCCCGTTGCGGTTGAAGTAGGTGCCTTGGAGGATGAAGTCGGGCAGGTACTGCTTGCGGGCGAGCTTGAGCTCGTCCTCCCTGCTGCGTATGAGCCTCTCGCGCTCCTTGAGACGGGGGGCGTTGTCGTCGAGCATGCGCTTGAGTTCTTCGAAGTCGAGTGCGAAGGGGCTCTGCCGGACCTCGTCCGGTACACCAAGCGGCTCGCCCGGCGGACGCTGCAGGAGGGACTTTATCTTCGCCTCCACCACGGCCTTCTGCCGGCGCAGAACCTCGAGCATCTCGATGAAGCGGGACAGTTCCACCTGGGCCTTGACCACGTCCTGTTGAATGCCCTCGCCCACTTCGTACTTCTTCCGGGCCACATCGACGAACTGTTGCAGCAACGCCTTGTTACGCTCGGTGATCTCGATGGACTTGACCGTGTAGAACCAGTCGTAGTACGCCTCCTTGAGGTCGGCCACGGCCTTTCTCACAGTGGCATCGTAGCGCCAGCCGGCCGCCCTGGCCCTCTCGGTTGAGGCCTTCTCCTTGAGCCCCAGCTTTCCCGGGAACGGCACCTCCTGGGAGAAATAGATCTGGAGGTCCGAACGTGGATCGAGCCCCTGGGACAGCTCGTCGAACCCTACGTTCTTCCATCGCCCGCCCACCACGGGGTTGGGGAGCGTCCCCTCCTGTAGCGGCCTCTGCATGGCCGCCTCCCAGTCGGCTCTGGCGGCGCGTATCTCGGGATTGGCCTTGAGCAGCTCGCTCACGAGGTCGTCGAGCCTGACCACCGGCTCGGCCGACCCGGCCCGAACCACGCGGGAGGGACCAAGCACCAGGTACAACGCCATCGGCAAAGCGATCGCAAAAGCGGTAAACACGTAGCTGTATCTCATGGTTCCACCTTAGCAAATAGGGTTTGACGCCCTCCCCTTGAGCTCCCGTGCGTGCGGGTAAGGAACCCGACGCAAGGGGAAGCGCCCTCGCCCGCCCTCAGGCCGCATCGGCGCATGGGAGGCCGCGGCATAAACCAGCCACGAACACACCCCACCGTCCACGGGCCCTCACGTCGCCCGCAGCCGCGGGCCGGGCTGACAACGGCTTGATCGTCAAAGCAGGAGAACGGAGTAGGAGAGGAACAATTCCCCCGGGGAAGGGGCGGCAGAGAGCACAATGGGCGGGAGTCCCTCGGCACGCGGTGAGGATACGCCGGGCAACACATCGGGCGAAGCTACGTAGAACAGGTACGGCGAAGGGGAAGGAGGTTTCTGAGGTGTGGAGAGCAACGAGTCCTGACAGCAGTCGGCCCCGGAACGGTGGTCATGGTTCCCGATCCCGCTGGCGCCGGACATCAACAAGGCCGCACCGTCGGGTGCCCCAGCGGCGGAAAGATGGGAACTGCCGCCGGCCTCGGCGCCCCCGCGCAGGGGATGGCACTCTACGGCGAACGAAAGGGGCTCGACTCCACAGACGGAGCCGTAGCACGCAAATACGGTCAGGATGACGAAAAGGTATCTCATCTCCGGGGGTATTTGATAAATTTACTGCAGTGGCGAGCGTTGTCAAACCGCATCAGACCGATACGCATACGGTGCAAGTTATATCTTATATCCGGACTACCGCAGTTGACGAACACCAGCCCCGTCAATATACTTACATCGAGGCGCGAGCGAAGAGTGCGTCTCACCCACTACGGAGTCCCAACGAGTCGGGCGGAACGGCGCTCCTTCCGGCCGAGAAATTAGAGAGGTGGGCTGGAAGAGACTGCAGTCGCGAACATGTGTTTCGCCGTTCCGCCCTTTTTGTATCCCACCCCCCAGACCACTCCTCCTACCACCCCGAGTAAGACGACGATATGCCCGCAATCGCGGTCCCCATGGGGGCTTTCGGTCCGATCGAGCAACGCCTGGGCGAGCTACTTAATCAGCTCGACAGTACGGCCCGCAAACGCTTCATGCAAAGCTTCCTTGCGTCCCCGGCACCACCTGGTCGTTGCGACCGAGGGCCGCACGGAGCCGGCCGGCCGCCCTCGCACAGCCCGTCAGCCCGGCCGCGGCTCCGTTCCAAGCCCGACCTCACGTCAGGAGCGGAGCATCGCCCCAACGACCGCCACGCCTCGATCGCCCCCTGCTTCACACATGCCCGCGCCGGGGCACCTTAAGCCCGCTTGTCAGAGCCCGCAGTCATATCTTGAGCAACGGCTAACGGACGCCGAGGACGCAAAAGGAGGCTCCCCAGAACGCGACCCCCACCCACTACCCCCCAAGAAGCCGCAGGCCGCGACTCACGGCCCCCTCACCACCATCCCCGTGGTTGAGATGCTGCAACCACTCGCCCCTCCTCCCCACCACCACGCTACCCTCGAAGCGTAAAGCACCGCCCGCCCAACCTCCCCCTACACCCCGAGAAGCGGGAGCGCGCGACGACGCCCCCCACGCCCCCGGGCACCGTGCCGCCATCCCATGCAGACTCCGGCCCCTCCCGCCACCCCGAGGCGTCGTACCTACCACCCGCCCGAGCCTCTTTCCAAAGTGGAAGCGGGGATGATAATATGTAAGGGGCGGCCCGGAGGAAGAATCAACGAGGGGCGGCGTCTCGGAGCAGGCCGCTCCCGTCCTCCTTCTTCCCCGCGTGCCCGAGTAGCGCGGTCCCCGCGTCCACCCGCGAGGTGTGGACCCCGAGGGGTCGCCCCGTGTTTTCCACAGCGTGGCCGCTCGCCAGAAGGTGGCCGCAGGCAGGTGTTCATAGATGGTGTTTGCCGCTGAGACTCAAGCCGTGCCAGGGGTGCTTTCCCACGCCCTCGAGTGGTTCAAGGGGGCGGGTCTGGTGTGGTTGGTGGGCAAGGGGCTCAGGATAGCCGTCATCCTCGTCGGGGCCTGGATCCTCACTAAGGCACTCTCCATGTTGATTGGACGTCTCGAAGGGATACTGTCCCGCAGGGAGCAGGAGTTCGTAAGCTCCATGGAGACGCAGAAGAGGATACAAACAATCACCTCGCTTCTTCGCAAGATAGCGTGGGTCGCCGTGGTGGTGGTGGCGCTGATCATGGTCCTCTCCGAGTTGGGACTCGACGTTACTCCCATAATAGCCAGTGCCGGAATAGTCGGCCTGGCCGTAGGCTTCGGGGCTCAGAGCCTGGTCAAGGACGTCATAAGCGGCCTCTTCCTCATACTGGAGAACAAAATCAGGGTTGGAGACGTAGCCGAGATAAACGGCACCGGCGGGCTGGTCGAGCAGGTCAATCTGCGGACCGTGGTGCTCCGGGACATCGAAGGAACGGTGCACGTCTTTCCGAACGGATCCATAACGTCGCTCTCCAACAAGACCCTTGAGTGGTCGCGCTTCGTCATCAACGTGGGCGTCGCCTACAAGGAGAACATAGACTACGTAATGGAAGTTCTCAGGGAGGTGGGCCAGGAGCTCTACAACGACAAGACATTCGGACCGATGATACTGGAACCACCGCAGGTACTGGGAGTCGAGGGGTTCGGCGACTCTCAGGTGGACATAAGATGCCTGATAAAGACCGTGCCCCTGAAGCAGTGGGACGTGGGCAGGGAGTTCCGCAGGAGGATCAAGAACACTTTTGACGAAAAGGGGATCGAGATACCATTCCCTCACCTGAGCCTCTACGTGGGCGAGGCGACCCGGCCGCTGCCGCTCATCGTAGAGGGGACAGCCGGAGAAGAGTGGGAAGCGGTGACCGAGGTGTGCCGCTCGATAAAGAAAGCGGCCGAGAAGCGGGGGGTCTCGGTGGAGCAGCTCATAGACTCGCTCGTCGATGGCCGAGGCCGCGACGCGAACGAAGAAGACACGCCTTCGTGAGCAAGGCACCGCCCTCCGACCCCGTGGTGGGAAACAACGCACCACGGTGCGAGGGCTCGTAGCAAGCTGCAACGCCCCGTCCAGCCTCCCTACCGCAGCATCCCCCTCGACGCCCCACCACCCTGCGGTGCAACCGCCTCCCCTCGGTAGGGGCGCGGCTTCCCTCCGTATCAAAATCCACCCCCCACGCACGGGAAGTACATCCCCCCCCACACCACCC
>CAZXEJ010000002.1:0-90982 GCA_964639895.1 uncultured Spirochaetia bacterium | reverse complement strand
CTCGAGACGCTCGAGGTGGGCAGGAGGTACCGCGGCCCGGTGGTGGGCATCATCGACAGGGGCGTATTCGTCGACATCGGCGGCATGGAGGGCTACGTGCCGCTCAGCGAGCTCGCCTGGGGAAGGCTCAAGGACCCGCGCGAGGCGGTGGAAATGGGTCAAGAGGTCGACGTCGAGGTTATACGCATTGAAGATAACATGCGCATCACGTTGAGCCGAAGGCGGGCGCTGCCCGATCCCTGGCTCGGCGCCTCGGAGAAGTACCCGCCTGGCTCGGTCGTAAGGGGCAAGGCCGTCTCGGTCACCGATTTCGGCGTCTTCGTCGAGCTGGAGCCCGGTCTCGAGGGGCTCGTCCACGTCAGTGAGCTCGCCTGGACTCGACAGGTCCGCCATCCCAAGGAAGTGGTTTCCGTGGGTGACGTGCTCGAAGTACGCGTGCTGAGCGTGGACGAAGAGAGAAGGCGACTTTCGCTGAGCCTCAAGCAGCTGGAGCCCAGCCCGTGGGAGCTGTTCAAGGAGGCCCATCCCCCCGGCACGGTGGTGAAGGGCGTGGTGCGCAACGCCAACGACAAGGGTATCTTCGTCGAGGTGGCGCCCGAGGTGGTGGGCTTGGTGAGGCCGCGCGACATATCGTGGAAGCCCGTCGACGACCCGTCCTCGGTTGCGGCCGTGGGCGACGAAATCGAGGTCGTCGTGCTCGGAGTCGACGTCCAGAGGGAGAAGGTGGCTCTCGGCATGAAGCAGCTCGTCGAGGATCCGTGGAAGAAGGCGCTCGATACCTATGAGCCCCGGCGCTCGGTGGTCACGGGCGAGGTGATCGAGGTAATGGACGCCGGCGTGCTTGTGCGCCTCCCCGAAGACGTTGTCGGCTTCATCCGGGCCTCGGAGTTCTCCACCGAGAGGGTGCGTGACCTGGCCAAGCTTGTCGGGGTGGGCGACGAGATAACGGCCAAGGTGATGGGCTTCGACAGGGCGCGCAAGCGGGTCAATCTAAGCAAGCGCCAGTTGGAGTCCGAGCAGGAGCGGGAGAAACTCAACACGTACCTCTCATCCCAGGGCGGCACCACCGTCACGCTGGGTGACCTGTTCGGCGAGCAGCTGAAGCGCGTTGTCGAAGAAGACTGACGTCACGCGTCGCGTCGCAGGCCCCTCTCTCTTCACCTTCCACTTCTCCGGGGGGCTCTTCCACGGTTTCGAACCCTCACGCTCCCCCTGCGGTCCGTCGCCGCCCGCCGCTTGTGGTCGGTGGGTTCCATCGTCTTTTTGGAGTTTGCCTTGCAATTGATATAATAATTGGGCTATGGACATACTTTGGGCGCCCTGGAGAATGGACTACATACAGTCGGAGAAGAGCTGCGGATGCATCTTCTGCGACAAGCCGCGCGAGAGGAACGACAGGAAGAACCTAATCCTTCACCGCGGAAGTACGTGCTACATCATAATGAACCGCTACCCGTACAACAACGGACACCTCCTGGTGCTGCCCTACCGCCACCTCTCGGAGTTCGAATCACTGAACGCCGAGGAGCGGTCGGAACTGATGGACCTGCTCTCCCTGAGCACCCGCGTCCTGGCCGTCTTCAGTCCCGACGGATTCAACATAGGGATGAACATCGGGAGGGTCGCCGGGGCTGGTATCGAGGATCACCTCCACTTCCACGTCGTCCCACGCTGGGAAGGGGACAACAACTTCATGCCCGTGATCGGTGACGTGAGAGTGATTCCCGAGTACTTGGAGAAGACCTACGATAAGCTCAAGGAGAGATTGAAATCAACGCTGAAGGGGGCCTCATGAAGTTCTTGAGAATACTGCTCGTGGCCGTGCTTTTCGTACTGGCCGTCACGTTGGTGCTGCAGAACCAGGACGTCTTCACTCACCGGTTCTCGCTCGGTCTCGATCTTCAACTCGTAAGGGTTGGCCCCTACCTGGTGGCCAATGTCGTCCTCATAGCGTTTGCTTTCGTAGCGGGCGTGGTGTTCTCCGTGCTATGGGGTGCCCTCTACGCTGTGGGAACCTCGCTCGAGCTGAGAAGGAGCAAGGCCCGGGTAAAAGCGCTCGAGAGCGAGCTGGCCGAGCTGCGTCTCAAGGTGGGAGAAAGCGCCGCCGAAGGAGACGAAGCCCGAAGCGAAGGGGAAGGCGAGGCTGCGGCCGACGCGGCTTCGTTGAATCCTTTCCTTCCCGCCGGGGGGGAGGCGAAAAAGGAGTAGCATGGCAAGGACCGCCGGCTCCCCTGTGCAGGCGTGCTTAGCCGTGCATGCCGGCGGGGACGTCCGCAGCCGCACCCTCATCATATGCAGGGACGCCGTACCCTTACCCTCTGGACCCCGAAGACTTCGTTGCCCTTTTCTCTTCCATCGATCGATGCTCCCTGACCGGGGAGCTTCCGCGAAGGCCTCGGTCCGTGCCCTACCTTGACGAGGGCGGACGCCCCGAGGGGGTTGATGCTCGCTGCACTTGGGTTCCGCTCCACGAAAGGAGCTCCTTTTTGGATTCGCTCCTTGCCAGGTGGGAACATCGTTGTTCTCTCACCCCCGCAATGGGTGGTAGAAGTGTGCCCGCCCCTCAGGGGGGACGGCTTCCTCGTAGCCGGCTGTCGGCGTGCGGCGTGAGCGCGGGCGGGGGGGTTGGTGGACTGTCGCCTCTCCGAGCGAGTAGTCCCCCTAGGCCGCTGCCCGCTACGTACAGCGGCGTATTCCTCCCCCGCCGTGAGCCAGGGGCCGTTTGAGTTGTGAGTGGGGTGTATCGATGAGATCACGAGCCTAGGGGGGTAGGAGGGGATCGTCCGGATTCCCTCTACTGTGCCGTGCCCTCGGGATGATTGAGCGGTTTCGCTCTTCCTTGCCGTCTCGGCTGCACGCAGATGGCTAGGCCTTGCAGCTACGGTCTTTGCGACGAATACGCGATTGCCGGGAAACGGTTGGTGGTCCGGAGGTCGCCCCGTCGGGTGCCGCTGTGGCGGGTGGGGAGGGAGCCGTCGGGGCGTGTTCCGTCTCCGCCCCCCTGCACCGGCGGGAGTCGATTCACCGCGCGCGCATAGGCCGCAGGAGGAAGAAGCAGCGGTTGCCCGGAGGGAGTCTTCTTCGGGTGGGAGCCGTGGATGGGTTGGAGAGCGTTGCGCGGTGTCGCCTCTGCCCGGCGGGAGGGCGCCTGCGTCGACTCGACTGTAGGGGCACGGGCCACGATGACGAAATATGCGGCCCACGCCGAGGTGGCGGAACCTTCAGTGGGGGGCGGGGGATTGAACGAGATAGGAAGGCCGGGATATACGGCTACGGTCCCAAGTGGTGGCAGACGACCTTCCGGGGGTGTTGGGTGGCTCGGCGCCGTGGAGTGCGCACTCGCCGGGCTCGCCCTTTGCCGGGTTCCTCTCGGAGTTCACCTAGTTCCCGCAGGCCCTTCCGACGGGCGGAGGGCCTTCCGCCCTTCATGTCCCCCGCCTCCGCAAGACTCCGTCGCAGCATCCTCACAGCCGCGGGCGGGGAGGTTGCCTGCCACCGGGTGCGGGCTTAGCACTCCTTGAGCGTCTCGCCCGTGATCCTGCTCAGCGCCTCACGGTACTTCTCGCTCGTCTTGGCCACTATGTGGTCGGGCAGGTCGGGCGGCGGCGGGTTCTTGTCCCATCCGGTGGAGCTAAGGTAGTCCCTTACGAACTGCTTGTCGAAGCTCTTCTGCGGCCGTCCAGGCTCGTATTCCGCAAGGGGCCAGAATCTGGACGAGTCCGGCGTCAGAAGCTCGTCGATGAGCATCAGCCCGCCGCCGTCTGGATCGATACCGAACTCGAACTTGGTGTCGGCGATGATTATCCCCTTCTCGAGGGCCTCTTGGGCCGCCATGCGGTAGATTTCGAGACTCACATCGCGCATCCTCTCGGCCAGCTCCTTGCCCACGATGGACACCATCTGCTCGAACGTGATGTTCTCGTCGTGCTCACCTATCTCGGCCTTGGTTGAGGGAGTGAATATGGGCTCGGGAAGGCGCTGGCTCTCGACCAATCCCTCGGGCAGCTCCACCCCGCAGACCGAACCCGTGGCCTTGTACTCCTTCCATCCGGAGCCCGTTATGTAGCCCCGAACGATACATTCGACCGGAAGCGGGTCGGCTTTCTTGACCAGCATGCTCCTTCCCCGCAGCTGTTCGGCGTGGTCGCTGTAGGGTGGCGGGTACTCCGCCACATCGGTCGTTATCATGTGGTTGGGTACGATGGAGGCCGTCCTCTCAAACCAGTATCTGGATATCTGGTTGAGCACCGTCCCCTTGCAGGGGATACCCTGGTTTAGAATGACGTCGAAGGCCGAGATCCGGTCGGTGGTCACTATGAGGAGCTCGCGCCCGAGGTCGTATATGTCGCGCACCTTGCCCCGCTTGGGAGCGGGTGCGCCTTCTATGTTCGTGTACATCAACATGGTGGAGCACTTCCCTTCGGCGGTCTGTTCAGGTTAATATAACACGTGTGGACGGCTGTTTGGAACCCACTTTGTTCGGTGTAAGCTTGCGCGACGAGGGAGTGGCGGGCGTAGCTTGACATCTCGCCCCACGCGGCAGTAGAATACTTAATTCAGTGTAACCCAGGGTGAGCGCGTAGCTCAGGGGGAGAGCGCTTGCTTGACGCGCAAGAGGTCGCAGGTTCAAATCCTGCCGCGCTCACCACCGACACCCGTTCGCACGTGCTTGTTTTCATCTGATGGATACTGATGGATAGCGAAGTAGTGGTGAAGATCGGGGGCGAGGAGATGCGGTTCCCGCGTGGTGTGACCGTGGGGGAGGTGTTGCGAGAGGCGGGCTGTGCGCGCAACGCCGTAGGGGCCGCCGTCGACGGCAAGCCGGTTGACGTGTGGTACGAGATCGAAGGGGACTGCGAGCTCGAGCCGCTGGCGCCCGATTCCCCCGGGGGGCTTTATCTCATCCGCCACACCGCCGCTCACGTCATGGCCGAGGCCGTACAATCCCTCTTCCCCGAGGCCAAGGTGACCATAGGGCCCGTCGTCGAGGACGGCTTCTACTACGACTTCGATTTTCCCCGCGGCTTCACGCCCGAGGACCTCGAGCGCATAGAGGAGAAGATGCGCGAGATCGTGGCCGAGGACCGGCCGCTCGTGCGCAAGAAGCTTTCCCGGCAAGAGGCCCGGAGGATGTTCGAGCGCAAGGGAGAGACCTACAAGGTCGAGATCATCGACTCCATACCCGAGGAGGAAGAGATAACCGTCTACACCCAGGGCAAGTGGTGCGACCTGTGTCGTGGTCCCCACGCCCCTTCGACCGGGGCTGTGCGCGCGTTCAAGCTGCTCCATACGGCCGGTGCCTACTGGCGCGGGGACGAGAGCAACCCCATGTTGCAGCGCATCTACGGCACGTCGTTCCACACCGAAAAGGAGCTGCGGCGCCACCTGCGCCGTCTCGAGGAGGCGCGGAAGCGCGACCATAGGCGGGTGGGCAAGGAGCTCGATCTCTTCAGCATACAGGACGCCGTTGGGGCCGGCCTTGTGTTGTGGCACCCCAAGGGGGCCCGTATAAGGCGTATCATTGAGGACGTATGGCGTGAAGAGCACGACCGGGCGGGCTACGACCTGCTCTATACGCCCCACGTGGCCGACATCGAGCTGTGGCGCCGCAGCGGACATCTGGACTTCTACAGCGACTACATGTTCCCCCCCATGGAGTACGAGCACTCCACCTTCCAGCTCAAGCCCATGAACTGCCCCTTCCACTGCATGATCTACAAGAGCCGCGTGCGCAGCTATCGGGAGCTGCCACTGCGGTGGGCCGAGCTGGGCTCCGTCTACCGCCACGAGCGCTCGGGCGTGCTGCACGGGTTGCTCCGTGTACGGGGGTTCACGCAGGACGATGCCCACATATTCTGCCGGCCCGACCAGATAGAGGACGAGGTCGCCAGCGTGCTCGATCTCACCGTGCGCCTGCTGAGATGTTTCGGGTTCGACCAGTTCGACGTATACGTCTCGACCCGCCCGGAGAAGTACGTCGGCTCCCCCGAGGGATGGGACCGCGCGCAGCGTGCGCTCGAGGCCGCACTACGCAGCCGCGGCCTCTCCTACGGTATCGACGAGGGGGGAGGCGCGTTCTACGGACCCAAGATAGACATCAAGATCAAGGACGTGCTCGGTAGAGCTTGGCAGTGCTCCACAATTCAGGTAGATTTTAACCTTCCCGAGCGGTTCGAGCTCAGCTACGTCGGCAGCGACAACGCGCGGCACGTGCCGATAATGATCCACCGGGCCATCTACGGCTCACTGGAGAGGTTCTTTGGAATACTGATCGAACACTACGGCGGAGCGTTCCCGTTCTGGCTCAGTCCCGTGCAGGTGGTGGTGGCCACCATCGCCGATTCCCACGTCCCACACGCGCGGGACGTGGTCGAGCAGCTCAAGGAGGCGGGCATACGGGTGGAGGAGGACTTCCGGAACGAGAAGCTCGGACTCAAGGTCAGGGAGGCTCAGCTGCAGAAGGTTCCTTATCTTCTCGTGGTGGGCGACCGCGAGGCGGCCGAGGGTACCGTCACCCCCAGGGCACTGGGCGGGCGGAACCTGCCGCCTATGAAGGTGAGGGAGTTTCTGGAGATGATCTCGGCCGAGAACGATCGGTACAACTGGAGGGAGGCGCGCCATAAAGAAGAGAAAGCACACACCTAGGACGAAGGCTCCGGTCGTCAGGGTGAACAGAATGATACGGGCTCCCGAGGTCAGGCTCGTCGGGGTGGATGGAGAGTCGCTCGGGATTGTTCCTTTGCGCGAGGCGCTCCAGAAGGCGCAGGAGCACGGTATGGACTTGGTCGAGGTGGCACCGCAGGCGTCGCCGCCGGTATGCCGCCTCATGGACTACGGCAAGTTCAAGTACGAGGCCAAGAAGCAGGCCGGCGCCAAGAAGCAGAAGGCCCAGCTGCTCAAGGAGGTCACCTTCAGGCCCAACATCGGCGAGCACGACCTGGGGTTCAAGGTGAACCACATAAGGGAGTTCCTCGAGAAGGGACACAAGACGAAGGTGAGGATATTCTTCCGCGGCCGCGAGATCATACATCCCGAGAAGGGAAGGGAGCTTGCAAACAAGATAATAGAGCGCGTGGCGGACGTGGGGGCCGTCGACATTCCTCCGAAGATCGAGGGCAAGAACATGACTATGATACTGGTGCCCACGAAGAAGAAAGAGAAGTAGGAGCGATCGGATGCCCAAACTGAAGACGAACAGAAGCGCCGCCAAGAGGTTCTACAAGGTTACGGCCAAGGGGCGGATAAAGCACGCAAGCGGCGGCAAGAGCCACCTGAACGAGAAGAAGGGCCGCAAGCGCAAGAAGCGCCTGCTGAAGGGGGACTACCTAGAGGGGAAGGCGGCAACGCGTATAAGGCGGTACCTGCCCTATTTGTAAGTGGCGGCCCACACCAGGGCGAGCCGCAAGGGGGGGAACGTGTGGTTGCGGTGAGTGCCGAAGCTACTGCAGAGGGGGGATGGAGAGGGGTGACGGTCGAAGCCGGGTGGTGAAAGGGCGCAATTGGTGGGGAGGAGGAAGGAGGCCGTGGGAGGCGGAGAGGGAAGCCGCCGTGATTGGCAAGGCGAAAGAGGGAGCGGACGTGGCACTGGGGGGTGCGGTGGAGGGAAAGTCGAGAAGACCGACCCGGCGGCGTAGGGTCGGTCGTAGTTTTTGCAAATCCCAGGAGAGTGATCTGATATGAGAATCAAGAGAGGTGTGGCGTCCAGGCGTAGGAAGAAGAGGCTTCTCAAGCAGACCAAGGGTTACTGGGGCAGGAGAAAGAACGTTGTGCGCAGGGCACGCGAGACCCTGCTCAGGGCGCTCGCCTACTCCTACCGCGATCGCAAGCAGCGCAAGCGCGATTTCCGCAGGCTGTGGATCGTGAGGATAAACGCCGCCGTAAGGCCCTACGGTCTTTCCTACAGCAGGTTCATCGCGGGCCTCAAGGCCTCGGGAATCGAGATCGACCGCAAGAGCTTGGCCGAGCTCGCCGTAAGAGAGCCCACCGTGTTCAAGTCCATCGTGGAGAAGGCCCAGGCGAGCATCCATTGAGGTTCCTGCAACGGTGCCGACCGGATTTCACGCCGCATGCCCGTTGCAGAATGGAGAAGACGACCTTCCCCCACACCTTCGGCGTGCCGAGTGTGGGGGGTGTGTCACCCCCACCCTTCCCGCCGGCCGATTACTCACACACCGAGGAATGTGCTCTTCCTTCCCGGTTCCCGATCCGTGACTTGATTCACGAACAACTCCCCGCAGGGGCGTCGGTCGCTCCGCGCCCCAGGACGGCCGGAGTCCTCCGGGACGAAGTCGCCTCCATGCCGCCGCCGGTGCTGGGGTGGAGATACGCGCTTCCATGCGCAAGCGGCTGCATCCCCTCCACCGGGCTCCGATGAGAGGCAGCAGGGGCGGGCGACCCCGCGCCCCGACCCCCTGCCATGCGGCAGCCTCAGTGTCATCCACGTAGAGGTATAAGGCCGATTGCGTCTTAGGACACCGCCGACACTGGGTCCGGATGGAGTGACCTCCTCCACCCCCACGGTGCGCACGTTCGTTTCTTGAGGCTCCTGGCCACCGGTGATGCGCGCGCCCGGCGACGGTGGGGTGTTCACGGGAGTGCGGCGGAGCGGGCTCGGCGGCTTTCTCAAGGGGTGTTTGGCTCGTGAGGCTCGGTGCTGCGGACACTCCCCCTGTGGTGGGGCGGCAAGACGACGGATGCGTGGGTGCGGCCCCTGGAGGGAGCGTTTCGTGCCGGAGGACGCGTCCCTCAGTCCCTTGCTTCCCCGGCCGGTGCGACTCCTCGGTCCCGCGGACGAGAGGCGTTGTTTTATTCGGCTTCCTGCGGGTGGTGTGGTTCCCCCGTGCGATGGGCGCGGCCTGGCCGCCGGGTCTGCCGTGTGTAGGAGCCCCTCGAGGAGGGCTCTCATCGGGCCTACGACGGTGCGCGCTATGGGCGCTCTTCGTGCGGGTCCCACTCCAGGGGGCATTCCTTGCACAGGGGGTTGCGCTTCCTGCAGTGCTCCTTCCCCACGCGTACGAACAGGGCGTGAAACTCGTTGAATAGCTCCACGTCGTGGGGCAGGTTGCGCATGAAGAGCTCCTTTACGTCCTCGTACGAAGCGTCTTCGCCCACTAGGCTGTGCCTGCGGAGTACGCGCACCGTGTAGGCGTCCACGACGAACTCGGGCTTGTGCAGCGCATAGAGCAGTATGCTGTCGGCCGTCTCGGGCCCCACGCCCTTTATGGAGAGGAGCTCCTCCCTCAGTCGTGCGGTGTCCCGCCGGGCCATGCGCTCTATGCTTCCGCCGTAGCGTTCCTCGAGGAACCGGGCGAACTCCTTGAGCTTTCTGGCCTTCTGGTTGAAATATCCCGACGGGGTTATGAGCGCCGCGAGCTCCCCTTCGTTGGCGGCCAGGATGGCCCGTGGCGAGAGCATCCCCGCGCGCTTTAGGTTGGCTACGGCCTTCTCGACGTTTTTCCACGCCGTGTTCTGCGTGAGAATGGCACCCACCATACACTCGAACGCGCTCTCGGCGGGCCACCAGTGCTGGGGGCCGTATCGCTCGTAGAGCGCCCTGTACATGTCGAGCAGCCTCTCTCTCACCTGTGTGCTCACCTCGTGCGGCACCCCCTGCCGCGGGACCTTCGGTCCCCTCACTGTAGTGCCGCGCCGGCGACGACGCGGCGTTCTCTCTCACACCGGTCGGCCTCGCCGCTTCACGCGCGTTTCGTGTTCGTTGAAATCGGGCTCTGGTTGAATATATTATAGGCAGAGATCGACCCCATGCCACCTCATCGCTCAGGGCGGGTGTGTTCAATGGCTCGATACGACGACGAACTAAGCTACAGCAAACAGCACGTCTGGGTCAGGGACGAAGGGGACCTCTTGACGCTCGGCATAACCGACTACGCCCAGGAGTCCCTGGGAGAGATAATCTCGGTCGACCTGCCGACCGAGGGCGAAGAGGTGGGCAAGGACGAGATCTTCGGCTCCGTGGAGTCTTTCGACTCCGTGACCGACCTCTACGCCCCCGTAAGCGGCGAGGTCGTGGAGGTAAACCCGCTGGTGGTGGAGAAGCCCGAGCTGCTGAACATCGATCCCTACGGCGACGGCTGGTTGATCAAGGTGCGACCCTACGACCTGGACGAGATAGAGGGCTTGGCTGACGCCGACGAGTACAGGGAGTACGTGGAAGGGGAGTTGGAACACTGACCCGCGCGCCCGCGTCGCGGCCAGGGGGGAAGCGTTGCCTACCGGGCCGGCTTCCGAGACCGGCCGAGTGGAAAAGAGGGGGAACGTTTCGCCGTTGCTCGGTAGGACCATGGTCCGTCGCCTAAGGAGCCTACTCCACCCTCTTTGTCCTTATCGGAGAGGATTCGCCCGCTCCGTTGCGTCCGTCCGGCCGGCCCTGGATCGGGACGACGGCTGCGCATCCATCCCCTCCTTCATTGGTGGGGATGGCGGTCTTAGAGCTTCACCTCCACATAGGCCTTCTTCCTTATCTGCGACACCCACTCTTCGAGCGCCTTCTTCACCTTTTTCTGGTACAGCTCTTCCCGGATCTGTTCCCGTGTGGTCGGATCGATCGAAGACTCGGTCCTTTTGATATCGGTTACCTTCATTATGTGGAATCCCGCAGCCGAGCGCACGGGTCCCACGATCTCTCCCACCTTGGCCTCCGCCACTGCCTCCTCGAGCGGCGGAGCCAGATCCCCGGGCTTGAAGTAGCCGAGGTCGCCCCCCTTCGACGCCGATACGGGATCGTCGGAGAACTCCTTGGCCAGCTTGGAGAAGCTCTCTCCCTTGCGAGCCCTCTCCAGTATCTCGAGCGCCTTTTGCCGCGCCTCATCCTCGCTCGATCCGATCTTCACCAGTATGTGTGAGAGACGCGTCTCGCGTTCGGGGGCGAGCGTGCCGTATTTGAGTTCGTACTCCTTCCTTATTTCGTCGTCCGTCACGGCGATCGATCCCCCAATGACCCTGCGCATGAGCTTCTGGTTGAGCAGTTGCCGCCTCCACTGCTCACGGAACTCCGCCATCGTGACGCCCTGCTCTTTGAGGGCCTTGCCCAAGGCTTCGTCGTCCATCTTGAACCTTATCTTGACCCCCTCGATGGCCAGGTCGATGTCCTTCTCCGTTACGGTCACGCCCTGCTTTTCGGCCTCCTGCTCGATGAGCCTTTGCTCGATCATGTCCCTCAGCACGGCGCTCTCCTCACGCGGGTCTCCGGGCTCCTTGTGAATGCGCTTCATCTCGTCGCGCAGCTCGGAAAGGGTTATTACGTCGCCGTTTACCACGGCCACCACCCTGTCGACTAGAACCGCGCCGGTGGTGGTCGGCTGGGCCGCAAGAGCGACGGCCACGACCAGCGCGGCCGCTGCGGCTCGTGCGATAGCTGCTCCCCTCCACGTCTTCTTCATCTCCTTCATTGCGACGCAAGCTCCCTTACCTTCTCTCCGTAGATCTCCACACCCATCTCCTTCCTCACTTCCTCGAGGAACCGCTTGAACCTCGTCTTGCGCACGTCGTATTTGATCTTGCCCTTGACTTCTTCGAACGGTGCCGGCGCGGGGGGGGCCGTCACCTTGGCCACCACGTAGCCGTTCTCGAGCTCGAGCGGTTTCGAGATCCCTCCTGCATCGAGGGCGAACAGCTCGGCCTCGACTTCGGTCGGGTATCTGCCCCGCGTGATGATCTCCTCCTTGCCGCCGCGTACGGCTACCCCTTTGCGGCCGCTCAGTTCCTCCACCACCCGACGAGGGTCCGCTCCCTCTTCGAGTCGCCGCTCGGCTTCGAGCGCCACGGCGAGGGCGTCCTTCTTGGACGAGCCCTTCGAGGGTGAGGCCACGACGTGGACCGTTACGGCCTTCATCCTCTCGTAGTCGTTGCGGTGCTCGTCGTAGTAGCGTTTTACCTCTTCCGGTGTGGGGGCGCGCGAGACCTTGTTGATGCTGAGCGTCCTTATGTAGAGCCTTCGCTTGTACTCCTCCACCTGCGAGGCCACCTGCGGGTCCTTGTCGATTCCCTCCTCGAGGGCCTTCCTGTAGAGGGCCTCTTGGTTGACGTAGTTGTCAAGCTTCTGGAGCAACTTGTCGGGGGATGACTTGTACATCGAGTAGAGCTTGGGGTTGACCCTCTGCAGGTATGCGAGGAACTCCTTCCACGTTATCACCCTGTCGCCGATACGGGCCACCACTTCGCCTGACGCTCCGGCATACGAGGGCGCCTTCGCCTCAGGGCTCGGGTGGGCGCTGCCGCCTTCGTCGTTTCCCTTGCACCCTGCGACGAGCAGCAACGGAATAAGGATGGCCAAAGCAACGGTCTTCATCGGAGATCCTCCTCGGGTTGGTGTTCCATCGGGTGCGCGGCGGCCTTCGAACTCCTCTCGAGAAGAGCCGCGATGGCCGCCGCCACATCGCTCGGGCCGGCGCCCTGCTCGATAAGGATGCGCCCCTTGCCTCCTGGCCTGAAACGCTTGGCGTGGGGCGAATGGTCGTCAAATATTATAACACCTTCTCCTCGGCCTATCTCGAGACGCTTGATGCGGTGGCGCTTCATCGCAAGCTTGAGCTCCATGACGCTCAGCAGGTTCTCGGCGCTCTCGGGCAATGGGCCGAACCGGTCGCGCATCTCCTCGGCCAGCCCTCGGAGCTCCTCCGGTGAGCGAGCGGTGGATATCCGCTTGTATAGGAGCAGCCTCTCGGCACTCTCCGGGACGTAGCTCTCCGGTAAGAAGCAGGGCAGATTCCACTTTATCTCTGGCTCCAACTCATCCTCGGCCGGTTCCTCGCCCTTGAGGCGGCGCACGGCCTCATCGAGCATCTCCAGATACATCTCGAGCCCCACCTCGGCTATATGGCCCGACTGCTCGCGGCCGAACAGGTTGCCCGCGCCCCTTATCTCGAGGTCCGAGAGGGCCAGCTTGAACCCGGACCCCAGCTCCGTGAGTTCCATGACCGCCTTGAGTCTGCGTAGCGCGGCGTCGCCGAGAGCCTCTTCGCCGGGAACCAGCAGCACGGCGCGCCCCCTCGTACTGCGCCGCCCAACGCGACCCCGCAGCTGGTAGAGGTCGGCGAGCCCGAACGTATGGGCGTCGTTTATGATTATGGTGTTGGCCCGCGGTATGTCGAGCCCCGATTCCACTATGGCCGTGGTCACCAGCACGTCGGTCTCGCCGGCTATGAACCGCGAGATCGCCGCCTCGAGTGTCCGTTCCGACATCCTGCCGTGGGTTACGTCCACCCTGGCCTCGGGCACCAGTCTCTGGATGAGGCGGCGCCAGCGCTCGATGTCGTGGATGCGGTTGTGGATGAAGAAGACCGCCCCGCCCCGCGAGAGCTCCTCGACGACGGCGTCCTTTATGACCTGAGGGCTGAACCTGTAGATCACGGTATCGACGGCCTGCCTTCCCTCGGGCGGCGTGTTTATGACGCTTATGTCCCTTATGCCGACAAGCGAGAGCTGCAACGTGCGCGGGATGGGTGTGGCCGTGAGAGTGAGCACGTCCACACGCTCGCGCAGGCGCTTGAGCGCTTCCTTGTGGCGCACGCCGAAGCGCTGCTCCTCGTCGACGACGACGAGGCCGAGGTCGCGGAAGCGCACCCTTGAGCCGAGCAGCATGTGGGTGCCTATGGCGATGTCGACCCGGCCGGCTTCGAGGTCGGCCAGTACGCGGCGGGCCGCGGCCGGGGTGAGGAACCGCGACAGCATCTCCACCCGCACCGGGTAGCCGCGGAGCCTCTCGGTGAAGGTGGCAAGGTGCTGGTGTGCCAGCAGCGTCGTCGGGACGAGTACGGCCACCTGTTTGCCGTCCTGCACCGCCTTGAACGCTGCTCTTACGGCCACCTCGGTCTTGCCGAACCCCACGTCGCCGCATATCAGCCGGTCCATGGGACGATCGGACTCCATGTCCCGCATCACGTCCTCGATGGCCGCCTCCTGGTCGGGTGTCTCCTCGTGGGGGAAGGCGAGCTCGAACCGCCGGAACATCTCGTCCAGCGGGGAGAAGCGGTAGCCCTTGCTGGCCTTTCTGCGGGCGTATAGCTCGACGAGCTCGCGCGCGGTCACCATCACGGCCTTCCTCACGCGGCGTACCACCTTCCTCCAGCCGGCCCCTCCAAGCTTGTCGATGCGTGGCGGGCGGGCCCCGTCGCCTATGTAGCGCTGGATGAGCTTCATGTTCTCGACGGGTACGTACACCTTGTCGCCGCCCGCGTATTCGCAAACGATGAAGTCGCCTTCTGCCCCCGCGACGCTCAAGTGCTCGAGGCCTCGGAATACCCCGATGCCCAGGGTGCGGTGCACGATGTAGTCGCCCGTCTGGAGTTCGGCGAACGAGGTTATGAAGGCCGAAGGAACGGCGCTCGGCTTCGGGGGAAGCGTGCGCCTGCGGGTGCCCAGGACGTCGTTCTCGGTGATGTATACGGTGCGGGCCTCGTCGAGTACGAATCCCCGGCCCAGCCCCCCCACCAGCGGGGTGCAGTCGCCTAAGCCGTGCTCGTCGAGGATGCGCACGAACTTCTCCCTCTCGGTCTCGGTGTGGACCACCAGGTGGACGGCGTATCCCTCCTCTCGCATCTTCCTCATGTAGTGCGCGAGAGACTCGAAGGGGGAGCGCTCGGCCTCGCCGTCGCCGTAGGAGGAGTGGGAAAAAGAGACGGCCGAGGAGAGGAACTCCACGCGCTCGCGTCCGGGGCGCCGCTCGACGGGCAGGGGGTCCACGTATAGGACGGCCAGTTCTTCGAGCCTGCGCCTGAGATGCTCGGGGGCGATGGTGATCTCGTCGACCGTGGGTGCGATGCCGGTGCTCTTCTCGATCGAGGCCGCAACGCTTCTGGCGCGTGCCGCGCCGCCGGCCAGGGCGCGCTCGCACGCAGCGGCATCGTGCATTACCACGACCGTCGATGGAGGAAGGTAATCGAGCGGTCCCTCCGCGCCGCCGCAGAGCGCCTCGATGAACCATTCGACGTTTCCGAAGCGGGGCTCACGGTCCAGTTGCTCGAGCAGCGCGAGCTTGATGCGGGCGGGAAGCTCGCGCGCCCGGGCCCGCTCCCTCACATAGGAGGCAAGCCTCTCTACGGCTTCCTCTACAAGTACGGCCTCGCTCGCCGGCGGCACCGTGACCGCCTCCACCCTCTCGATCGATTTCTGCGTCTCTGGAGAGAACGTCCGCAGCGACCTTATCTCGTCGCCCCAGAACTCCACCCTCACCGGCGGCGCCGCCGGAGGGAATACGTCCACGATGGCGCCGCGCACGGCCAGGCGTCCGGGCGCTTCGACGCGCTCCTCCCTGCGGTAGCCCGCCTCGGTCAGCCGTCGCACCAGTTCGGACCTGGAGACGGTATCCCCCACGCGGAGCCTCACCGTGGCCGCATCGAACACGTGCCGGGGCACAGTCTTCTCCGCGAGCGCGGCCGCCTCGGCTACGAGCAGCCCGCCCGAGCGCGCCGCATCGAGCCATCCGGCGCGCGTGGTTTGTTCTCTCGGGGGCGAGACGAGGAGCGCCTCGCCCCGCTCTACGGAGCGGGCACGAAGCACGGGGGGGCGCTCACCCAGGAAGAAGGCCAGCCCTTCGGCCGCGCTTTCGGTCGCTTCGGCGTCGGGCGCCACATAGAGGACGGTTCTGCGCAGGCGCCTTGCGAGCTCCGATGCCACGAAGTAGGGCGCACCGCCGCGCAGGCCGTAGACGTCCACGTGCGGGGTGTTGCGGCCGAGCAGCTCGACCAAGCGCTCGAAGGCGCTTCCGCCCTCGGCCGTACCCCCTCTCCGTGGGGTGTCGGTCGACGTTTTCTCGTGTCTTTCTTTGCGCGCGCTCAACCTCTCCGCCGCTTCCCTATCTCCTCTATTATAGCGTCCCCCATCTGCCGACAGCCCACCCGGATTGTTCCCTCCTGGTAGATGTCGGCCGTCCTCAGCCCGCGCTCCAGCACGGCGCGGACGGCGTCTTCGACGGCGCGGGCGGCCTCGTCCGCCGAAAGCGTATGGCGAAGCAACATGGCCGCCGAGAGAACGGAGGCGATGGGGTTGGCCACGTCCTTGCCCGCTATGTCGGGTGCGCTGCCGTGTACGGGCTCGTAGATGGCTCCCTTCTCGCCCAGGCTGGCCGACGGCAGCATTCCCAACGAGCCGGTAAGTTGGGCGGCCTCGTCGCTTATTATGTCGCCGAACAGGTTGCCGGCCAGGATGACATCGAACGTGCGCGGTCGGCGTATGAGTTGCATGGCGGCGTTGTCGACGTAGAGATGCTCAAGCTCGACGTCGGGGTAAAGTTCCTGGTGAAGCTCCGTCACCGTGCGGCGCCATAGCTCCATCACCTCGAGCACGTTGGCCTTGTCGACGGAGGTGACCTTTCGCCGCCGTCGGCGGGCGGCCTCGAAAGCGACGCGTGCCACGCGGCGTATCTCGTCGGTGGTGTAGGTCATGGTGTTAATACCGCGGCTTCCTCCGTCGGGCAGCCGGCGGATGCCCCGCGGGGTTCCGAAGTATATTCCGCCCGTGAGCTCGCGCACCACCAGTATGTCCACCCCCTCGACCACCTCGCGCTTCAGGGTTGACGCGTCGGCCAGGGCCGTATACACGACGGCCGGTCTGAGGTTGGCGTAGGTCTCGAGCCCCTTTCTCAGCTCCAAGAGACCCCGTTCAGGGCGTATCTCGTAGTCGAGCTCGTCCCAGCGCGGCCCCCCGACGGCGCCCAGCAGGACGGCGTCTGCGCCGAGGGCCTTCTCCATGACGGCGTCCGTAAGGGGTACGCCGTGGGCGTCGATCGAGGCGCCGCCGAAAAGGTCGTGTTCGAACTCGAGCTCAAGACCGTAGATCTCGGCCGCGGCCTCGAGCACCCCTACGGCCACGGCCGTGACCTCTTCGCCGATGCCGTCTCCAGGTATGACTAGTATGCGAGCCACAGATTCTCTCCTTACAGATGGGGTTTGTACATAATATTCATGGTCTAGACACGGTATTTTACCCGACCGAAGGCCGCCACCGTGAAGCGCCGCGCGCAGGCGGAGCGGGTCCGGTTGGGCGGGAGGTTGTCGTCGGTGTCCCTTCCCTTGCAGGGGCGGCGTTACTCTAGACGACGATATTGCGAAGCGTGCCTATGCCCTCGATCGTGACCTCTACGGTGTCGCCCTTCCCCATTGGGCCCGAGCCGGCCGGGGTGCCGGTGGCCACGACGTCACCGGGCTGCAGGGTCATGACGCGGGTTACGAAGCTGAGCAGCCGTGGGACGTCGAATATCATCTCGCGCGTCGAAGAGCGCTGCCTCACGGAGCCCGAAACGGTGGTCGTGATCTCCACCTCCCCCGGGTCGAGCTCGGTCTCTATGACCGGGCCCAGCGGGGCGAAGCCGTCGAACCCCTTGGCACGCGTATACTGGGTGTCTACCACCTGGAGGTCACGTGCCGTGACGTCGTTCATGCAGGTGAACCCCAGCACGTAGTCGCGCCAGCGTTCCCCGTCGATCCAGCGGGCCTCGCGCCCGATGACGACGGCCAGCTCGCCCTCGAAATCGACGCGGGACGACATGTGGTCGGGGTAGGGTATCGGGCGTCCGTGGGCGGTGACGGCCGAAGGGGGCTTTAAGAAGATGAGCGGCTCGTCCGGCGGCTCCAGGCCCATCTCGCGCGCGTGGTCCAGGTAGTTGAGACCCACGCACACGATCTTGGTGGGCTCGCACGGAGGCAGCACCACCACGTCGTCGAGGGCGTAGGTGTTGGGCAGCGGGTAGAACGAGCCGAACATGTCGCCCTCACACTCGCGCACCCTCGAGCCCTTCTCCTCCAGGAGGCCGAACGAGCGGAGGCCGGTGGGGGATATGAATCTAAGGAGTTTCATTGTGCGCTCTCCAAGGGGGGTGCCGCGAGGGTCAACGCCGGAGAGGGGGGACGTTTCGCCGCCCCGGCCCCGCGCGTGGAGTGTTCCCTGTCCTTAGGCGTTCTTGAACGCCGGCGCCCGCTTCTCGAGGAAGGCCGTCATGCCCTCCACCCTGTCCTCGGTGTCGAAGCACAGAGAGACCAGCGTCTTCTCCAGAAGGAGCGCCTTGTCGAGGTCCATCTCGGAGCCCGCGTTTATCGCGGTCTTGGCCATACGCACGGCCTTGGGGCCGTTGGCCGCTATGGTCTTGGCAAGCTGGACGGCCTCCTCCATGAGCCTCTCGTGGGGTACGACGCGTTCGACGAGCCCTATGCGCAGCGCCTCCTGGGCGTCTATTATCTCGCCCGTGAACACCAGCTCCTTGGTCTTCCCCAGCCCCAGCACTCGCGTCACACGCTGCGTCCCTCCCCAGCCGGGGAATATCCCCAGCTTCACCTCAGGGAAGCCGAGCTTGGCCCTGTCGCTCGCTATCCGTATGTCGCACGCCAGTGCGAGCTCGCAGCCGCCGCCCAGAGCGTAGCCGTTTATGGCCGCTATGCATGGGCTGGTGTCGCTCTCGATGAGGTGGTAGGTCTTGTGGGCGAAATCGACGTACTCCTGAAACTCGGGCTCGGTCATGCGGTTCATCTCGGCGATGTCGGCACCGGCCACGAACGAGCGGTCGCCCGCACCGGTGAAGATGAGCACCTTGAGATTCTCCTTGGGGAGCGTGAACTCCAGGAAGTCGTGGAGCTCGCGCAGTGTGTGCCAGTCCAGCGCGTTGAGAACGCGTGGACGGTTTATGGTGAGTATCCCTATGTCGTTCTCTATTCGCTTGTAATCTATGGAATTGTCACCCATGGGTGTTGCTCCTTCGTGAGTGGGGATGTTGTGTGGTCGGGAGGAGGACGGCGATAAAAAATTAAGCCTGGACGGAAGGATGTTGTCAATGGTCGGGAGTAATGCGTCCGTGGGAGGGCCTCTTGCCGTGACCGGGCGCGGCGGAGGGGGGACGCGGTGCTTCCGAAGAGGAAGGGGCGTGTGTGGACCGTGGTGGGAAAAGGGATCATATCCCCGGAGGGGAGGCGGTGCCGTGGGGCCGCGGCCCCGGGGTGCAGCGGCCGGGGGTGCCGCTCGGAGGCTCCTGGAGGGGGAGGCACAGGGAGGAAGTGGGATCGTGCCGTCGTTCGGCCCCCCATCTTCTCCGGGCCGGGATGCGTCGTCCCTAGTAGCGTACTTCCTTCAGGTAGAGGCCGTGGGGAGGGGCGCTCACCACCCACTTGCTCCTGCGGCCGGTGCGCAGTATCTCGGCCACCTGCCCCGGCTCAAGCTTGCCCCTGCCCACGTTGATGACCGTGCCCACCATCTGGCGCGCCATCCCCCTCAGGAAGCCGGTGGCCTCTATCTCGAGCTCCATCATCCCGCGGGGACGGCGTCTGAGCTCGACCCGCAACACTCGGCGCACGGTGGATTTCACCCCCGAGCCCGACCGGGCGAACGGGCGGAAGTCGTGCTCCCCCACGAACGCGCGCAGCGCCGCAGTCATCGCCTCCTCGTCGAGAGGCGTGGGCACATGCCACACCCTGCCCCTCTCGAGTGCTGGCCTGGGCAGGGCGTTCAGCACCCTGTAGAGGTAGGTTTTCGAT
This sequence comes from uncultured Spirochaetia bacterium, assembly GCA_964639895.1. Classification (GTDB taxonomy): domain Bacteria; phylum Desulfobacterota_D; class UBA1144; order Nemesobacterales; family JADFKM01; genus CAZXEJ01. The sequence continues at coordinate 71,507 of CAZXEJ010000002.1, read as the reverse complement.
ACCGCATCGAAGCGGGGGTGGAATCCCGGCGGTGCCTCGTCCGCCTCCACGACTGAGACGTCCTCGGGCAGGACGGCGTTGAGGGCGAGCATGAGTCTCTGAGGGGGCATGGTGGAGTGCAGCCTCACGGCGGCCACCTGACCTAGGGCGTGGACTCCTGCGTCGGTGCGGCCCGAGGCCACCACACCGGCCCGCTCTCCCGTGATCCGTTCTACGGCCTCCTCGACCACCGCCTGCACGGTGGGCCCGCGGCGCTGCCGCTGCCAGCCCGCATAACGGGTGCCGTCGTATTCCAGCACGAGCCGCAGAGTCCTGGGCTCCGATTCACCGCCTGTCCGTTCCATGTATCCTCATCCTCGGATCTACGACCACGTAGCACAGGTCGACCAACAGGTTGGCCACGACGAGCACCACAGTGTAGACGACGGTGATGCCCATCACCAGAGGGTAGTCCCTGTTGGAGACGGCCGTGACGAAGAACCTACCCATGCCGGGTATCTCGAATATCTCCTCTACGACGAACGAGCCCGTCACCAGATAGGCCGCTATCGGGCCCAGCACCGTGATGACGGGGACCAGGGCGTTCTTGAGGATGTGCTTGAGCACGACCGCCGTCGTCCCCACCCCTCGGGCCCTCACGGCCACTATGAACGGGGATGCCGAGACCTCGACCATGGTGTTTCTCACCAATCTGGCGATGTAGGCCGCCGGGCCCGCCGCAAGCGTTACGGTGGGCAGCACGTAGTGGGCGGGAGTTCCCCAAAGGGCCGCGGGCAGAATGCGCCATTTGACGGCGGCTACGTAGACGAGCAGGGCGCCCACGACGAAGCTGGGCACGGAGACGAGGGCCGTAGAGAGGGTGAGGCCGGCCACGTCAAGCGGTCCGCCCGGGCGGAGCGATGAGAGCGCCCCCAGCGATATCCCCAGTATGACCGAGACGACGAGGGCGGCCGCCCCGAGCCTGAGCGACACGGGAAGCGTGTCCCTTATGATCTCGCCCACGGTGCGGTCCATGTACTTGTACGACGGGCCGAACTCCCCCCTGGCCAGGTCCGAGACGTAGCGGGCATACTGACGCCACAGCGGAAGGTCGAGGCCGTACTTCCGCTCGATGTTCTCCTTTATAATGGGCGGGAGCGATTTGTCGGTGTCGAAAGGCCCCCCGGGCAGGACGCGCAACAGGAAGAAGGTTATCGTGGCCACGGCCGCAATGACCATTACACCCGCTGCAAGGCGGCTTGCTATGAAACCCAGCATACGGCTCTAGGGGGTCGGCCCCATCCCGCCGGCCGGCATGGGCTCGGTCGCGGGGCGGCGGGGATCAAGCGCCCTCCCTTCTTACGACGAAGTTCCTCCGGATGCCTAGGCCGTCGGCGTTCTTGGCCACAACCGTTATGTAGTTTATGCCTTCTTCCAGCTTTATCTTGGCGCGGAACGGCAGCCGCGTCGACGAGGCCCCGTTGAACAGCTTGACCTTGTCGTCGCCCACGAACAGCGAGACCAGCTTGATGCCCTCGTCGTCCTCCACTCTCCCGCGTATCTCGATCTCCTTGGCCGTGGTCACGGTGGGGAGAGGGTCGACCGTTATTACGGGCGGATCGTAGAACTCGTCCACGAGCCGCGGCTGGCGTGTCGCCTCGGCCACCTGGGGTTCCTTCACATACGATACGCTGCCTTGATCCACCCAGTAGGCACCCTCGCCAGCGGCGGCGACCTTGACGCGGTGTCCGTTCTTGCCGCTTGCCCTCATCACCGTGCCCGCCGACACATAGCCCACTACGGGCGACGACGGGTAGCTGCCCCCGTAGAGAGGGGTGGGCGAGAGGTTGGCAACCACGTAGGGCGGGGCCGCGGCGAGCGGGGCTTCGGCGTTGCCGGAGGATGTCGGTATGTGAATCTCCTTTACGATGCCCTCGCGCAACACGTCGTCGACGACGCTGAGCTGGAACCTGAGCTCGGGCTCCGGATGCTGAACGGTGAACGAGAGCGGGGCCTCTACGGTCGAGCCGGCAGGGAACTCCTCGTACTCGAACCGGCCGCGCGAGAGGAAGACGGCGTCGCCCGAGAGGTTCTTGAGCGCCACGACCGTTTTGCGGGCCGGCCCTCGGCCCTCGTTCTTGACTCTCAGCAGCAACACGATTCTCTCTCCGGTCTCGGCCACCCCATCGCCGTCGCCTTTGCTGCCCAGGGTGCCGTCGTCGAGAATCTGGTAGTTATACGCGAACACGGGGCGCGGGGCTGAGGTTATGTCGACGGTGAAGCGGTAGTCGGGAAGACGGTTCCCGTAGTGGTCGGTGAGTTTTACGGTGACGAGGTCGTTGCGCGTCAGCGTCGACGGGGGGACGTCCACCTTTATGGTCCAGGAGCGCCTCTGGCCGGGATCCAGTCTTCCGAACAGGAACTCGCGGCCGTTGAACAACCGGTTTTCCGATTCAGTGACGCCCACCACGCGCCACAGCGTCGCGGTGCCGGTGTTGACGGCCTCGAGCGTTATCTCGGCCTTCTGGCCCGCATTGAACGACAGTCTCTCGGGCACCACCCTGAGCTCCACCGACGCCGTTCCCTCGCCCCGAGGCCCGACGCTCCAATCGAGCCCCTTCTTGGCAAGCGCCCCCACTATCTTCTGCTCCTCGGCCTTCTCCAGCGTTACGACGGCACGCCTGCCCTCACGCAAAGCGGCGCTGCGCGTTCTCCCGTGCGAGGCGAGAAGGAGCCTCTTGGCCACCTTGACGAAGAAGTCGCCCTCGAGGCGCTTGCGCTTCTGTTTCCTTGAGAGAGCCTCTTCGGGCACCTCGGACTCCTCGCCGGCTCCGTCCGGGGCGTTGACGTAGAGCAGTGTGTAGAGGGGCTTCTCCTGAGGGGGCTTCCTCCGCTCCCCTCCGCTGTCGAGCAGCGAGGGGAGCGTGATGTTCACCGAGTCCTCGCCCAAGGTGACGGGCAGGACGCGTATATCGGGCATTATTCCCACGTCCTGGATCGAGACGTCGCCGGGCGTCAGGTAGTCGGCTATGGTGAGCTTCAAGGCCGAGCCGTCCTTGAGATCGAAAATCTGTTGTACCGAGCCCTTGCCGAACGTGCGCTGTCCCACCACTACGGCGCGATCGTTGTTCTTGAGCGCTCCGGCCACGATCTCCGAGGCGCTGGCGCTGCCGGAGTCTACGAGCACGACCACCGCGGCGTTCAGGTCTTCGGGCGAGGGGCGGGCGCGGAAGCTGCGGGCCCGATCGCCCACGCGGGTGGTCACGATGACGCCGCGCGAGAGGAAGAGGTCGGCTATGCGCTCGGCCTGATCGAGCAGACCTCCCGGGTTGCCGCGCAGGTCGATGATGAGCCCCTTGAGGGGGTGGCGCTTGGTGAGCTCACCTATCTGCTGCTCGATGCTGTCGAGGGTGTTCTTCTGGAAATCCCTGATGCGCAGATAGCCGATGCCGTCACCCAGGTCGAACGATTCGACGCTCTCTATCTTTATCGTGTCCCTGACGATGCGGAACGGCTTGGCCGACGAGAACCCCTTGCGCATGATGTTTATGTTGACGGCCGTTCCCTTGGGGCCCCGAAGCTTGCTTACGGCCTCGATCAGCGACATGTTGACGGTGGATTCGTTCTCTATCTGTACTATGACGTCGTTGGGCTTGATGCCGGCCCTGTAGGCCGGGGTGCCCTCGATAGGGGATATCACGGTGAGCTTGCCGTTCCGTATCCCTATCACTATGCCCAGGCCGCCGAAACTGCCCTCGGTCTCGATCATGAACTCCTTGTATATCTTCGGTGGGATGAGGGCCGAGTGCGGGTCGAGGGTCTTGAGCATGGCGTCGAGAACCTCGTGCTCTATCTCCTTGGGCTCGTCGTCGCCGAGCGTGGGCCCCAACTTGTCGAATACGAACGAGAGCACCTCGTCGATGGTGTCTCCCACGGTGAAAAGGTCGGTCACGTGGCGCTGATCGAACTTTCTCCTCTCGTCGAGAACGGTGAGCATGAAGTAGGGGCCGTCCTCCCCCTGCGGGTAGGTCACGAGAACCTCGTCGACGCGTTGCTCCAGCTTGTTGAGTCCCTCGTGCAGCATGCGCATGGGGTCGATGGCGTCCTTGTCGACGTAGTTGCGCTGTGTGTAGTGCATGACGGAGGCCACGACGCTGTCGCGCGAGTAGAGGCCGGGAAGGTCGTATTCCTTGCTCCCGGGTGAGTAGAGGGCTACGGCGGCTAAAGTCGCAGCGGCGAGCACGTAGATGTGGACGCGCTTCATAAGAGTGCCTATTCTACTTGATGGGGCTTTCTTCCTCAAACGCCTCCTCCTCCCCGCGGAATCGACGGCGGGGCCGCACCTACCTTATTTAAGTATAAATCAACGTCGGGCCTTGCCGCCATCCCCGGACCCACGCCTGCGGCCGGATGCGAGAAGACCCCTTATGCGGGCGCACACTTCACCTATCGTGACGGGGCGCAGCAGTGGTTCGCCGAGCCCCAGCGAGTGCACCAAGGGAGCCTCGGCACGGGAGGCGATCACGAGCACCGGAAGGGCGGCGCTCAACTCGGCGAGCCTCCTGAGATCGGAGTGCGCATCGTCCTGGGCCGAGGTGTCATAGAGGATGAGTCGGGGTGAAGCGGCTTCATCGAGCAGCCACTCCATCCCTTCCAGCAGTGTAGGCACGGCCAGCGCAAGTACTCCTTCCTCTCGGAGCTGTGCACGTAGAAGCACCCTCTTGTCCCAAGGCCGCATCACCACCAGGACGGCCTCGCCCCGACCGCTCGTTCCGCCTGCTCTCTCGTCCCTGGCCTCTTGCTCTGCCATCAATACCCGTACGTGGCACCGCCCCCCCGGGACTTGCACACAAACAAAAGTACACCATGCAGCGCCGCCTCTCCACAACAACTGCGCCTTCTTCCGGATGCATTGCGGCGTGACACTCCTCGAGCGCATCCTCATAGCGACCGGCTTCCTTGAAGTGGTCGGCCTTTGTGAGGAGTCTTTCGATTCTGCTGCGTTGCCCTGCTCTTGTGGTGCGGGCGCACCCATGGGCCGCGACGCCGACACCTGCGATATCCTGAGCTCCCGACCGTAAGCATCGTCCAGCCCCCCTGTCGACACCTCGGTAGCTCGGCTACGCCGTATGGCGAGCGTGGGGACGGTGAGTGCCGGCGGTCCGCGGAACTTCGGTGCCCGGCTGCCGGCTTCCATGAGCGAGGCGGCGGGCTCGGCGGGGGGCGGGGACTCCGTGCCTGTTGCCGCTACACGTACTTGTCGTACCTGATGGGCGGCGGCGGGTGGGCCGGGCGGTTGACGTTCCCGATCAGCTTCGGCTCCCGCCCGCCTGGCGGGGGGCTCGGTGCGGCCTCCATGGCCCGGAGGACGCCCCCTCCACTCCGGGTCGTGAGCGCGTAGCGGTGGAGAGCGAAGAATTTGTGGTACTTTTTATTATTGACGGACACTCCGTGACACTCCCAGTGATTGCGTGCGTCCAAGGAGGGCACAGTAAAATGAGAATCATCCCCCTCAGATTGACGAGTGCCATGCTGCCGCTCGTGTTGCTCGCCGCCACGTTCTTCTCTCTTTCCTGTGCGAGCCAGCAGTCGAACCAGTCCGCGGCCGTCGGGGCCGGTCTGGGCGCCCTCGCCGGGGCTCTCATCGACGAGGACAACCGCTGGAGGGGTGCCGTGATAGGAGGGCTCATCGGAGGAGCCCTGGGCGGTGCCCTTTCCGAGATACAACAGCAGGCCGCTCGCGAGGCGGTGGCCGAGGGCAGGCCGGTGGTCTACGAGAGCAAGGACGGCTACAGGCGCGTCGAAGCCGTACCCTACGGCTACGACGCCGAGACCAACTGTCACAAGGTGCGCAACAGGGTGTGGGAAGACGGCAGGCTGGTCAAGGACGAGGTGACCGAGGTTTGCGAGTCGCGCAAGACCCAGCCCGGCTACGACTACTGAACCCGTGGGCCGTTTGAGCGACGGCTTCCCAGACGGTGCGGCGTCCGTGCGGTGGGCGGCGATGGCGGCCCGGGCGCGTGGTGCAGCCGCAGGTTCCCCCCATGTGTAGAGCATCGATGCGCAGGGATTGCACCGGTGGGTGGGGGGTTGCGCCGAGGGCGGCGGCCTTGGGTTGCACGTCGAAGATAAAGCGTGTCCCTGGGCGGGATTGCGGCTGCGGACCGCCGCGCGATGGGGTGTGGGGGCGGTCTGGGTGGGGGGGACCCGTGCGGTACGGTTCCGGTAGGCCGCGGAGGTGACGCCCGGCGGGTATGGCCGACGATGGGAGGCGACGACGACCCGCCGAAGGGTGTGCATGAGTGCCCGCATGAGGGGGGCATCGGTCGGTACGCAGTCGAGGGCCGTCTTCCTCTCTCCCCGGCCAGGCCGAGCGGGGCCGCACTCGGGGTGGGTCCGTCTTCTTCTCTCCATAATATCCCCTCTCGGCGCGTATGCTCGCCCGAGCCGCCGTTGCGGCAGTATGTCACTTCAGTCCGGGCGGTTACCCCTCCTCTTTCACCTATTAAGGATGAGAGCGACGGGGCGCCTTCTTACGGCATGCACCCCCCCTTGGAACGGCGCCTTGGTACACCCGCGCGGCTCCGTTGATGCGGGGATTTTCCGCGCCGACGGCGGTTTCGGTGCAACCATCGTCACGTCCCGGCCGCGGCTTCCCCTGCTGGGGCCGGGCGCTTCACTAGCTTGCCGGCGGAAGCGGGAGCCTCAGTGGCGGATTGCACCCGTCGGCCGGCGGTTGGGCTTACGGCCTGGGCGCCCTCTCCGTGGCCTGCCCGCGAGGATAGGGTTGGGGAGGAGTGGGAGGACGCGGTGGGATTGCGATTGGGTCAAGGGCCTCACCGCGGCCGGCTTGGAGGGGCGTAGGTGCGTCCGCCCTGATGAACGCCGGGGAAGGGCTGCGGTTGTTTGCGGCTCTTTTACGTCTACGTCCCGCGGGCCGTGGGGAAAGTTTTGTGCTCGAGATATTGACATGGCGGCTTAAATGTGTTCTAATTTCCGCAAAGTGGGATAAGGTGGCGTTCCCGCCTCGGTTCGTCCTCGCCGGGAACAGCGTAAGGGGTCCTTCCTTCCACCCCGGTGGCTCGGTCCTTGTCGACTTGATTCTTATGGGTTTACAGGGCTAAGACGCGGGGGATTTCAACGGGGGCGCAGAGGCGGTGGAGTTCACGTTTTGTCGTTTGATGTCGTCAATAAACCCTATTCATATAAGGAGGATAGCGTGATGCTGAGACAAAGGTTGGTTTCAGGGGGCCTCGCTGTACTGCTGGCCCTTTTGCTGGGGTCGTTGGGGGCTGGTTTTGCAGCAGTGAGCGCCCGTGCGGGCGACGACAACTCGATGCAGACCGATGTCGCCACCGGCATCTTGGTCAACTACTGGGACCTGCGTGACAGCAGGAAGAGCTTCTTCCAGGTGACCAACACCACGGCCCAGGCGGTGTCGGTGCACATCCAGGTATGGAACGCGTCCGCCGAGGGGTGTCCCGAGTACGATTTTCAGGATACCTTCACGCCCCACGACACCCATCTCTACGATCTTTCGGCGCTGGACCGCAACGACGGCGTGCCGCTTGCCCCCCCGGACCTCTCGGGCGGGCACGGCATAGTTGCCGTAACCGTTACCAATCCGGTTGATCCTAATAACGATATCTTCGGTATCGACGCCTTGACGGGCAACTTCCGTATAGTGGCCGAGGGGTTCGAGTACAGGACCAATTCGGCCGGCTGGATCACGGGGGATTCTTCTTTCTGGGCCGACAACGAGGAGGGGCCCAAGCAGTTCAACTTCAACACCATCGACGGCTCGACGCTGGCCGACATAGTGCTCGTCAACCTCGAGGGCCCGGAAGATTTGGATTTTTCGGGCAATGAACCGGCTCGTGTGGAGATAGAGAACGAGGAGTGGAACGTGGTCAAGGTGGACGAGAACGAGAACCTCATCTCGTGTCCCAACGTTTTCGCCACTTGCGGCGAGCCGGGCGTTCCCAACACCATCGATTTCGGTGTGAACCAGCTCATAGTGAACTCCAAGGGCGGGCCGTCTCTCTGCCTGGGTACCGATGCGACGGGCCAGATAATAATCAACCCGACCTTCGACGACGACGATGAGGACGATCTCGTCGTGGGGTTCATCGGGCTCAACAACGGCACCGACACGGGCAGCATGGACGTGTGGTTCAACGGCCCGGACGTGGTGTGCGACTTGTTCGGCGACAACGATAGATGCTGACGGCGTGTCGGTGTGGCGGCGGCGGGGGGCGAACAGCCCCGTGGGAGATTGAGGCATAAGATCAAGACAACGGTATAAAATGGAGGACGAGTCAATGAGATCAGCGAGGTTCAAAGACGTATTTATCGGCTTGGCCGCGCTTGCGGTGATGGTGTCGCTTACGGCCGTAGGGGCCGTGGCGGCTAAGGTGTGTGACGGGGTGCCGTTCGGCACGGGGTGGACGAGGTTCGACGTACAGCTCCCGGCACCGGGCAATGATTCGCTCAACGTGGTGTCGTTGGGTCTCTACGGTTCGTTCGAGACGAACGGTACGTTCGCCCACGGCGACCTCGACTGGATGTACAACGACGGTTCCTACAACGACCTGGGCGACGATTTCTATTCAGAGGTAGAGGTCCCGCAGGGCACCAACACCACTTTGCCCGGCAGCCAGGTGATAGGGTGGTGGAGCCAGAAGAACGGGCGCAACACCTACGTGCAGCTCTCGAACGTGGCGTTGGCCGACCAGCACGCGGAACTGCTCGGGGGCACGGTGGGAGGAGCGCCGTGTGATCTGGAAGTGGGCGATCCGGGCTGTGGGCCTGCGCCGGTGAGCCTGCACATACAGATACTGGATGAGAACTGCGCGGAGATAAAGGATTTCTGCGACACGTTCACCCCACTGGACACGCACGTCTACAACCTCGGAGACCTGGTGACGAACACGGGCCAGGACATAACGGAGAGCGTGCTCCAGGGCAAGGAGGGGACGATAGTGATAACGCCCGTCGTGGCCTGCGGAGCGGACAACCGCGCGATCTTCTTCCCTTTGCTCGAGGCCACCGAGCGCATAATCGATACGGGGAACGACGTGGACTACGGCGTCAACCTGTGGTCTAGAGGCGTGATAGCCGATCCGAACACCAGTGAGGACACTACAGGTGTAGACGCGCAGGACGACGACGATCCGGATCCCGCAGCTACGGGCTGCGAGGCGCGGTTGAACGACGTCGCCGGGTTTGGGGCCGTGGACACTGATTCGGACGAGAGCCATGGGGCGGCCTTCGTGCTCGACGGTGGTTCTGGTTGCGAGCTTAGGCCGATGAACGATCCGAACGTGAACAACCAGACGACGGTTCTCAACTTCGATTACAGCACGCTTCCTACGGCCGTTGCCATAAGGGGCGACGTAGTGCTGCTCAACTTCGCCGACGACTACGGGCTGGATGCGGTGACGCAGGGCTACACGCCGGTAGCGGCGCTGACCACCTACTTCCCGGACATCTACGATGCCGACGAGAACGTGGAGAGCTGTCCGCAGTTCACGGTGTGTTTCGCCCGACTGGGTGTCGACGATTCGATACCCGAGAGCGACGTGGCACTGCCTACGCCGACACCCACTCCGACGCCTACGCCGAGCCCGACTCCATCGGGAGGCGGAACGGAGTCGCCGTCGCCGTCGCCGACCGGCGGTGGTGGAGGCGGTGGAGGCGGCAGCTGCGCCATCGGCGGAGTGGTGGGAGCCGGTACCGCCGCGGCGAATGTGGCGTTGCCGCTGTTGCTGCCTGCGTTTGCGGTTGGGCTCGGGGTGCTGAGGCGCCGCGGGCGTAAGGGGAGCAGGCGGTGATACGGTAGTGTGATGAGATAGGACTGCGTACCGAGCTAAGGTGTGCGTCATAGGGATCATGGCGCACACGTAGGGACGCAGGTACAAAAGAACGAGAGAGGCCGGTGATACCCCAAAAGGGTATGCCGGCCTTTTCTCGTTTGGGGGAGTGGGTGTGGGCGGTTGGCGTGGGGTGGTCGTACTTTCATCGTCGGGTGTGGAGGGTGGTTTGAGGCGGCTGTGGGTAGTGGGGGCGACCCGGTTCGGTGGGGGGCGCCGAGGGGTGAGGGAAGCGGCTGCGCGCATCGAGGTTGTGGCCCGGCACGCTCTACGGTTGAAGGCGGCCGGCCCCTTTCTTCATGTGCTCGTGGGGTGCGGGCTGGTTTCCGCCTCTCCCATCTACTTCCCTCGAATACATGCCTCTGCACGGTGGAGTGGCGTCGAGTGGACCGAGACGCTCAATCGCCGACCCGTGGTCTCGTGGCGGCGGCTTGTATGGAGCTCCACACTCGGTCTCCCGGGGAGAGGGTTGTGGGGGAGGAGGGAGGTGCGGCGAGGCGACTTGGGCCTCTCTTTGCGGGCTTGGCGGAGCCGTGTAGGTGGTGGCGCTTTGCTTGAGTCATGTGTTTGGGTGCGACACAACACGTAGGGGTCGAGAAGGCGACACAGGATGGTCCTCATCGCCTTGGCCGTCTTTCCCTGTGTGCCGGTAATCTTGCCCGGGTCTTCCTGCGCGACCTTCGGCTCCAGCAGGTAAACGTGAGCGGGCCGGCTCGAGAACGGTCAACTTCCTTTGCGATTCATCCGTCTCTAAGTGCCGGCAACACCGCCGGAATTGCCGTGTGGCGGTGTTGATGCGGGGAGATAATCACACTGTGATTCCTCGCCCACCCGGCAGGCCTTGCCGCTTTCATCGTTGTCGGTCTGCAGGTTGCGGTTGGGGCTTTCGGCATATAATTGCGGTTCGGGAGCCCTTTCACCGGTAGCCTTGGGGAGGCTCAACCGCGCGTACGAATCCGCAGTGGGAATAAGAGGTCACGAGCCACGAGTGCAAAACAGGTTCCTTGCCGGTCGGAGTTGATCCCCCGCCTTCGCAGGGCGCCCTTCATACGATCGTGCCGCTCCTTTCCAGGGGGGCTGGCCAAGGCGGGATTCGATGATGGGTTTTTTCTCCCAGGAAGCTTCGGCAGACTTCTTGAGGAGCGCCGAGCGGCGCAATCAATTGCTCCGGCCCCTCGGAGGGGTTAGTCGCAACCAGGCACCATGGCGGGTGCAACGTTTCCGGTCGCACTCCACGTAATGATTCATGGAGGATTGGGCGGCGTTGTTGCATTTGGTGCGGATAGCCGGAGTGCCCTGCTTCGGCCCCGAGCGGGCACACCGCCCGTGTGCCGAGGCGGTTTTTTTATTCGGGAGCTTGATTTCAAAAGCTAAATTTGCTATATTAACCCAACGAAAGGAGGATGTGAGTTGCCCTGCCATTCCGGGGGGTTCTACTCCACATCGATTTACATTCCCGGTTGCCGTTGCTTCGGCGCAGCAATCAGGATATTGTGTAGAAAAAACCACGATGAAGGAGGATGTATAGATGTTAAAGCACAGATTAACGGGGTTGTGCTTGGCCTTTGCGCTCGTGGCTGGGGCCGCCTTGGCGGTCGTGACCAGGGCTCCAGAGGCTGAAGCCGGTCACGTCGTACTCAGGACAGACGTTGCCCAGCGCATCCTGCTCAATTTCTGGGATCTTCGTGGCGGCCGGAAGAGTTTCTTCCAGGTTACCAACACCAGCGCCTCTCCACAGCGGATACACATCCAGATCTTCGATACCAGGGATCCCAACTGCGAGGAGGCGTTCGACTACTTCGACGATCTTACTCCGTTCGACACCCACGTCTATGATCTTTCCGCCCTCGACCGCAACAACGGTGCCGCCGTCGCCCCCCCTGATCTCACGGGCGGTTACGGGGTGGTGGCCGTAAGCGTTGTCGACGGCAGCGGCGCCCTTGTCAGTCAGGACGTGCTCACCGGCAATTTCGTCATCAAGGATCCCGCCGGTTACCAGTACAGGACCAACTCGGCGGGCTGGAACAGTACGACGGCCTCCGACGAGAACTGGAGGGTGAACTTCAACAGCCTGGGAGCCACGACCTTCGCCGACCTCGTGCTGTTCAATGTAGACACCAACAATAACAGGGTTGAAGTGGTCTCCACGAGCTTCGACGTCACTCTTTACGACGAGCACGAAAACCCCATTTCCTGCCCGCAGCTTAGTGTGGACTGTGTGTCGGACCTCGGCGTAAACGAGCTGATTGTAAACAGCCTGGGTGAGCCGTCGGTGTGCCTGGGTAACGACTCGGTTGGCTCTATATACCTTGAGGCCCACAGTGGGGACTTCCTGGTCGGGTTCGTCGGGCTCAACGACGGCAGCTCCAAGGGGAGCATGGATGCGTGGATCAACACGGATTCTCAGTAGGCTCTCCGGAGTGTGGTGCGAGTCTGACGGGTAGTTGGTGTTCTGAGTCGTAAAATACTGAAACAAATTTTATGGGAGGAGAGATCATGTTAAGCAAGAGGATACAATTGGCGCTTGCCCTGCTGGCAGCGCTTTTCTTCGGACTCTTCGCCTCCTCGTCCATAGTACGGGCGGGGGAAGTATGTGAAGGCGTACCTTTCAACAACGGATGGTTGAGGTTCGATGTTACAAGCGGCGTGCCGGCCCCTGATTTCACAGGTGGCCTTCTGGGGCTGTTCGAGGCCGACTCCCTAGGCGGGCCGGTGTCGGGAGACCTGGATTGGTTCTACAATTCGGAGGCTACGGGGACCCAGTATGGACCTGGAACCAATACCACAACCTCCGGTGTCCAGCTCATAGGGTGGTGGACACAGAAAGGGGGAAGGAATACGGTTATCCAGCTCACAAACCACGCCACTGCCAGCGAACACTTCTCTGAGATAGGCGGCCTGGCAGGTGGTGTTCCGTGTAGCTCAGGGGACCCCGGCTGCGAGCCAGCCCCGCTCAGCATACACGTACAGATCCTGGACGAGAGCTGTGCGGAGATAAAGGACTTCTGCGACAGCTTCACTCCGCAGGATACCCATGTGTACGACTTCGGAGACCTGGTTACCAACACGGGCCAGGACATAACCGAGAGCGTGCTGCAGGGCAAAGAAGGGATAGTGGTCATAACACCCGTCGTGGCTTGCGGCGCCGACAACAGGGCGATCAACTTCGATCCTAGCGGCAAGGGGGCATTGCTGGCTACCGAGCGCATTCAGGATGCGACCAACGATATCGAGTACGGCGTGAACCTTTACGAGAGGGAGGTCGCCTTCGGAGAAGGCACTTGCAGCACGGTAAACAATGGATCCGCCGACATACTCGACGGCACCAACTGCTTCTTCGAGACCGGGATATCCCCCAACTTGGTTCTGATGCAGAACTTCTCCCAGGATCCGGCCACGGTCGCCGTAAGGAGCGACGTTGTTCTGCTCAGCATACAGGACGACTACAGTGCCGTGGCGACGCAGGGCTACACGCCGCTTCCTGCTTTTGCAACCTACTTCCCGGACATCTACGATGCCGACGAGAACGTGGAGAGCTGTCCGCAGTTCACGGTGTGTTTCGCCCGACTGGGTGTCGACGATTCGATACCCGAGAGCGACGTGGCACTGCCTACGCCGACACCCACTCCGACGCCTACGCCGAGCCCGACTCCATCGGGAGGCGGAACGGAGTCGCCGTCGCCGTCGCCGACCGGCGGTGGTGGAGGCGGTGGAGGCGGCAGCTGCGCCATCGGCGGAGTGGTGGGAGCCGGTACCGCCGCGGCGAATGTGGCGTTGCCGCTGTTGCTGCCTGCGTTTGCGGTTGGGCTCGGGGTGCTGAGGCGCCGCGGGCGTAAGGGGAGCAGGCGGTGATACGGTAGTGTGATGAGATAGGACTGCGTACCGAGCTAAGGTGTGCGTCATAGGGATCATGGCGCACACGTAGGGACGCAGGTACAAAAGAACGAGAGAGGCCGGTGATACCCCAAAAGGGTATGCCGGCCTTTTCTCGTTTGGGGGAGTGGGTGTGGGCGGTTGGCGTGGGGTGGTCGTACTTTCATCGTCGGGTGTGGAGGGTGGTTTGAGGCGGCTGTGGGTAGTGGGGGCGACCCGGTTCGGTGGGGGGCGCCGAGGGGTGAGGGTTACAGTGCGTGCGTGTGTGGATGCGCGTGGGTGGATTGACGCATACATGCCGCCAGCGAAGAGTGACGCCGGTAATGCCGCAGGATCAAGGGTGGCGGCCTCATGCGACGCCGGTCTATGGTGGGATGTTTCTTCCTTCTTTCTGCTTCTTCCGCCCGTGGATGGGGAGTTCCGCAAACCGCTTTCCGGAGCTGGTTTATATGTGTGCTGGCGCCGGAGCGGGCTTACGAATGCCGGTCCCTGGAGGGCACGCTTTTGCCGGGGGTAGGGAGGCGCGGGTGCATAACCGGTTCGTGTCGGTGCTCTCAGTTGCGGTCGCCGCCGCCGCGGAGGGGTGCGAGTATCGTCCCGTCATTGTGTCGCCTGGAGCGGTCGCCGTCGCTCTCCGATCCAGGCCAAGGGGGGGGCGGGGAAACGCCACCTGAGTGGGCCTGTGGGGCGGCGTAGGGCGGATGCGCTCTTGGAAGTGGACGGTCGTCTGGGGGGGGATGGGCTGAGGCGCCCGTGGTTGCTGCCCGTGTCCCCCGACCCTCGGCCCGGCCGGTTGAGATATGGAAGGAGCGTCTGGCCGCTTTCTGGGTGGTTGCCTGCAGCCGCTTGCGGCAGCGGTGAAGGCGCGGGGCCGAGGGTCATAGGTTGTGGGAGGGGTTCTTTTCTCGGCGTCTCGTGGCGTGCAAACGAGGCCTTTTCCACTCACCAAGGGGTGTGACGTAGTCCCTCTATCACTTGTGCCAAGGTGTTACCGTCCCGTCCCCTCCATGCCCGTCGTGTGGGTTATCACGCCGCACGGCCCGTTCTCGGCAGGGCAGCAGGGTGAGATGGCGGGTTCCTTCATCGCCCTACGTTGGGGCTTCGCCTTCTCTTCTGCACCGCCAATTGTGATTCACGAGAACGGCCCTTCCCACTGCGGATCTCCGCCCTGGCCCCCTGAGAGCGTATGGCCGCGCACTCCCACCGAGGTTTTGTCTTTTTTTTCTCCCGCGGCGTGACGGCCCATCTCATTTCCGGTCTCCGTGGAAGGGTTGTTTGCCAGGTTCCCAGGGGGTAGGGTGGAGCAGGCGGTGGCTCACGTCCTCGGCCGTGGGGCGAGTAGCCCCTAGGCGGGGTAGTTGGGTCGGCTGGGGTGCTTGCCGCTGCGGCGTGTACGGTCGAGGGTATAGGTCTGCACGTAACCGGTTCTTATGGTCGGGGGTGTCGCTATGCAGTGGGGAGGGAGGTGGATGTCTCTTGGGCTCGGGGCGGCCGCCGGCCGTGCAGTGCGCCCCGCTCGTTGCCGGGTGCTAATCTGTGGGCCTTGTCCCCGGGGAGTGGGATTGGTCAGGGACGGTTTCGCTAGGGTGCGATGGACCCATGCCGTTGGGATGGAGGGGCGGCTTTCTTCGGGCCGTGCTTGCCGAGATGTGGTAGGGGAGGTGCGAGGTGCTTCCCGCCTCGGACAGGGCGCACGGGCTTTCCCTCTTATGTTGTGGTGTGTACGCCCCCCCGCGAATTCCGGTCTCACATTGTGTGTGCCGGTGACGGTGGTTCCGTAGATGGGTGAGCCGTGAAGCGTGCGCCAGACGGCATCGGAGACAGTTCGTGGGAGCGTCTCCACGCCGGCATGGTTCGCCCCCTTCCGTGATAATGGTGCGGCGCGTGCCTTATCCTTTGGCCTTGCGCGGGGGTGAGGCGTAGTCCATGAACCCGCGGGGCTGCGGGGGGCCCTCGTAGCCCAGCGTGCGCCAGACGGCTGGGTTGGAGTAATGGAGTCGTATCACTGTATCGCGGAATTTCTTGAGGAATATGATGTTGTGTTGCGCGACGTGCTTTAGTACCTTGTCGATCTCTTCGTTGTCTTTGAGCTCGTGGAACGACTTCTTCGTCAGTGCTCTCGATACGGCTTCAAGGTTCCAGAGCCCTGCGTCCAGGAAGCCCGCCGTGCCGGGGTCGTTGCGCATGATCGCCATGAAGACCCGCCTTATGCCCAGGGCGCGCGATCCCGGTACGAGGGCCTCGGCGGCTGCTTCCATCGTGCGCTGGGTGTCGCGGTCGAGCACCACGTAGCCCTTCGTTATCTCGATTCCCTCGTCCCACTCGTCTTCGTCGCCCGCCGTCGCCGCCGCTGCGGGCCACAGCCCCCACAGCTCGGCCCCGATGAACGCCCCCGCGACTGTGCCGAGAAATCTCCTGCGTGACGAGCTCATTCTTCGGGCTCCTCCACTACGCGTACCTTGATGTGATGTTCCTTCTTCAACTTTTCCGCGTAGTCCTTTACTGCCTGAGCCTTCTTCTTGGCGATGAGGGCGTATTTTATCGGCGCCCTGACCTTGTCGAGGGAGATCTTGCGAATGTCCACTATCTTGCGCAACAGGTAGCCGTGTTTCTTGTGGGGAATCAGATCACTTACTTCCCCCACTTCCAGTTTGTCGAAGTTGTTGTTGAATTTCTTCGTGTATTTCCAGTCATAGAATCTGACCACGAGGCCGGGCTTGTCCTCGTATTCCTTGGCGATCTTCTCGAAGTCCTCGCCCTTCAGGGCGCGGTTCCTTATCTCCTCGGCCACCTTACGGTCGCTTATCATCAACTCCACCACATGGGGGTAGGTGTATTTCCTCTCGTTTTCCTTGTAGTACCTCTCGATATCCTCGTTGGTCACCGTTTTCGCCAGCTCCGACTCGTCGAGATTGGCCAAGACTTTGAGTCTCATTCGGTTGACGATCAACTGCTTCTTGTAGTTCTCTATCTGTTCCTGGAAGTCCTTCTCCATCCCCTCGCTTAGTCCGGCTTCGTAGAGGACCTCGTTCACCAGGGCGTCTTCGAGCGACAGCGGGCCCAAGTCCTTCTCGTAGACGGGTCTCCCATTGACGTAAGCCACTATCTTGCCTTTGTCAGGCATGCTATGAGCGGCGGTGCCGGCCTGGGGTTCGGCCGTAGCCGGAGCAGGCGTCGGTGACGATGGGGCCTCCTTCTCGGAGCGGTTGCACGCGTATAGGGGGGAGAGGACGAGGGTGGTTAGAGCCAGCAACAGTATCCGGGCGTTAATCTTCATCCTTGCTCGGGACCTCCGGTGTGGAAAATGTCGCGCTTATGCCTTCATTTAAAGCTATCCTAAAAGTTGGCCTGCTTCAACATCCCTACCTCCGGCGCCGGCTGCAAGAGGCATGGCGACAGCCTCCTTGGGTCGCCCTCTGGACGATCGGCCGGGACGCACACCCGATAGGGGGCCGCGACAGGCGGCCGTCAACGACGCCGAGCGCCTTGCCGGAGCGGAGTGTCGCGCTCAATCGAGGGGTGTGCCCTTTTGCATGAGCCTGGCCGCGTCTACGCACGCCTCTCGGGCCGCGCCCTCGAGGGCCGAGCACGCTATTCCGCCCTTTCTAGGTCGTGTCCGGTGTAGAACATCACCCCTTCCCCTATGCCTCGGGTGCATTTCACCGTGAGCTCCTCGTCGCCCAGAGAGTCCACGGCTGCGCACATCTATCCCACTGCCGCCCTCAGTTCGTGCGGCGGAAGGTTCATGAAACGGTGCGTGTTTTCCATGAATACCCCGCCCAGACAGGCCTCTTCTTCCCTGAACGAGGGCAGTCTCCTGCACACGGCGGCGGCCTCCGTGAGCCTCATGCCGCCCTTTACGAGGCCGTGTCCCACTCCGTGCATGCTTTGGCGATAGAGGAGTGCGTCTTGCGTATTGCGTCTGCACAGATCGACGGCCAGCCGCGGGGCGTCGGCCGCGCTCCAGCCAGCCGCCCCGACTACGACGGCCGTGGCCGAGTGGAAGCATCCCTCGTTGCAGTGGCGGGAGCAGGCCTGGTAGGCCTTGCCCAGATCGTACCCGTAGCGCTCACCTACGTACTCACCCATGAAGTGTGCGACCATGTGGCAATCCGATATGACGCCCTCGCGCTCAAGCCGTTCGCCCAGCTGGAGGACGACCCGCGGGGAGCGGCGCTCGGCCAGTTCGATGAGGTGAGGCCTCATGCACCGCATCCTCTCTAGCGAGCGGGGCAATGACTTACAGTCCGAGCCACGTGCCAGGAACTCCGCCTCGATGTTGGCGCCGGTTGCACCAGTGTCCAGGTAGCGTATGCGTGCGCTTTTGCGCAGCCTATCGGCCAACTCGTCCATCCGGCGGGAGGCGGCCCGTGTCTTGAGGATGCGCACGATCTCGTCCCTTACTTCCGAGAGGGGCTGCACGGTTCTCTTCACCACCTTCACTATCTTGTACTCGCCGCCGTCGTAGATCACCGTGCTCAGCCCGCCCGTCTCGACGGTCGAGATCCGGTCCCGGTAGGGCGGATCCACCCTGAACTCTGCGCGGTGGTCGTGGGAGGGGTTGGAGAGGTAGCGGTCGAACAGCGTGTCGAACCGTTCACGGCCGCGCTTGAGCGCCGTGAGCGCTCGCCGTGCGTCGCCCCGCCTGTGAAATACGATCGCCTTTACGGCGACGCTCTCATAGCTGTGGCGGTGTGAGTCGTAGTAGGATTTGACGTCGGCCTCCGTCACCCGGGCGGCCCGGGCCAGCCGGTCTCTGAGGCCGCGCAACAGGAGTCGCTTCTCGTAGCCGCGAACGGCCCGCTCGATCCTGGGTGCGGCGTCCGCGCCGAACCGTTTTACCATGGCGGCCCTGTATCGCTCGACCCGTGGGCGTATCTCGTCAGCCACCCCTACTCTCACGGCTTCTTGGCGCAGCAGTTCTTCTCTGACGGCCTGTTCCAGCGTTCCCGGGCCGACGTCGGATTCGTAGAGCGTGATCCCGTTCACCACGGCGACGGCCCTTCCCGCCCCGGGTGGCGGTGGTACGGCCTCACCGCCCTCATGGACGCGGGGACTGTGCAGTCTCGTGGCCTCCTTCGCGGCGGTCCCGCCCGCGCATCCGGACAGGACGAGTGCGCAAAGCAGCGCCGTTGCCGTGAGCATTGCGGGCTTCTTCATCTGGAGGGTTCTTACGGCGTGCTGACGTCTGCAGCGTCTAGGGTAACGCAAAAGTTGACTGCATGCAACGCGTACTTTATATTAGATGTGCCCATGGACCCCCACATAGCGAAGCAATCCACCTACGACTGCATCGTCGTGGGCTCAGGCCCGGGCGGCGCACCCATCGCCTGGAGGCTGGCTGCGAAGGGAATGGAGGTCCTGTTGCTGGAGGCCGGCCGTCGCTACGACCCCTACAAGGACTATGCCCTGGCCCGTGACGACTGGGAACTCCAGACCTTCCCCTACGGAAGGCAGATACGCGTCGTCTACGGAGAGGCCCAGAAGCTTGATCCCAAATACCATCATCTCAAGTCCTGGATGGCGTCGAACAGGCGCATGAACCCCTCGAGCTCGCGGCGTTACTTCCGCTATCACCACGTGGTGGGCCTCGGGGGGACCACCCTACACTACCAGGGCGAGGCCCACAGGCTCCACCCCAAGGCCTTCAAGACGAAGAGCCACTTCGGCTACGGCGCCGACTGGCCCATATCCTACGAGGACCTCGAGCCCTACTACACCGAGGTCGAGAGGATACTGGGCGTGGCCGGCCCGGCCAAACAGGCGCTGCGTCCACGAAGCGCGCCCTATCCGCTGCCGCCGCATCGGTTGAGCTACGCAAGCTTCGTCATCGGCAAGGCCGCCCGCAAGCTGGGCCTGACGCTGGAGCCCAATTCCCTGGCCATACTGTCCCGGCCCTACGCCGACGCCCCCTCGTGCAACTACTGCAACGGCTGCGTCTGGGGGTGTCCACGCAAGGACAAGGGGAGCGTCGACGTGCGGTTCATCCCCTTGGCCGAAAGGACGGGCAGGTGCCGCATAGTGACGGGGGCCGCCGTAAGGAGGGTGGAGATCGAGGAGAAGGGCGGCCGCAAGCGCGCCGTCGGGGTGGTGTGGTATGACGAGAACGGCAAGCGCCACATGGCAAGGGGCGGTCACGTGGTCGTGGCCTGTGGGGCCGTCGAGACGCCTAGGTTGCTCATCAACTCCGGCATCACCGCGGGAGGCAACGTCGGCAAGAACTTCATGGAGACCGTCTCCTACATCACCATCGCTTTGCATCCCGAGAGGCTGGATTCCTACCGCGGCCTTCCCATCGACAGCATAATCTGGGACTGGAACGAGCCCTCGGTGCGGGACGGCCTGCAGAGCGGCCTGCGGCTCTACCCCACGGCCGGCAGCGCCATGGGGCCCGTCAGCTACGCGCTCCGCTACCACCGCGGCTGGGGTCAGAAGTTCGTAGACGAGGTCCGGCGGTGGTTCGGCCACGCCATCGGCGTGGCGGGCATAGCCGAGTTCGTACCCAACGACAAGACCTTCGTAGGGGTGAGCGAGAAGGCCAAGGACGAGTTCGGCTACCCGTTGCCCCTGGTCCAATCACACCTGGGCGAGCCCGAGCTCAAGGCGCTCGACTTCATGTACCGCAAGAGCAGGGAGCTGCTCGAAGCCGCCGGTGCCGAGGAGTTCGTGGAAGGCATCGGTAGCTACGACTTCTTCTCCGCCTCCCACGTCTTCGGCACCTGCCGCATGGGCACCGATCCGGAGACCTCCGTCGTGGGTCCCGATCTGCGGTGTCACGAGGTGGACAACCTGCTCGTCACCGACGCGAGCGTATTCCCCACCTCCGGCGGGGGGGAGTCGCCCTCGCTCACCATCGAGGCCCTGAGCCTGAGGGCGGCCGACCTTTTGATCAAATCCCTTTCGGGGAGGGGGTAGTGTGGTGCATGGTCTTTCCTCGCACAGACGCTCCCTCGTGCTTGCCGTGTTCCTCGGCTTCTCCCTTCTGGGCGCCGCCGTCTCGTGCGACGGCGGCTCCGGTTCCGCCGTCTCGCTCGAGCCCTTCCTCGACCGCACCGTCGACGCCGGCTTGATGGACGTCGATGGACTGGGCAGGACCGCTTCCTGGGCCGACTACGACAACGACGGCTGGCTCGACCTATTCGTGGGCAACACCGACATGCTCGCTCCCAACGTCTACCTCTTCCACAATGAGGCCGACGGCACGTTCACCGACGTGACGCTTCTTTCCGGTATCGAAGACGAATCCATCCAGAGCTCGGCCTGGGCCGATTACGACAACGACGGCTTGGTCGACCTGGTCGTGGGCGACATCCTGGCCGGCGCTCCGCCCGTGCTCTACCGGAACGTCGACGGCGCGACTTTCGTCGACGTCTCGGCGGCCGCGGGTCTGACGCTCATGGGAGGGGCGGTCTCACACGTGATCTGGGCCGACTACGACAGGGACGGCTTCGTCGACCTGCTTCAGGTGAACGCCGGAACGTCGTTCCTCTACCACAACCTGGGCGACGGCACCTTCACCGAGGTTTCCGAGTCTGCAGGTCTCGGGGAGTTCCTCGTTTCCAACGCCGCCGTGTGGTTCGACTACGACAACGACCGATTCCCCGACCTGTTCCTCGCCAACGACGGCTCCAACACGCTCTACCACAACAACGGCGACGGTACCTTCACCGACGTGACCGCGGCGGCCGGTGTAGGGGGTGACGAGGGATGGGACTCCGTTTCGGCCTGCGTGGGCGACTACGACGGTGACGGCTTCCTCGATCTCTACGTGGGCAACATAGGTGCGTCGCGCAATGCGCTCTACCGCAACCTGGGTGACGGCACCTTCACCGACGTGACCGATCAGACGGGGACGGGCGACGTTGGCGACGCCCGCACTTGCGCCTGGGTGGACTTCGACGCCGACGGCAGGGTGGACCTCTTCACGACGAACCACCTCAACCCGAGCCGTCTCTACCGGAACCTGGGCGGCGGCCTCTTCGACGACGTGGCCCCCGATGTGATGCTCGATTTCCCTCTCGACGTCTTCGCGGCTAGCTGGGGAGACTACAACGGCGACGGCTTTCCCGACGTCATGTTGCACGGCCATCTGGGAAGCGCACTCTTCGAGAACCCTTCGAACGCCAACAACTTCCTCTATCTGGTGCTGGTGGGCGACGCTCCTGCGTCCAACCGCTCGGCCATAGGGGCTAGGGTGGAGGTTCGTTCGCCCGGCGGGCTGCAGGTACGGGAGGTCTCCGGCGGCAAGGGGTGCTGCTCCCAGGACATGTTGCCGGTCCATTTCGGTCTGGGGGCCGACACAGTGGCCGACGTCGTCGTCAGGTGGCCTAGCGGGGCGGATTGCACCTTTTCCGCCGTCGACGTCACGGGCGGCGTCTTCTACAAGGTATCCGAGGCCGGCTGCACTCTCGACCCCCTCTAGCGTGTGCCGCCGGCGCGGCCGCGGCGGCGGGGGGTGGTGGATGCGATGAGGTTGTCCCATCTCTACGTGGTGTCTTTTACGGCGGCCGTGGTTCCACTCACCTTGGCCTACATGTTCGTTCCCTCCGTTCGTTCCTGCCTTCACGGGGTCCGCTCTCCGCTCGACTATGCCGCTTTGGGGTTGTTTGCGCTGGCGCTGGGCGCAGTGCTCTACGGGGTCGGGCGGCATCGCGTAAAGGCTTGGGCGCGTGCGTGGGCGGCACCGGTTACGGGAGGGCTTGCGCTGGTCTGCGGGGCGGGCGAGCTGGGGCTTTGGCGCGCGCTGCCGTGGCACAGGCCGTGGGAGGGGCTCTCCTCTCTGCCCTACGAGCCGTTGGCGGGTGCGGCGTCGTGGCTGGGGGGAGTGGCGGCGCCGGTGGCGGGCGTGATGGCCGTGCCCTTCATGGTGGCGGCGCTCTTCGTGTTCAAGTTCCGCTCGCGGGTGGGTTCGGCCGCAAGGGGCTGGCTACGAGCCCGGCCGGCCGTGCCGTACCTGCTGCTGGCGGTGTTCTTCCTCGCGGCCGCGGCATCCGTGCACGCCGCCCTGGGTGCACTCGATGACGGCGGTGTGGTGCGATACTTCGGGGCCGCGGGCGCCGGAACGCTTTATCCGTCGCGGCTCAGGATACTGCTCTTCCTGGGGGCGCTGTTCGAGGTGGTCTCGGGTGTCTCGCTCGTCTTCGCGGCGGCCTGCGTCGCGCCCCTCACTCTCTGGGCGGGCGTAGGGAAGAACGTAGTGGAGGGCAAGCGGTCGTGGGCGTGAGAGAGAGACTGGAGAGGGTGGTCGAGAAGATGCGGCGCGCAGCCGTGCGGGCCGGACGTGGGGAGGAGCCGCTGCGGCTGGTGGCTGTGACCAAGGGGGTTGACGCTTCGAGGATCGTCGAGGCCGCGGCCCTTGGAGTGCGCGATTTCGGCGAGAACTACGCGCAGGAGTTCATGGAGAAGCGCGCCCGCCTGGAGGAAGCCGGCATGACCGACATCAGGTGGCACTTCGTGGGGAGGCTCCAGAGGAACAAGGTCAAGTATCTGGTGGGCAGGGTGAAGCTCATCCATTCCCTCGACAGTGTGGCCGTGGCGCGCGAGATCGAGAAGAGGGCGGCGCGGGCGGGGGTGGAGGTGCCGGTACTGGTCGAAGTCAATCTGGGGGGCGAGCACTCCAAGGGAGGCGTGGCCGCAGGCGATGTCCAGCGGTTCGTCGAGGAGGTCTCGCTTCTTGAGCACGTGCATGTGGTGGGACTGATGACCATTCCCCCGCCGACGGTGGATCCGGAGCGATCGAGGCCCTACTTCGTCCGGCTACGCGAGCTCAGGGACGAGCTGAGCCGGCGCTTCCCGTCGGTAAGGGAGCTCTCCATGGGGATGAGCGACGACTACGAGGTGGCGATTGAAGAAGGGGCCACTTATGTTAGAATAGGCAGGGCCATATTCGGCCGCCGGGCGTAGCTTTCGTGGCCCGCTGGGGCGCGGGCGGGGGGATTGATGAAGAAGATAGGTGTTGCGGGTACGGGCAACATGGGGCGGGCGATAGTGGAGGGTCTGCTCGCTTCCGGAAAGGCCAAGCCTTCGGCATTGGTGGTCTACGACAAGGACGGCCGCCGGGTCGAGGAGCTGGTGGAGCACTGGGGCGTTGCGGCGGCTCCGGGCAACGGCGCGCTGGCCGCCGGCTCGGATGTGGTGGTCGTGGCCGTAAAGCCGGCCGATGTGCCCTCCGTCCTGCGCGAGATGGCTCCGTGCTTGGGGGAGGGTACCGTGGTGGTCTCGGTTGCCGCCGGAGTCGGTACGGATGCGATCTCCCGCCACCTGGGCGGACGGCCCAAGGTGGCACGGGCGATGCCCAATACGCCCGCCCTGGTAGGGGCCGGGGCCACGGCCCTGTACTTTACCTCTCAGGTGCAGGCCGAGGAGAGGGAGTTCGTGCTCGGGATGTTCTCGGCCGTGGGTATTGCCGTCGAGGTGGAGCGTGAAGAGCTGCTCGATGCCGTAACGGCCCTCAGCGGGAGCGGCCCCGCCTTCGTGGCCCTCTTCGTCGAGGCGCTCGCCGACGGCGGTGTGAGGGCGGGCCTTACGAGGCAACTCGCCCTCAAGCTGGCCGTGCAAACCGTCTATGGGGCGGCCCTTCTGCTCAAGGAGAGGGAGCTCCATCCCGCTGTGCTAAAGGACATGGTGTCGTCCCCGGCCGGCACTACCATCGAAGGCCTAGCCGCCCTCGAAGGAGGGGCGTTCAGGGGAGCTGTCGTAGAGGCCGTCCGGGCCGCCTTCGTAAGATCCAGGAAACTCGCGTCGGGAGAAGCGTGATGCCGGTGGTGAGCAACTTTCTCATAGCTCTGGCTCAGGTGGTCCACCTGCTGCTCAACGCCTATATGTGGATTGTGATCATTAGGGCCCTGGTATCCTGGGTCAATCCCGATCCCTTCAACCCCATCGTCAACTTCCTCTACCGCCTGACCGATCCCGTGCTGGACAGGGTGAGGAGGTTCCTCCCGCCTCTGGGCGGCATCGACCTCTCACCCCTGGTCGTCCTTATTGCCATCGTGTTTCTGGATCGCTTTCTGGTCGCCACCCTCTACGATGTGGCCTTCTCGCTCAAGGGCGCGCCGTAGCCCATTAGGGAGGGTGTGACTTTGGCTCGGACCGATGTGCGCAGGTTAGGTGTGATCGTTGTGCCGCGCGCCAGCCGCGACGAGGTAACGCTCGCCGCCGACGGCACCGTGAGGGTCAGGGTGACGGCGCCGCCCGAGAGGGGCAAGGCCAACGAGCGCGTCGAGCGCGTGCTGGCCGAAAGGCTGGGCGTACCCCCGGGCCGCGTGAGGGTGGTGAGGGGATTGAGGTCGAGGTCGAAGACGGTCGAGATCGAGGGGCTGTCTGCCGACCCGCTCGAGCTCATCCGGCGCTCCGGGGGCGGTTAGGTGTGGTTTGACCTCGCCCGCAGCGTGGGATAGATTGTTTAGATCGAGATCACCCGCTTTGCGGGGTGGATTGTTCCCCCCGCCGGCCCGTAAGCGGAGGGGACCGGGTTGCGATACCTAGTAGTCGCGTTGGTGCTGTTTGCGCTCCTCGAATCGTCTCCGTCGGTATCGGCCGCGGGGCCGACCACGGTGGATTACGATCCCTACCCTGCCCTCCTCAAGTTCGTCGTGACCAGGCAGCACCGTCGTCTCATCGCGGCAGGAATCGATTCACCTCTCCAGGAGTCCTCCCTGTGGTTCAACTTCCTCTTCCCCAACTTCTTCGTCGACCACAGCCCGTTCGCCTCCCGCGCCGTTTCCTCCGCCCGCTCGGATGCGGGGGTGGATCCTGACTACGATGCCCTGTTCGCCGATCCGGTCATCGTAGACTCCAACGGCGAGGGGAGCCTCGAGAGGCTGCTTGCCCAGGCGTCCCAAGTGGGTTTCAAGGGGTTTGACTGGTACGAGTGGCTCGACTCCCGGGACAGCTCCGAGTCAACCGCCCTCATCGGCACGATTCCCTTCCTACGCATACCCTCCGGCGACGCCGTGCGCCAACGTGACGAGGTCCAGGACCTGCAGTTCATATCCGGTGACAGCATGTTCGTTTTCTGGTATTTTAATCGGAAATTCTGACCGTCGGCGTCGAGCGCCGTATCGATCCGACACCGAATCCCGCTTGAACAAGGAGAGTGGTACAGTGGTAATTTCCCTACTTGGTGGAACGGGTGATATAGCAGAAGGGCTCGTCTTGAGGTGGAGCAGGGCCGGACACAAGATATTGATCGGCTCGAGAAGGGACGAGAAGGCCAAGGCCATAGCCGAGGAGTACAACGCCAAGCTCAAGGAGATGGGGGTTGAGGCGTCGATCGAAGGGATGGTCAACGCCGAGGCCGCAGCGGGCTCCGAAGTGGTGGTGATAAGCCTGCCCTACGAGTATACCGTCTCGACCTTGGAGCAGATAAGGAGCAGCTTCAAAGACCAGATCGTGATCTCGCCCGTCGTGCCGATGAAGAAGGTCGGGGGGACCTTCCTCTACGCTCCGCCCTCGTCCGGATCGGCGGCCGAGGAGATAAGGGACGCCCTTCCCGGGGGCGTGCGGGTGGTCTCTGCCTACCACAACCTTCCGGCCACGGAGCTGCGAAAGGTGGAGAAGGAGCTCGATTACGACGTCGTCATATGCGGCGACGACGAGGAGGCCAAGGCCGTCGTAACGAGGCTCACGGAGGAGATGCCCAAGCTGAGGGCGCTCGACGCGGGAGCGCTCGCGGCCTCACAGATGATAGAGGCGCTCACTCCTCTAATCATAAACCTCAACATACGCTACAAGCCGCAGCATTTCTCGGTGAAGTTCGTCTGAGTCCGCCTCGTCCTCCCGCGCCCGGTGGCGTCCCTCCCAGCTGAGGGGCGGGGGGCGATCCTCTCAGGAGAGCCGCCCCAGAGAGGTCGTGTTCTTCTCGGCGGCACGTGTCGCCGTCTGTGGGAGGTGGGGGGCGGGCGCGTTGCCCAGTGGAAAGGGGGGAGAGAGGGCCAGCGGCTACCCTTGCACTTGCCCTCCCTCGGTCTGCGTGCCCTGTGGCGGGGAGGAGGGAGGGCTAGGGGGGTGCTTCTGGCCGTGGTGTGAACGGAGCGTCGATGCGTACACCTGCCAGAGCGTGCTCGTCCCCTGGGGCGGACCGTTGGTCGAGAATGTAAAGGTGCCGCACGCGGGTGTGGCCGTAGCGCTGTGGATCGCTCATGCGGTCCATGCCGCCCCGCTCCTAGGGGGGACGCGCTCCCCCATGCCCTATCACGTCACTTGAGCCGATCGGTTCCGGTACGGAGGCGGGGGGCTCGTGGCGTCTCTTCTTCGCCTTCGCGCCTCAGTTCCCCACTATCTGGAACACCACCTTTCGCGTGCGGGGACGGTTGTCGAAATCGACCAGCACCACCTGCTGCCACGTGCCCAGCATGGGCTTGCCGCCCTTGAACGGCACGGCGAGCGACGGCCCCAGCAGCGCGGCCCTCACGTGGGCGAAACCGTTCCCATCGCCCCAGCGGGCGTCGTGGTGGTAGTGTATGTCGCGCGGCGCCGCCCTTTCTATGGCGGCCTGGAAGTCCCTTACGGCTCCGCTCTCGTACTCGATCGTCGTCACCCCGGCCGTCGAGCCCGGCACGAACACCGTAACGACGCCGTCGCGGAACGGGCACTCGGCCACGGCCTCTTCGACGGCGCCCGTGATATCGATGACGTCGGTCTCGCCCTTGGTGGCAAGGCTTATGGTCTTCGTGTGTACGTTCATCTCTCACCCCTTGCGAGCGGTCTTCCTTACTGCCCGCCGCAGCGGGCACGCACTATATTAAACCCAGCTTCTCGTCCCTGCGCCACCGTCCGCCTCGGGCCGGGCCGTGTTGAGGGTGGAGGGGGCCGTTGATATAATGAAAGCCGAGATGGGCGCCGACACCCCTATGATGAGGCAGTACAAGAGGATAAAGCGCCTCTATCCGGACGCAATCCTCATGTTCCGCCTCGGCGACTTCTACGAGATGTTCTTCAACGACGCCGTCGAGGCGGCACGCCTGCTGGGCCTGACGCTCACCTCGCGCAACAAGGGCTCGCCCGAGCAGGTACCGCTGTGCGGGGTGCCGTACCACAGCGTCGAGGGCTACATTGCAAGGCTCCTCGAGGCCGGCCGCAAGGTGGCCGTGTGCGAGCAGGTGGAAGACCCAAAGCTAGCCAAGGGGCTTGTGGAGAGACGCGTCACCAGGGTGCTCACGCCCGGCGTGGTGATTGATACGGAGAAGCTCGATTCCAAGACAGGCAACTACCTGGCGGCCGTCTCGGAGCTGTCCGGCCGGTTCGGCTTTGCGGTGGCCGATCTCTCGACGGGTGAGTTCCGCGCCACCTCGTTGGCCTCGGCGAGAGAGGTGGCCGGGGAACTCGCCGTTTTCGAGCCGCGCGAGATGGTCGCCCCCGAGGGGGCCTCCTACGTGCCGGAGCTGCTCTCACTTCTGGGTTCCGAGGGGGCCCCGTCGGTTACGGAGCTCGAGCCCTGGGTCTGGGACGTCGAGGCCGCGCGCGAGGCACTGATGGATCACTTCGGCGTCTCCACCCTCGAGGGCTTCGGCGTCGAGGGCAGGCCCGAGGCCGTGGCGGCCGCGGGCGCGGCCCTGCACTACCTGCAGAGCACGCAGATGGATGACCTCCCTCCGCTGCGCGGCCTCTCCTACTACGAGCGGGGTGACTACGTGACGCTCGACGCCTTCACGCGCGCCAACCTCGAGCTCGAAAGGACGCTCCGAGGGGGCGGCCGCGCCCACACGCTGCTCGGCGTGCTGGACAAGACCTGTACGGCCATGGGCGGGAGGCTTCTTAAGGAGTGGATGAGGTTCCCGCTCCTGGACGTGGACCGCATAAGGGCGCGGCACGAGGCCGTCGAGGAGCTGGTGGCCCATCCGGCCGAGCTGGGCACGCTGCGCAAGGCGCTGCGCCAGATAGCGGACCTGGAGCGGCTGATAGGAAGAATATGCACCTCCTATGCAAAGCCCACCGACCTGGCGGCGCTTCGCGATTCCTCCTACTTCGTTGCAGCCGTGCGCGAGTGCAGCAGTCGCTTCTCATCCCCCCTTCTCGCCCGGATACGGGCCGAGATGGACGACCTTGCCGACGTGGCCTCCCTCGTAGAGCGGGCGATCGTCCCCTCGCCCCCGGCGATCGTGACGGAGGGGGGCGTCATACGGGACGGCTTCTCGGCCGAGCTCGACGAGTTGAGGGCCCTTCTTCGCGACGGCAAACAGTGGATAGCCGATCTAGAGCGGCGCGAGCGCGAGGCGACCGGCATAGCCTCGCTCAAGGTTGGCTACAACAAGGTGTTCGGCTACTACGTCGAGGTTACGAAGCCCAACCTCCACCTGGTGCCCGAACATTATATAAGGAAACAGACGCTGGTCGGGGCCGAGAGGTTCATAACGCCCGAGCTCAAGGAGTACGAGGAGAAGGTGCTGAGCGCCGAAGAGCGCGCCCGCGAGGTGGAAAAGAGGCTGTTCGAGGAGGTGAGGCACGAGGTCGCTTCCCACGTCGAGAGGGTGAGGAAGACGGCCTCGCTCATAGCCGCACTCGACGTCTTGGCGTCGTTCGCCGAGGCGGCCGAGGCCTACGGCTACAGCCGGCCCGTGGTTACCACGCACGGCGTGATAGAGCTCAAACAGTGCCGCCACCCCGTGGTCGAGCGTGTCGATCTGGGGGAGAGGTTCGTCCCCAACGACGTCCGTCTCGATACGTCCGAGAACAGGCTCCTTATCATCACGGGTCCCAACATGTCGGGCAAGTCCACTCTGATGCGGCAGGTGGCCCTGGCCGTGTTGATGGCCCAGATGGGAAGCTTCATACCGGCCGAGGTAGGAAGCAGAATCGGGGTCGTGGACCGTATATTCACCCGCGTCGGTGCGAGCGACGATCTGGCCTCGGGCCGCTCGACGTTCATGGTGGAGATGGTCGAGACGGCCTACATCCTTCGGCACGCCACCCGGCGCAGCCTCGTCATACTGGACGAGATAGGCCGCGGCACCAGCACCTACGACGGCATGAGCCTCGCCTGGGCCGTGGCCGAGTACATCTACAACCTCGGCGCACGGACGATGTTCGCCACCCATTACCACGAGCTGGCCGAGCTCGCGCTGCTCAAGAAGGGGGTCAAGAACTACAACGTGAGCGTAAAGCGCGAGGGCGAGAGGATAGTGTTCCTGAGGAAGCTGCTTCCCGGCGCCACGAGCCGGAGCTACGGTATCGAGGTCGCGCGCCTGGCCGGCGTGCCCGAGGAGGTGCTGAAGTCGGCCCGAAGCGTGCTGGCGCGGCTCGAGCGATCGCCCCGCGCCTCGCTGGGCGGCATAGTGCAGGAGTCGCTCTTCGTCGAAGACGAGGGGGGCGGCACCGAGACGAAGGAGCAAGGGCCGGCCGAAGAGGTGATTGAGCAGCTGCGCTCACTCGACCCCGACGAGATGACCCCGCTCGAGGCTCTGAACACGCTGGCGCGGCTCAAGGAGAAGGTCGAGAAGGACTGACGGCCCGGGCCCGGGGGCGCGGGAGACCGCTCCCCGTGGTGCGGGACAGGCGGGGACCGGTCTCCGCGTGACCTCTCACAGGGCGTCGCCGGGGCCCGGGCGCGGTGTGGTAAATTATATGCATGTCGCGGCGAGCCGGCAGCAGGAGCAGGAGAGAATGGCTCTGGTTCGGCGGCCTTCTGGCCGCCTTCGTCTTTCTCGTCCTCATGCTCTGGGTGCGTATCATAAGCGTGCGAAGCCGAGCCTTCGAGGCCGCCTCGCAACAGGTGGCCAAGCCCGTTCGCGTGATGCCCGTCAAGGCGGAGCGCCTGTGGAAGACACAGAGCTTTCTTGCGCGCGTCGAGGGTGCCCGGAGCGTCGACGTGAGAGCGGAGACCGAGGGGTGGGTAAGGGAGAAGAGGGTTGATATAGGGGATGAGGTCGAGGCAGGCCAGGTGCTGCTCGTGCTCGGTGACGAGAGGGTGGAACTGGGGGTGCGGGAGGCCGAGGGCCGGCTCCAGGCTGCACGGGCCGATCTCGCCGAGCTCACACGGAAGCTCGCCCTGCAGCGGGCGCTGCTCGAGCGGGGGATCGTCGCCGCCGACGCCGTCGAATCGCTTCGTAGCTACGTTGCATCGAAGCGCGCGCAGGTAAGGGCGCTCGAGGCCGCCTACGAGCGCGCCGTATGGGAGCGCGACCACATGACGGTGAGGTCCGAGATATCTGGTACCGTCGTGGACGTCGTCCCCGACGTGGGCCAGAGGGTGGCGAGGGGCGAGGTCGTGGCCAGGGTGGTCGACGTTTCCCTAAAGAGGGTCGTGGCCGGGGTGGACCTCGAGTGGGCCAGACGCATCGAGGCGGGCCAGCAGGTCGAGGTCGTCCGCTTCTCCGGCTCGGGCGCCGAGAGGGTGTGGAAGGCCGTCGTCGTCGGGGTGGGCCGCGACATCGACCCCGCCTCGGGCACCTACAAGGTCGAGGCCCGCATCGTGGGAGGAGGTGAGGAGATGTGGCCCGGCGAGGTGGTGGTGATGCGCGTGCCGGTGCGGTTGCTGGTCGACGTGGTCAAGGTGCCTCGGAGCGCAGTAATGGCCGACGAAAACGGACTGTTCGTGTTCGCCCTCGTCGGTGAGAAGGCACTCAAGGTGCCGGTCGAGGTTACCTGGCTCGACGACGAGACCGGCGCGGTGCCGGCCGAACTCCTGCCGGCCGGTGCCAAGATAATCTACGACGGCAACGCCGGACTTACCGATGGAGAGCGGGTCAGGGTCGTGGACTGATCCCCCTCCCTGCTGAGGCATATCCCTGGTGAACATAGCTCGGTTTTCCACCTCGAACCCGGTCTTCGTCAATCTGCTGATGGCGGGGACGCTCATAGTGGGGTTGGTGACGGCGCTGAGCCTGCCGCTCGAGCTGTTCCCGTCGGTCGAGATGGAGACGGTGACCGTGACCACCTACTATCCTGGGGCCTCGGCCGAGGACGTGGAGCAGCTGGTTACGATACCGATCGAGAGCGAACTCAACGACATCACGGGCATAAAGGTCATAAGGTCGGTGTCCACCGAGGGCAGGAGCGTCGTCACGCTGGAGCTCGAGGCGGGCGAGGACATAGGGGATATGGCCGAGAAGATACGCACCGAGGTGGCCGGCGTCCGCTCGCAGTTGCCCGACGACGCCGAGGACCCCCTCGTCGAGGAGGTGAGGCCTCGGTTCCCGATAATAAGCGTGGCCATAGCGGGAGACGTGCCACGGCGGCTGCTACGTGAGTACGCCGAGCGGTTGGAGGACGAGCTCCGGCTCGTCCCCGGGGTGGAGAGCGTCACCACCTCGGGCAAGGGGCCGCCCGTATTCTGGATCAGGCTCCGGCCGGAGAGGATGCGCCAGGTGGGGGTGGGACTGGAGCAGGTGACCGAGGCCGTCGCTGCAAGGAACGTCGACATGCCCGGGGGCGACTACGGCCAAGGCGACGTGGAGTTCCTCGTACGCACTCGCGGCAGGATCCGCACGGCCGACGACCTCCTTTCGCTGCCGCTCAAGACCTCCGCCGGCGGCCGAAGCGTCCTGCTCCGGGACGTGGCAGACGTCGAATTGGGTGAGGAAAAGAGCCTTACCCGCTCGCGGGTGAACGGGCTTCCGGCCATTACCTTCTGGATAAACAAGCAGGAGCGGGCCGACGTGGTGGACACCGTTGCAAAGGTCAGGCGCACGGTCGCCGCGTTCAGGGCCACGCTGCCCGAGGGCATACACATCTACGATGCCTTCGACAATTCCCACTGGGTCAAGGAGAGGCTGAGGACGATGATCAAAAGCGGCGTAATCGGCCTCGTGGTGGTGCTGCTCATACTGGCCGCTTTTCTCAATCTGCGGGCCGCGGCCGTAACTGCCCTCGGCATACCGGTTGCGTTCTTCGGGGCGTTCATCCTGATGGACCTGACGGGTGTTACGCTCAACCTGCTCTCGATGTTCGCTCTGATACTCGTGCTCGGCATAATAGTCGACGACGCCATAATCGTGGCCGAGAACGCCGACCGCTACGTGCGATTGGGCTACGACCCCAAGACAGCCGCCGTCAAGGGCACAAGCGAGGTGGCCCTGCCGGTGCTGGCTACGGTGTTGACCAACATTGCGGCCTTCCTGCCCCTGCTGCTCACGACGGGCCTCATCGGGAAGTTCCTCTCCACCATCCCCAAGGTCGCCATCTTCGCTCTGACGGTTTCCCTCGTGGAGGCCCTGCTGATCCTCCCGTCGCATTGCGCCGACTTCTTCCGCTCCCGTTCGCACCGCCGGCAGCCGAGGCGGTGGGTCAACCGCCTGCGATCGCGTTACCTGCGTGCGCTCTACTTCGTGCTCCGCAACCGCTACGCGGCCGTGGGTTCGTTCGTGGCCATGCTGGCACTGACCGCGTTCGTGTTCTTCAAGATGCCGCTCGTACTGTTCTACGCGCACGACATAAGTCAGTTCGTAATCAAGGTCGAGAACCCCACCTGGTCGACGCTCGAAGACACCGTCGAATCGGTGAAAGAGATCGAGGACGTCTTGCGCTCTACCATTCCGCCGTCGGCGCTCAAGAACATCGTCTCCCTCATCGGGATAGACATAACCGGCAGGGCGCTGGCCTTCGGCGACCACCTGGCGACCATCTCGGTCGAGTATGTGGACTTCAAGAAGCGGAAACTGAACGGCAAGGTGCTCATGCGCGAGGCACGGCGCAGGACGCTCGAGACCGTCGTGGGCCCTGTCAACATCGACTTCGTCGAGACGGGGGGGCCGCCCAAGGGCAAGCCCGTGGACGTGAGGTTCCAGGGCAAGGACTTCGCCACGCTGAAGGAGCTGGCCGCCCGTCTCGAGCGCTACCTGGAGAAGATACCGGGCGTCTACGGGGTCTCGGACGACATACTATGGGGAAAGCCGGAGGCGCGCGTCACTGTGGACGAGGGGAGGGCCGCCCTCTACGGGCTCAATACGAGGCTCATAGGGCGTGCAGTGCGTGCCATGGTGGACGGCCTCACCGTGGCCAAGACGAGGCTCGGGACCGAGGAGGCGGACATAGTCGTCACCTACGACCTGCCGCGGGCAGACCTCTACGATCTCCTGGCCCACCATCAGATAGCGACCCCCCGCGGTGGCTGGGTACCGCTGGGTGAGGTGGCAAGGGTGGATCTATCTCCCAGCCTTCTCTCCATTTCCCGCTACAACATGGAGCGGGCCGTAGCCGTAAGAGCCGAGGTCGACCAGCGCGTGACCACCCCGACCGAGGTCAACGCCAAGGTCGAGCGGTTCCTGCACGAGGTGATGCGCTCCCATAAGGGCTACTCGTTCGACTTCGCGGGTGAGGAGCAGGAGACGAGGGAGTCGGTCAGAAGCATATACCGCTCGTCGATTGTGGCCATAGTGGTCATCTACACCATCCTCGCCGCCATACTTAAATCCTACTTCCAGCCACTCATAATCATGTCCGTGCTTCCCTTCGCGCTCATCGGCGTGGCAGTGGGGCTGTTGCTGCGGGGGGACCCCGTGACGTTTCCGGCCCTCATCGGGGTGGTGGCGCTGCTCGGCATCGTAGTCAACGACAGTCTGGTTCTCATGGACTTCATCAACAAGAGACGATCCTCGATGAACAGGGTGATGGCCGTGGTCGTTTCGGCCAAGCACCGCTTCCGTCCGATTCTGCTCACCACGGTGACGACGTTCGGCGGACTTGCCTCCCTCATGGTCCATACGCGCGGCGAGGCCGCTTTCCTTGCCCCCATGGCCATCGCGCTTGGTTTCGGCCTCGTCTTCGCGACGCTGATAACCCTTTTCCTCATACCGTCTCTCTATCTCATCCTGGATGACATAGGTGGTGGTTTGAGGAAGAGCACGGCCCGCATGTGGGGGGCCCTCCGGGGACGGAGCTCCTAGCCGCTCGGGTGTGTCGATCCCGGGTGACCGGCTGGGGTGCCTCACCGCGGGCGTCGACTCCTGGTTCACGGTATCGCTTCCTCTTCGGCCCCCACGATGGATAGGATCCGAGCGGTGCTGACGAGGGAGTGCGTGGTACTCGGTCCCGCGGGTGCTGGCCGCTGTGCGTGTAACGGGGCCGGGTGGGACGGCCCCTTGAAGAGGTGTCCCTGGGGGGTGTGGGGGGAGTGGAGTCCGGATCGGGTCTGTGAGCGCTACACAGGGTTTGGTGGCTCCGGCCTCCGCGTCACCCTTCCCGACGTTCCTCTGCAGCGCGGGGGTTTCGTTTGGGGGGCTGCGGTAGGCGGTGTTCCTCGAAGGGCACTGGTCCGTGGTATGTCGGGGTCGCATCGCCCCTTCTCCCGCCGTGACGGCTGTGCACGAAGGGGATGTGGGTGGAGATGCCCCGCAGTGGGGAGTGGGGGGTCCGGGGAGGGCTCGGATGCGAAGAGGATGGGGTCGGGCCCGCAACGACGCTCGGCGCCGTGGGAGGGGTTGGCTGCGGTACGTTCGTGGGGGGCGGTGTGCGGCCGCAGCGTGAGGGGGCGTGCCTGCTAGGGCTTCGTGGCCAAGTACCCCTCGTGTTCTAGGTGGAGGATTATCTTCCGTGCGGCTTCCTCGGCCGAGCTCTCTTCGGTATTGATGGTGAGTTCGGGTTCGCGGGGCGGCTCGAAGGGGTCGGTCACGCCTGCGAATTCGCCTACCTCACCGCGGTCCACCGCTCTGTAGATCCCCTTGCGGTCCCTGTCCCTGCATATCTCTTCGGACGCATCGAGGTGGACCTCGATGAAACCCGCGCCGTTCGACACCACGAGCTCCCTCATCCGGCGTCTCGGCTGCTCGTAGGGGGCCAACGGAGCGCAGACGGCCACGCCCCTGTTCTTGGATATCTCGCTCGCAACGAATGCGAGCCTCCGCATGAGGGTGAGCGATTCCTCCCTGGTACGTGGGGGCGAGTCCATTATATATGTATCGATCGCTTCCGAATCCAGGAGGGTTACGTTGCGCGTACCGTATTCGAGCAGCTTGGCCGTGAGAATGTTGGCCACCGTGGACTTGCCGGAGCCCACGCGTCCCACAAGCAGCACGGTGAACCCCTGCCTGCTACGGGGCGGATGTGTGCGGCGCAGCTCCTCGATCACCTCCGGGTAGGAGAACCAGCTCGGTATGTCGAGCCCCTCGCGGAGCCTCCTGCGCAGCTCCGTTCCGGACAGCGTGAGCACCCTTGCGCCCTCGGGCACCTCGGAGCGTGCCCTGTACTCGTCCAGGTCTTCCACGTATACCATCTCCTCGAAGTCCACCATCTCGATGAGGAGCTCGTCCTGGTAGCGGCGCACCAACTCTTGGGCCGCATAGGGATCGTAGAACGGCTTGCCGGAGCTGTCGGTCCCGGGGCCCGCGTGGTCGCGGCCCACGATGAAGTGCGTGCAGCCGTAGTTACGGCGGATGATGGCGTGCCAGACGGCCTCTCGAGGCCCTCCCATGCGCATGGCCAGCGGCAGGAGGTTCAGCATAACGGACCGTTTCTCCGGGTAGTTGTTGAGTACGGCCAAGTAGCAGCGTACGCGGGAGAAGTAGTCGACGTCGCCCGGCTTCGTCAGTCCCACGACGGGGTGGATGAGCAGGTTGGCGTCGGCCTTCTTCATGGCCCGGCGCGTGAGCTCTACGTGGGCCCTGTGCATGGGATTCCGCGTCTGGAAGGCCACGATCCTCTCCCAGGCCCGCTCGCTGAATATCCGCCTCAACTGCCGCGGCGTGTGGCGGAGCTCGACGTAGGTGTGGTGGGGAGGCGGCGTTAGGCCCACGATGGGGCCCCCTACGTAGACGGGGTTGGACAGGTGCCTCAAGTAGTGGACGGCGGGGTGCTTCTCGTCGCCGGTGCCGTAGACGAGCTCGGCCTCCTCGTCGAGGTCGGGCCGCCATATGTCCTCTATCTTCATCGTGGCGACCACCATCCCCTCCGGGTGGCGCAGGGCCAGCGAACCACCCTCCTGCAGCGCAGAGGCGAACTCCTCGGTCACGTCCAGCGTTATGGGGATGGGCCACAGGAGGCCGCTTTCAAGGCGCATCCGCCTGCATACGCCCTCGTAGTCGGCCTTGTCGAGAAAGCCCTCCAGGGGCGAGAAGGCGCCGTTGAGGAGCAGCTCTATGTCGAGCACCTGTCGTTGCGTGAGGTCCCAGACGGGCATCGAGTGCAGCCCGTCCCTTATCTCCTCGGCCTGTTCCGGAGCGGCCATGAGCTCTTTGAGCTCTCCGCCGTGGGGTTCTATGAGCTTGGTCATGGCGCATTATTATGCACGGTTATCGGGTGGTTTCAAGTCGGCGCGCCCCTCCACGGCGGGAGCGGCGTCTCCGGCTGCAGCTCAGGAAGAAGCCGGCGGGTTGATCTCGCCCGTGGCTATGTCTCGCAGGCGCACAAGGTGAGCGAGCACCTTCTCGATCGGGGCCGCCGCCGAGCCGAGCCTCTCGACCGGGAACTCGACGGCCACCCAGTTGTGGACGTTGTAGCCCACGTCCACGTGGGTCGCGCCCATGTTGAGCAGTGCGTTGACGTCGCTTACGTACCTCTCCATCCTCGCGTCCGGCTGCTCGATCCGTTCGGTGACCTCGAACCTCTGGGCGGGGGGCCTGTCGAGTTCGATTCCGACCACGAGATGGATGTCGTCGAACGAGGTTACAAAGTAGGGGACCCCGCGGTAGGTGCCCTCGAAGTCCGGCTCGAAGGAGGGCGCGCCGGCGGGTTCGGGGGTTGGCGGATCGAGCCTCGTCCGCTCGGGGTCGTCCTGGCCGAACGTTCCCGGCCGGGGGGGCTCTATCCTGACCGTGGACAGGGCCCTGAGGATGAGGTACACGACGACCAAAGCGATGGCGATGAGTATTGCGTATGTGATATCCATCTCCGTCCCGCCGTGTCCAGGGGGTGCGGGGTGGCGTGCCTGCTCAGGGACAGTCATTATGATATATCAACGGCCGTGGTTGGCAAGGCGGACACCTCCAGCCGGCCGCGCAGCGGGTTCACTTGCGGTGGACGGTACCAAGGGTATGATAAGGAGACCCATCTTTTGCGTCCGGAGGAGGTTTGCGATGTCATCTGGCGAGTGGAAACCGTTCCTCACCGTTGAGGTCAAAGGAAAGCCGCCCTACTTCGATTCCGGCACCGACCCCAAGGCGATGGCTCACGAGCAGTACCCGCTGGTGAGTGCGCTGGAGAGAGCCGCCCTGGCCGTCGCCAGGGAGGAGACGAAGGCCACCCTGGAAGAGGGGACGGACATAAGGATAGAGATCGATTACAGGCGCAAGGACTACGAGTCGGCCCGGAGGGTGGATGCGGCACGGATAGCGGGTGGGGTGATCAGCGTGTTGACGGGCGTACTGTACTACTCGGCAAGGGATGTCCGCGAGGTGAGCTACAGAGAGGAACCCATTGGCGA
Source organism: uncultured Spirochaetia bacterium (assembly GCA_964639895.1). Taxonomy (GTDB): domain Bacteria; phylum Desulfobacterota_D; class UBA1144; order Nemesobacterales; family JADFKM01; genus CAZXEJ01. Next base: position 33,491 of record CAZXEJ010000002.1, on the reverse strand, counting down.
GGACGCCGTGACCGGCTATACGGTGAGGGTGTTCTCGCGCTGAGTGCCCCGGAGGGTGTGGGACCTGGAGTCTCGGTACGGGTAGACGGCACCGCACTACCGCCGAGCTCTCCTGCAGGGTGCGGAGGCGCGCAACGGTTGGGGTGGCGCGTATTGTGCGGCGGCAATGGGGTCGTCCCCTGCTGCAACCTACAACCTGGGTGGTAAGCGGCGGCTTTTGGTGCGCTGGGGGGTGTGAGCGGTCGTGGGACGTTCGCCGGCCTTCCTGCCCGTACCGGTGATACAGGCCGCCTGCAGTGGAGGTGATGACAGGTAGATAGGTTTCGCCCGCCCTTCCCGCAGGACTCCACTTGCTGTCCCGCTGCGGATGTGCGGAGGCTCCCGCATCGAGTGCATTGTGTCGTTCCTGGAAAAGAGTGTGTGGTGGGTTGCCCTCGCTCCGGGTGAGAGGGTGCTCCTTCCCAATGCACCCACATGCCTTCCCGAAACCAAGTGGGAGCCGCGCTGCGATCGGGAGAGCCGGTGGGGGAAGCGCAGCAGAACGCTCAGGCGCGCCGAATCGGTGCGAGTTTCAACCCAGTGTTCCCCATGCCACCCCCCCGCGGGATGGGACGGGCTACTTAAGTCCGGCCTCTCGGTGCCGGGACGACGATCAATCGATCGCGTCCATCTCGGGGTCGGCGTTGTTGTTCAGGTACTTCTCGTGCGCTATGCTGCGCGCCATCTGGGAGAATCTCTCCACACCCATCCGCTGTACGAACTCCCTGAACCCCTCGCCGTCCTTCCTGTTATCGAGGTAGTACTGGGCGAAGGCCGCTATGATCCTGGGCGTATCTTCCTCGGGGTAGCGGCCCGATATGCGGTGGGCGAGCGTGGGGTTCTCGCCCGTCACGCCGCCTCCTACGAGTATGGAGTAGTGGGGTCTCTCGACGCCGTCCTTGCCCTTGACCATGAGGCCCGTGAGCCCGATGTCCCCTATGTGGTGCTGTCCGCAGGAGTTCGGGCAGCCGCTTATCTGGATGCGGAACCGCCCCAGCCGATCGACGTCCGTCTGCCCACCGGCCAGATGCTCTCTGACGCGGGCGCCCACTCCCATGGACTTCGTTATGGCGAGGCTGCAGTAGTCGGCCCCGGGACAGGATACGACGTCCGTTATGTGGTGGGCGTCGGGCTCGGCCAGCCCTATATCGACGAGTCTCGAATAGAACTCCGGCAGGTCGGCGTCCGTTATCCAGGGGACGGCTATGTTCTGGCTCACCGTGGTCCGTACCGTGCCGTTGCCGAGCTCGCGGCAGGTCTGTGCCAGTGCCCTCAGCTGGTCGGACGTGGCGTCGCCCAGGGGGAGCTTCACGATGGCCGCGTTGTAGCCTTCCTGCCTCTGGCGCATCACGTTCGTCTTGAGCCAGTGCTCGTATCCCTCGCCGTCGTCTGCTGCCCCGTTATCGCCGACCGCCGATGGCGTCCTCTGCGGGGGCGGCTGCTTGTGGGAGGCGACCAGTTCCGAGAGCTTGCCGCGCAATTGGTCCCCCTGATCTTTCTCGATCTTTGCGTACTCCTCGTTCACCAGCCCGCGGAACTCCTCGAAGCCGCGCTTCTTGAGCAGGAACTTCATCCTGGCCCGCAGGCGGTTTTTCCTCTCACCGTAGCGGTGGAACACCCTGACCAGCGCCTCGCACACTATCAGGATGTCGTCCCTGGGGACGAACTCCCTTATGGTCTCGGCAAGGTGGGGCAGCGATCCAAGCCCGCCGCCGGCCATCACCTTGAACCCCTCCACGCGTGAGCCGTTGTCGTTGCGCGAAGCGGCCACGATGCCTATGTCGTGTATCTTGCCCAGGGCGCAGTCGGCCGCGCAGCCCGATACCGATATCTTGAACTTGCGCGGAAGAGTGAGATTGAGCGGGTGGAACAGGAAGTAGTCGCTTACGGCCAGCGCGTAGGGCAGGACGTCGAACTCCTGATTGGGACAGAGACCGGCCATGTGGCACGCCGTTACGTTGCGTATGCTGTCGCTGCAGGCGCCGCGGTTGACGATCCCCACGTCCAGTAGCCGGGTGAATATGTCGGGTGCGGCCTCAAGCGGTACCCAGTGGAACTGGATGTCCTGCCGTGTTGTAACGTGGGCGAGGCTGCGCCCGTAGCGCTCGGCCACTTCGGCTATGGCTTCGAGCTGTTCGGCCGTCACTACGCCGGCCGGCAGCTTGAGGCGCAGCATGTTGGAGGTGTGGGCGAGCTGTGCGTAGACGCCGTATGCGAGCCGCCGGGGTCGGAACTGTTCAGGGGTGAGTTCGCCCCGCTTGTACTGCTCGATGGATTCCCTGAGGGCGTCGATCTCTCTGAGGGCTTGTTCTTTGAAGCTGTCCATCGTTGCCGAGACCTCTCGATTGTTTAGTTGTCCTAATAATACACCATTGCAACGGCGCGCACAACAAAAAACGGCCGTTCCCCCGTGGCGCCGTCGCTTCGAGTGGTGCCGCCTCTTAAGGCGCCGGCCGACTCACGCCGCCTAGGTGCCGTGGTCGGCGTGCAGGCCGCACTCCTTGTCGGATTCCTGTTCCCACCACCAGCGTCCGGCCCTCAGGTCTTCGCCCTCTTTTATCGCCCTTGTGCAGGGCTCGCACCCTATGCTCGGGTAACCCTGGTCGATGAGCCTGTTGTAGGGGACCTTGTGCTCCTTTATGTAGTCCATCACCTGTTGCCAGCTCCAATCGAGCAAGGGGTTTACCTTGAGGATGCCGCCGAACTGCTCGTCGATCTGGAACTTGGCCATACCGCTGCGGTTCGGGGTCTGGTCCCTTCGGACGCCCGTCATCCAGCCCTTGAGCGAGGACAGCATGCGTTTGAGCGGATGCACCTTGCGGACGCCGCAGCACAGGTGGCGCAACTCGATGCTCTTGTAGAAGAGGTTCATCCCGTGGCGCTTGACCATGTCCTCGACCTCGGCGGTGTCGGGGAACAGCACCTCTACCTGGAGGCCGTACTTGGCGCGTACGGCGTCTATGACGTCGTACGTCTCCTGGTTGAGCCTGCCCGTATCGAGCGTGAACACCCTGGCCTCGGGGTTTACTTTCATCAGCATGTCGATGATGACGACGTCCTCGGCCCCGAAGCTCGAGGCGAACGCGATGTCGGGGTGGAGCAGCTCGAGGGCCTTCTCTATCACCTCCTGGGGGCTCTTGGACATGTACTCTTCGTTGAGCCTTTCGACTTCCTGCTGTGTCATTCTTCCTCTCCTTTTCGTTGTGTTGTTTTTGTGTTTTCCCCTTTCCGTTTCGGCCGGCCCGTCAATCCTCCCTTCCACGGGGGCCGGGCGCGCTTCGCCGGGGCTGCGTGCTCCCTAGAAGAGGGAGGCCAGCAGCTTCGCAACGCCGTAGTCGAAGTATACGACGCACAGCACGTAGCTTGCTCCGACGGCGAAGAACGGTACGAAGAACCACAGGAACGCGATGCGGAGGACGTGCTTGTTCTCGAACGTGGTCTTGAAACCCTGGCTCGCGCACGAAAAACCGATTATACCAGATGTGACGATTTCCGCCAGCGACACCGGGATCCCCTTGAGCGAGGCCAATAGGATCAATGACCCTCCGACGAATTCCACCGATACCGCCCTGAGCACGCATATCTCCGTTATCTTCTTCCCCACCGTCTCGAGCACGCGGCCGCCCAGTAACAGGGCTCCCACGGCCATGGCCACACCTGCGAGCACTGCCCCCGCACGGGGCTCGACGAGACCCATCCCCACGAGGGGACCCACGCAGTTGGCCGAGTTGTTGGCCCCGGCCGAGAAGGCCACGTAGGTGCCCGATACGGTGAGTAAGAGCCCCAGGATGCGCACGATGTCGCTCTCCGTGTAGCGGTCCGTCAGATAGCGGAGTGTCTTGTAGTATAGGAAGCGGCCGAGGAGGAAGTTGACCGCGAACGCCGCCACAGGTGTGAGTATCCACCACAGTACGATCTCCGTGAACTTCGACGTGTTGAGCGAGCCTGTATAGAGCCCGAGCCCCGCTATGGCTCCGACCAGCGCGTGCGTCGTTGCTACGGGCACACTCATAAGGTTTGCCCACGTAATGAAGGCGAGCGCTATGAGCAGCACCACTATGACGAGACCCAGCTCCGAGGAGAGTACGGACTCGGGCACTATGGACTTCCCCACGGTCTCGACCACGGCCGAGCCCGAAAGCGACGCACCAAGCAGCGCGAACACCGCTATCAGGAAGAGCGATTCCCTCTTCGTGCGCGCACCCGCCCCGTAGGCCGTCGCCAGGGAGGCGGCCGAGTTGTTGGCCCCGATGTTGAGAGCAAGCAGCAGGGCCAGAACGACGGCTATCGGTATCGCCACGCTCATCTTTCGACACCCGTACTAAAAAGGCGGCACGTTGGGTGCCGCCGTCCGGCCTGGGCCGGTCAGGGAACTATTGTACCTGGCAAATAGGATGCCACGAGCGGGGGGGCCGTTTCTCGGTGCCGGTCGGCCTCGTAGCGACAAAGGATTGATGGTTTTATAATCAACCTGTATATTTAGTATACACTCCGGAGCAGGGGGTCGCGTATCGTGAAGAGCGGCATACGGTTGGTGACCGAAGACCACGCATGCGCCGAGGAGGTGAGGGCGTACCTGGCCTCGCACGGCATCGCCCTTGATGGGGTATCGAGCGCGGCGGACCACCCTGGTGGGGCCGTTCTGCTGCTCGATGTGGACACCGTACCCCTTTCGCTCCTCTCCCGCCTAGGGGAGGGGGTGTTTGTTGTGGTGCTGAGCTCCAAGCCGGGAGCCAGGTATCTGATCGAATCTATGAGGTTCGGCGCCTTCGACTGCGTGTTCCGCCCGCTCGAGGGTGGACGGCTGGCCGACACCATACGGCGCGCCCTGGGCATGTGGGACGAGGTTAAGGCCGGCGTGGTGGAGTTCCCCGGCGAGGCGGGGGGTGCCGGGGTATCGTGTGCCATCGTGGGAACCTCGCCCGAGCTTCAGGAGGTGTGCAAGACCATAGGGGCCGTGGGCAGGGTGGACGTGCCGGTGCTGATCATGGGAGAGAGCGGTACCGGCAAGGATCTCGTGGCCGAGTCGATCTGGAAGGTGAGCACTCGTTGGGAGAAGCCGTTCGTGGTGCTCAACTGCGCGGCCATACCGGAGACGTTGCTCGAGGCCGAGCTGTTCGGCTACGAGAAGGGGGCGTTCACGGGTGCCGCCTCCTCGCGACGTGGAAAGTTCGAGGAGGCAGACGGAGGGATCATCTTCCTCGACGAGGTAGGGGACATGTCGCTCGCGCTGCAAGCGAAGCTGCTGCGCGTGCTGCAGGATGGCTCGTTCCATCGCATCGGCGACAGCCGCGAGCGGCGTGTCGACGTCAGGGTGATCGCCGCCACGAACAAGCCGCTTGCCGAGCTCGTAAGGCGGGGGCTGTTCCGCGAGGACCTGTATTTCAGGCTGAACGTCGTAACCATCGAGCTTCCCCCCCTGCGCGAGAGGCTCGAGGACATACCCCTTCTGGTAGAGTGTTTCGTGAGGCGACACGCCGCGGCCGCTTCGAAGGAGGTGCGCGGCGTGACGAAGCCCTTCCTAGCTGCGCTCAAGCGCCACTCCTGGCCCGGCAACATCCGCGAGCTCGAGAACGCCGTGAGGAAGGCCATCGTGTTCGCGCGCCTTCCCTATCTTACTTCGTACGATCTCGAGATCGTGCAGCTGCGTCCCCCGGCGGACGCGACCCACGGGGACGGCGCCTTGGCGCGTCTGGCCGCCGACGTGAGAGAGGCGCTCTCGGCGGGCGACTATAGAGGGATCATGCGCGAGGTCGAGCGTGTGGTGATAGACGAGGCGCTCAAGGCGTGTGGTTGGAACCGCTCACGTACGGCTCGCCTGCTGGGCATAAACCGCCTCACGTTGAGGAGGAAGATCGAGGAGTACGCGCTGACTGAGGGGAGCGAGGCGACCGGAGAAGCGGCGCCCCAGGCTGCGGGACGAGGCTAGGACGGGGCCTCTGCCCGATGGCTTGCCGCCGCTCGCGCGTGTGCTTTCGTCTGCGGTGAGGCTGAGGGCTTGCGCCTCCCCGGCGGTGGGCGATGAGAATGGATGGGGCGAAGACGGGGCTCCTCTTGAGGTCGGCTCCTGCAGACTGCTTGGGTGCGGCGTTTTGCTCGGGCCGGGCCTGCCGCCCGGGAGGATCTTTGCCAGAGAGGTGCGGCCCGCCACGTGGACACGGTAGGTGCTCCCTTGATGTCCGCCCGTAACCTCAGCGTAAATTTCGTGGTCCGAGGACGTAAAGGTGTCGCCCCGACCTGGGCGCGGCGCCTGCTTTGACGCGGGGATGGATCCCCGGAGGTGGCCCCGGCCCCTGCGTGGTCAAAAGAAGGGAGGCGCGTATGGATGCCGCCCATTGTGTAGAGAGGGCGCACTCCGGAAAGCCGCCTGCGGTCGGTGGGCGGGGCGCTCCTTCCTCCCTCAGGCAGCCTCTTCCAGGAGCACGAGGTTGAAGACGGAGGAATCTATCTTCACCACGTTGCGCAGCTTCTCGCTCACAACGATGTTTACGCGGTCGCCGTAACGGGACAGCTTGTTGAGAAGACTCTGCAGGTGTCGGAGCTGCGATTCGTGGAATTCCTCGATGTTGAGCGTGATCTTCGATGACGTCGTCTTCAGCACCTTCTCGAGGATGGCGGCCGCGGGCGGGAAGAAGTCCTTGTCGATGAATCCTCGAATCGATATGGAGAGGTTGGCCGTCGCATTCTTGAGCGGCTTGAACGACACATCGATCGCCCCGCCGTTCACGTAGCGCTGGAACGCCTTCTCAAGGGCTTTGATGTAGCGGGGAACGAGCTTGTTTTCGTGCTCGAACTCCTGGATGAAGTGGCGGTCGACGTAGTCCCTCATGGTAAGGCCGAATATCCAGTCCTGAACGACGATGGGCCACACCTTGGGTCTCATGAGCGGGAAGGAGCGGAGGAAGTGGTATATGCGCTTTGGCCCTCCCGGGAGTATGCCTTTGAGGAGGAACCGCTTCAGCACCCCGAGCTGGTGGCGCAGCTCCATCTGGCTCTTGTAGACGGGATCCGTAAGGCGCGACACCTTGGCGCGGATTCGGTCGGCGATGTTTCGGTCCTCGAGCAGTCGGAAATAAAGCGACCTGTAGCCCTGCACCATCTCGTCGTAGCTCATGCGCTTGGGGATGATGTTGGTGGCGAGCTTGGTGTTGTCGCAGTCTAGGCCGTCTGGGATGAGGCGCCCCTCCTCCTTGAGCCTCTTGTAAAGAGGGGTCTTGGGGGGAGCGGTGAGCAGCCCGACCATGGCCGTCTGTATGCCGGACTTCATGATGAACTCGAACTGCTTGTCGAACGTATCGACGGTGTCGTTGTCGAAGCCGACGATGAAGCCTGCGAATATCTCGATGCCGTAGGAGTAGATGCGGTAGACGGACTCGAGTATGTCCTGGCGCGTGTTCTGGAACTTCTTCGTTTCCTTGAGGCTTTCGGTATCTGGCGACTCTATGCCGATGAACACCCAGCCGAAATTGGCCTCGCGGAAAAGGCGTAGCAGTTCGTCGTCCTGTGCCATGTTGAGCGAGGCCTCTGTGCCGAACTGGAACTCGTAGTTGTGCCGCTTCTGGTATTCGGCCAAGAAGCGCAGCAACTCCTTGGCCACGATCTTGTTACCGATGAGGTTGTCGTCGACGAAGAACACGCTTTTGACGCCGAGCCGGCGCAGGGCGTCCAGCTCGCGGCCCACTTGGTCCATGGTCTTCGTCCTGGGCTTGCGGCCGAACATGACGATGATGTCGCAGAACTCGCACCGGTAGGGACAGCCGCGCGAGAACTGGAGGCTCACGGAGTGGTATTTGTCTATCTTGAGCAGGTCGAAGCGGGGGACGGGAGAATCTTCCATCGAGACGGTGCCTGTCTCTACGTACAGCTTCTTGGGCGCGCCGGCCTCGAGGTCGCGGCAGAACTGCGGCCAGATGTATTCGGCTTCTCCTGCCACTACGGTGTCGGCCAGCGGCTCGTAGAGCTCAGGACACAGCGAGGCGTAGCTGCCGCCGGCCACTACGTAGTAGCCCTTCTTACGGTAGAACCGCAGAAGCTCGCTCTGACGCTGGAACTGCACCCCCATCCCACACACACCCACGATGTCGGCGTCGGGCTCGAGCGGGATGGACTCGATGTTCTCGTCCACTATTTCCACTTCCCAGTCGGGCGGCGTAAGTGCGGCGAGCGTGGCGAGCCCAAGGGGCGGGTTGACGGCCCTCTTGTTCGATATAAACGTCTCCACGGCGAGCTTAAGACTCCAAAAGCTCTCCTTGAACTTGGGATTTATGAGAAGTAGTTTCATCTTTCCTCCCCTCCTCCTTGGCGGGCCGCCTCAATCACCATACCCCCTCGCGGAGTGAGATGGGTGCGAGCACAACCGTTGGCTAGTCTGAAATTATAGTTGAATCGCCCCCATTAATCAATCCATATCGTGATCCGGCCGCACCGACGTGGTGTGGAGAGGGAGGACGATAGGGGTGTGGGATGAAGCCGGGGGCCGGGCCCGTCGGCCGTTGCGCGGGGCGGAATTCTGAGGCGGGCGCCTCGGTGGTGAGCCTGCGCCGTGGGGTGCGCTATCGTAGGGCGAGGGTCCGCTTGCCGGTCGGGTGGGGTGCCGTCGAGGGGTCGTCTGGTCCGGTTGGGGTGCCCAGATGCCGTCTGCGGGAAGCGGTGGAGGGAGACGGTGCGCTTGCGCGGGAGCAGGGTTTCCTGCCTCCACCGCGGGGACTGCGGCGGCACACACCCCCCTCAGGCGGCGCAGGAAATTGCCGGGGTATCTGTCATAGATAGGGAGCCTACGTGCGCGGGGCGCCTGGCGCAGCGTGGCCGCCTTTTTTCCTCCGGGGATCGGGTCGCTAGGCGGCCGCCGGGGACGGGGTAGGTGGTACACCCTAAGGGGCGGGCGCCTGTGGTGCGGCCGTTACGCGGTGGAAGGTGGAGCCGCCCTTCTATTTGGCCATGCCGGCGTAGGGTACGGGTCTCGAATCCCCCAGGGTCTTTATGAGGGTGTTTATGAACTCCTCGGCGTGTTCAGGGCAGAAGTGGTAGGTGAGCGATGTCCTGCCGGGCTGGCTTGTCACCTGCCATACCTGATAGTGCCGGCTGCAGAAATCCTTCTTGCAGATGGCGCACTGCTTTATGGCCTGCCTCTCTCCCTGCATCGTGCACCTCTGCCCTTCCTCGTCCACGTAGTCGCACTGATATACTTCGACGGTGATGGTCTTCTTCGACATATCGCACTTCCCCCTCGGCACGGGGCCGTTGCGCGCGTGGTGAGAGGCGGCTTGCCGTTGCAAGCCGTCCCGTTGTTTCCTCGGCCTCGCTTGGCTCGAGGCCCGGGGAGGTGCCTGCGCGCTCCCTGCTTCCGGTGCGCTCAAGCACTGCCGGTCCCCTTGGCGCCCCCCCCCGCGCACGGATTCAGCCGCCACGGCGCGTCGGGAGGAAAGCAGCCTCGGGGCTTGCGGCTCGCACGTGACCCCCTTGGGTTCCGGCATCGACAGCCACTTTGGCTTACGCACCGAGTTGTCCCACCGTGGCCGCGCTTCGAGTGAAGCCGTAACTTCCTCGGCGGGATAGGGGGGCCGTCGCTCACCCCCCACGATGCGGCCTTGCCGTAACACACACGGCCGCCCGATCCCCTCTGCCCTTCTGACGCCTCGCTTTCCGCGGCCCATGTGGGCTCGGGGCCGGTCCGGCGCGGCCTGGGCTTCCCGCGGCGCGCACACATCACAGAACCGGTCCGCCGCCCCATCCACCACCACACTTACGCTTGCCGCGTAGTTTGGGACCGGTCCGGCGCCTCCCCCCACCGCTATTTAACTGCATTTTGGGAGGTTAGTCAATAAGGAGGGTGGGTAGGTGCGAGGGCGCCGCTTGATTTGGTGCGGTCCTCCCTTCTATAATGTTAGGACATGGGAGAGATATCAAACGGCAACGGGAGCGGCGGCCTTGCAAGGGTGGCGGAGAGGATGTTGCGCTTGGGTGCCGGGGCCGCAAAGTTCCTCTACAACAGGGCCGTGGGCAGGCCGACGCTCGTCAACCTCGAGGTGACGAAGCTGTGTAACGCGGGGTGTGACTTCTGTGACTACTGGCAGACCCGCCACGAGGTCCGCCTCTCGGACTACAGCGACATCATACGCCGCATCAACCCCGTCGTCGTGATGCTCACCGGCGGCGAGCCCATGTTGCGCAAGGACCTGCTCGACATAATAGGGCAGGTGAAGTCTACCTCCACCTACGTATACGTGGGCATGATAACCAAGGGTGACCTGCTCGACGTCGAGAAGGCGCGCGCCTTCTTCGACGCCGGTCTGAACCAGATATCCATCTCGCTCGACTTCCTCGACGAGAGGCACGATGCGTCGCGGGGCATACCGGGGCTGTGGAAGCACCTCTCGGACCTCATCCCGCGCCTGGGAAGGCTCCACAAGGGGGTGGTCGCGCTCAACACGATAATCATGGAGGACAACCTCGACGAGGTGGTCGATTTCGCCCGCCGTGCCAAGGACTGGGGTGTGAAGGTGGGCTACAGCTCCTACTGCTCGCTCAAGACCAACAACGAGACCCACTTCGTAAGGGAGCGCGTGGACAGGGTGAGGGAGGTGGTGGGCGAACTCATCGAGTTCAAGCGCCGCAACCCCGGTGTGGTGACCACTACCGAGTACTACCTGCGCCAGATCCCCTACTATTTCGAGCACGGCGGCGTACCGGGCTGCAGGGCGGGCATAAACATGGTGACCGTCACTCCGAGCGGCCACATAAAGCGGTGTTCGGAGATGCCCGTCGTGGCCCACGGCTCCGAGTACCGCCCGGGCCTGTTCGACGAGACATCCTGTACGTCGTGCTGGTACAGCTGCCGCGGCGAGACGGAGGCACCGGTTACGGTGCGAAGAGCGCTCGAGGTGTTCGGTATCGGTTGAGCGGGCCCGCTGCCGTTTCACGGTCGAGGGCGGGCGCTTCCCACGAAGGGCCGTAAGCGGCGCCGCGCCGGCGGCAGGGGCCGGAGCGGCGGTGATGCCGCGCGTGCGGCTCTACGTCGAGGCGCTCTCGAGCACATGGGGTATCCCCGCCCGTCACCGTCGAGGTGCATCGCCTTGGGATCGTCCCCGTCCTGCCACGGTGCCCTCCCTGATTCCCGTCCCACGACCGGGTGCGTCGGTTCCCCGCCGTCGACCGTTGCCGCCCTCTCTGCCTGGGGCAAGGGGGGCGGGGTGGCTGCTGCGTCGGGTGGTGAGGCCTGGGGATGAGGCTCGCGCGGCGCCCGCCTGCCGCGGTGGTGCCGTCGCGGCACGGTAGGGGGGGCTATCTGCCCACGCGCCACAGCGTGCCGCGGGGGGTGTCTTCGAGGACGATCCCCTTCGAGGCCAGGTAGTCCCTTATCTCGTCGGCGCGGGCCCAGTTCTTCTGCCTGCGTGCCTCGGCCCTCTCCTCGATGAGCCTATGGATCTCTTCTTCGCTCAGCTCGGCCCCTCGCCTGCGCAGCTTCTCCCGCTGCAGGTACTCTTCGGGGGCGAGCCGCACTATGCCCATCACCCGGCCGAATTCGTCTACGGCCTCGAGCGCTCGGTCGAGCGATGGGGTATGTCCGCGGGCGTCCATGGAGCGGTTCATCGTCTTGAGCAGATCGAACAGCTGCCCCAGGGCGAGGGCCGTGTTGAAGTCGTCGCTCATCGCCTCTCTCCATCCCTTGAGGAACCGTTTGACGGCCTCATCGAGCTCCGTGTCGGCGGACTCTTCGGCCCGCGGGGATGCGATGGTCTTCGCCCTCTCAAGCGCTATGTATATCCTTTCCAGCGCCGCCTCGGCCTCGTCCATAATCTCTTCGGAGAAGTCGGCCGGGTTGCGGTAGTGGTGGGAGAGGAAGAACAGGCGCACGGCCTCGCTGCTCCACCGCTCCAGCGCCTCGCTGACGACGATTATGTTGCCCAGCGACTTGGACATCTTCTCGCGGTTTATCTGGATCATGCCGTTGTGCATCCAGTAGCGTGCGAAAGGCCTTCCGGTGGCCGCCTCCGATTGTGCGATCTCGTTCTCGTGGTGGGGGAAGATGAGGTCCTTGCCGCCGCCGTGTATGTCGAAGCTCTCGCCCAGATACTTCATGCTCATGGCCGAGCACTCGATGTGCCAGCCGGGGCGGCCCTTGCCCCAGGGGCTGTCCCAGGCGGGCTCGCCGGGCTTGGCCCCCTTCCACAGGGCGAAGTCCAGGGGGTTGCGCTTGAGCTCGTTCACGTCGATGCGCGCTCCTTCGATCATGTCTTCGGTGGAGCGTTTGGAGAGCTTGCCGTACTCTGCATAGCGCTCGACGGAGAAGAACACGTCCCCTCCGGCCTCGTAGGCGTAGCCCTTGTCCACCAGAACCTTTATGAGTTCTATGATGTCCTTGATGTGCTCGGAGACGCGCGGCTCGTGGTCGGGCTTCTCGACGCCCAGGGCCGCCATGTCGCGTGCGTACTGCTCGGCGTAGCGGCGCGACAGCTCGAGCGGGGGCGTCCCGGTCTCCTGCGCCTTCTGGATGATCTTGTCGTCAACGTCCGTGTAGTTGCGCACGAACGTGACCTCGAAGCCGCATTCTCTCAGAAAACGCCGCACCACGTCGAACACCACGGCGGCACGCGCGTGGCCAAGGTGGGCGGGGGCGTATACGGTGGGACCGCAGACGTAGATCCTCACCCTGCCGGGCTCGATCGGCACGAGCGGCTCCTTGCTGCGCGTGAGCGTGTTGTAGAGCCTTATCTCCCTTCCTTCCATGGCCGTCTGCGCTCCCTCCCCCTTCCCCGGTCGGCACTTCCTCCGCCCGTCGTCTACGCCGCCCACCTATCCTTACCCGGCCGCCCGGTCGGCCCCCCGCCTCAGACCAAGTCCTCGCCCCCGTCGACACCTATGACGTTGCCCGTCACCCAATGGGTTCCGGGGCTTGCGAGGGCGACGATGGCGTCGGCCACGTCCTCGGGCGTGGTGAGGCGGCCCGAGGGGTTGGCCTTGAGGGCGCCTGCTATGATCTCGTCGCTGCCGGGGATCTTCTCGAGCGCCGGCGTAACGGTGACGCCGGCTCTTATGGCGTTTACGGTGATGCGGGCCGGAGCGAGCTCGTAGGCGAGCTGTCGTACGTGTGCCTCGAGAGCGGCCTTGGCCGCCGAGACGGCCCCGTAGGTCTTCCACACGCGATGGCCCCCGGCGCTGGTCATGGCGAATATGCGGGCCGGCCCCTTCATGAGACCGCGGCCCACCAGATCCTGGGTCCAGTAGACGAGGCTGTGCGCCATGACGGAGAGCGTCATTTCCATGTTGGACTCGGTTATGGCCCGCTTGGGATCGTCGGCCAAGTAGGGCTTGAGCGCCCCAAACGCCAGTGAGTGGAGCATCACCTTGATCCCGCCCGGGCGGCCGGACTCGGCGAGGACCTCCTCCATGTGGTCGATCGTCTCTCGGCGCCTGGCGGCGTCGGCGGCGTTGACGTTGAAGAATACGGCCCGCCGGCCCTCGGCCTCGATCTCGCCCACTATGCGCTCGACGTTGTGGATCGTGGCCTTGCGGTCCAGATGGACGCCGAATACGTGCATTCCGGCCCGCGCAAGCGCTGTGGCGGCGGCGGCGCCGAAGCCGCTCGATGCGCCCAGTATGAGTGCCCAGTTGTCGCGGATCACGTCGTCCTCAGGCCTGCTCAACCTAGGGCTCCTTCGGGTAGGATGGGCCGCCGCGCGCGGGCGGCAGCAAGGAAATTCTACGCGACCTGCCGGTTTTTTCAACATGGGACCGGGGGGCGGAGCAGCCTTCTTTACAATCGTCCGCCTTGTATTACTATTGAGTGTTACGACTCCTCGAGGAGGGGCTGAGATGGATGCCGCGCCGAAGGCGTCGGAGGACGGCGAGCTCGGATACGTGGCCGTGCCGGCGGAACCGCTCTGCAGCGAGTTCTACGTGGTGTTTTCGCCGCGCGGCCTGAGGGCGATCGTCTTGGGCGCCGCCGCCTTCGAGCACCGCTGGGCCGCCGTGGTGCGCCACGCACCGTCACACCCGCTCGCCCGCAGGGTTTCCGGCGAGCTCGGGCGCTACTTCCGTGGCGAGAGGGTCTCGTTCACCGTGCCTCTCGACCCCGCGGGGGCCACCCCCTTCAGGCTCAGGGTGTGGGGCGAGACGGCCCGCATCCCCCACGGGAGCCTCGATACCTACGGCGGCATCGCCGAGCGCCTTGGCGGCCGCCGTTACGCACGTGCCGTGGGGGCGGCGCTCGGGTCCAATCCCGTGCCCGTCGTCGTGCCCTGCCACCGTGTGGTGGCCGCCCGAGACAGAGGGCTCGGAGGCTACGGCCTGGGGCTCGAGGTCAAGAGGAAGTTGCTCGAGCTCGAGGGGGTGGCTGTCGAGTGCTGAGGGAGCGCGTGGCCGAGGTTGCGGCCACCTTCTTCTACGTGGGTCTCGTTCCGTACGCCCCCGGTACGGCCGGCACGGTAGCGGCGGCCGTACTCTACGTGGTGGTGCTCTCGCGGCTCGGGCCGCTTCACTACGCGGCGTTCCTCCTGGTCGTGGCCGCCGTGGGCGTGTGGTCGGCCGGTGTGATGGAGCGTGCCGTGGGCACGCGCGACCCGCGGTGCGTGGTCATAGACGAGGTGTGCGGTTTCGGGGTGACGATGGCCCTTGTGCCGGAACCCGCGTGGTGGACGGTGGTGCTGGGGTTCGTCCTGTTCAGGGTGTTCGACGTCTTAAAACCCCAGCCCGCAAGGGCGCTCGAGCGACTGCCCGGCGGCGCGGGCGTTGTGGCCGACGACGTGATGGCCGGCCTCTACGCCAACCTGGTGCTCCAGGCGGTGACGAGGCTCGCCTGAGCGGGTGACGGGGGCGGCGTACCCGCCGCGGCCGGGCGCACGGAGGAGGTGTAGACGGTGGTCAAGGTGGAGATAATAACCACGGGGGGCGAGATAATGAGCGGCCTTACCGTGGATACAAACTTCTCGTGGGCGGCCGACCGGCTCGCGGGGGCGGGTTTTCCGGTCTCATACCACTCGAGCGTAGGCGACGACGTGGGCGACATCGTGCTTGCGCTGCGTGTCGCGGCGGCGCGCGCCAGGGCGGTCGTCGTCTCGGGCGGTCTCGGGCCCACGGCCGACGACCTGGGCAGGGAGGCGGCCGCACGCTTCCTGGGGGTCGGGCTTGTCGAAGACGACGAGGCCCGCGGCTGGGTCGAGGAATACCTGCGCGGTCGCGGACGGAGGGTCGAGCGCGGCCACGCCCGCCTCTGGTTGGTACCCGCGGGGGCGAGGGCGTTGCGCAACCGGCGGGGTTCGGCGCCTGGGTTCGAGGTGGAGCGGGAGGGGGTGGTGTACTACTTCCTGCCGGGGGTGCCGTCGGAATTCCGCGACATGGTCGAGGCCTACGTCGTGCCGGGTCTTCAGCGGCGCTTCCCGGTACGGGAGGCCGTCCTCTCGATGCTCGTTAAGGCCACGGGGCTTCGCGAGAGCGAGGTTGCCGAGCGGATCGAGTGCGCGGCGTTCGAGGGGATCGAGGTTGGGTTCAGGGCCCACTTCCCCGAGGTGCACCTCCGGCTTACGGCCCGCGGCGCAACGGAGAGCGAGGCCCGCGCCCGGCTCGACCGGGCGGCGGCGCTGGTCGTGGAGAGGCTCGGAGCGAGCGTCTTTTCCACCGACGGCAGGACGCTCGAAGAGGTGGTCGTAGGGATGCTTCTCGAGCGCGGTCTTACGATCTCGGTGGCCGAATCGTGCACGGGCGGCCTGCTGGGACACAGGATAACGAACGTCCCCGGCAGCTCGGGCTGCTTCGAGCGCGGGGTCGTAAGCTACAGCAACGAGGCCAAGGTCGAGTTGCTCGGCGTGCCGGCCGAGCTCATCGCCGCCCACGGCGCCGTGAGCGCACCGGTGGCCGAGGCCATGGCGAGCGGTATACGGTCCGTCGCCGGGACCGATTTCGGGGTCGGCATAACGGGTATCGCGGGCCCCGGCGGCGGCACGCCCGCCAAGCCCGTGGGCACCGTGCACATCGCGCTCTCGCACCGCCTAAAGGGGGTGTTCTCGCGCCGGTTCCTCTTCGGCGGCGACAGGCTCCAGATCAAGACCGCCTCCACGCAGGCGGCCCTCGACATGGTTAGGAGATTCGTACTAAATGGTGTATAATCTCAAGGAGGAACGAACGATATGACAAGGCCCCAGGCTAGCAGAAGCGGCCCCTCCAAGGGCGACGGAGGAGAGGAGAGGCGGAAGGCCATAGACTTGGCCCTTGCTTCCATAGAGAGGCAGTTCGGCAAGGGCTCCATAATGAGGCTCGGCTCGTCCGACGTCCTCCGGGAGATCCCCGTCGTTTCCACCGGCTCGATCGGTCTCGACATAGCCCTGGGCGTGGGCGGCCTTCCGCGCGGAAGGATCATCGAGATATACGGTCCCGAGGCCTCGGGCAAGACGACGCTTGCTCTGCACGCCATAGCCGAGTGCCAGAGGGAGGGCGGGATCGCGGCCTTCGTGGACGCCGAGCACGCCCTCGACCCCAAGTACGCGGCCGCCCTTGGCGTGAAGACCGAGGAGCTCCTCATCTCTCAGCCCGATTTCGGCGAGCAGGCCCTGGAGATAATCGACACGCTCGTACGAAGCGGCGCCGTTGACGTCATAGTGGTCGATTCGGTCGCGGCTCTCACGCCGCGGGTCGAGATCGAGGGCGAGATGGGTGACTCGCACGTGGGCGTCCACGCGCGGCTCATGTCGCAGGCTCTGAGGAAACTCACCTCCAACGTTAGCCGCTCCAACTGTATCGTCATATTCGTCAACCAGACACGTATGAAGATAGGGGTTCCGGCCTACATGAACCCAGAGACCACCACCGGGGGTACGGCGCTCAAGTTCTATTCGTCCGTAAGGATAGACGTCCGCCGCATCGGCTCCATCAAGGACCGCGAGGAGATAAAGGGCAACAGGGTAAGGGCCAAGGTGGTCAAGAACAAGGTCGCTCCGCCGTTCCGCGAGGCGGAGTTCGACATACTGTTCGGCCGCGGCATCTCGCAGACGGGCGAGGTGATCGACATCGGTACCAATCTGAAGATAATCGACAAGAGCGGTACGTGGTTCTCCTACCAGGGCGAGAGGTTGGGCCAAGGCCGGGAGAACGTAAGGGAGTACCTGGAACAGCACCCCGATTTGCTGGCGAAGATAAGACGCCAGATACTGAAGGAATACAACCTTGCTCCCCCGGGCGCCGAGGCCGCCGAGGAGTAGTCGGCCTGATTGGTGCAAGGACGGAAACGCCGGAGGTGTACCATGCCCCGCACTAAACTGGATGACATCCTCAGAGGTGCGCTCCGCGTGGGCGCTTCCGACGTCCACCTCAAGGCGGGCAGCCCGCCGGCTCTGCGCATAGACGGACGCATCGTGTTCGTAAAAGGGGCTCCTGCGCTGTCGCAGTCGGAGATAAAGGCGATGGCCTTCTCGATCATGAACGACTGGCAGCGCAAGCGGTTCGAAGAGAACACCGAGGTGGACATGGCCTACAACATTCCGGGCCTTGCCAGATGGAGGGTCAACATATACGTGCAGCGCGGCCTGATCGCCATGGCACTGCGCGCCATTCCGCACGAGATCCTGGGGTTCCGGGAGCTCAACCTGGCCCCTATAATGGAGAAGATATCCCAGGAGGAGAGGGGCCTCATCCTGGTCACCGGTACGACGAGCAGCGGTAAGTCCACAACACTCGCCGCCATGATCGACTACATGAACACCAACCGCTCGGCCCACATAATCACCATCGAGGACCCGCTCGAGTTCGTACACAGGGATAAGAAGAGCTTCATAAGCCAGCGCGAGGTGGGAATCGACACGCAGTCGTTCGCAAACTCCATAAGGGCCGCCATGCGGCAGGACCCCGACATCATACTCGTCGGCGAGATGCGTGATCTCGAGACCATCGAGACGGCCCTTCTTGCGGCCGAGACGGGCCATCTGGTGCTGTCCACACTCCATACGCTCGACGCCCAGGAGACCATAAACCGAATCCTCACCATTTTCCCTGCCAACCAGCACAACCAGGTCCGCTACCAACTGGCCCAGGTGCTCAAGGCCGTCATATCGCAGCGCCTCGTCCCCAGGGCGGACGGCAAGGGCAGGGTGCCCGCGCAGGAGATACTGATCGTCACCTCCCGCATCCGCGAGCTCATATCCAATCCCGCAAAGACGATGGAGATAAGGACGGCCATCGAGGAGGGGCACCTCCACTACGGCATGCAGACCTTCGACCAGTGCCTGTTCTCGCTCTACAACCGGGGTCTCATCACCTACGACGAGGCGCTGAGGCAGGCCACCAACCCGGGCGATCTCGATCTCAGGATAAAGGGCGTCCGTAAGGGTACGGCCGACGATACCGAGGTCGAGGGCGTGCGCAGGACCATGCCCCATCCCGAGGTCGAGGACGACGAGATCGAGATAGACATCGACAGGTTCAGGTAGAGACTTCCACGAGATGAAGGTGCTTGGTATCGAGACTTCCACCTACGCCGGCAGCGTCGCGCTGGTGGAAGAGGGCCGCGTGCTGGGCGAGCTGTACGTGGACGTCCGGCCGGCCCACGCCGCAAAGCTTGCCCCGATGACGGCGGCGCTGCTGGAGATGGTCGAGGTGGAGAAGAGGGAGCTCGACGGGGTGGCCGTCGACGTGGGGCCCGGCTACTACACGGCCCTTCGCGTCGGGGTGTCGGCGGCCAAGACGCTCGCCTATGCGCTGGGGGTGCCCGTGGTGGAGGTATCGTCGCTTGCGTCGCTCGCCGCAAACGTCCCCTTCGTCGAGCGGCCCGTCTGCGCCGTGCTCGACGCCAAGCGCTCCCAGCTCTACTGGGCTCTGTTTGGGGGCGGAGGCCTCGACGCCCCCCGCCTGAGCGAGGACGCCGTGGGCGGGGTGACCGAGGTGGTGCGCTCCATCCCGGAGGGGGCGCTCGTGGTGGGGGACGTATCCGTCGTGGCCGGGGAGGTGGGCCGTGGGGGCGGGCCTGCCAGGGGACTGGTGTTCGCTGAGGGGCCCCACAACGTGCCCAGGGCCTCTGTTTGCGCGCTGATCGGATCAGGTAAGCTATTAAGGGGGGGCGCCGACGAGGTGACCTCGCTCAGGCCCGCCTATCTCAGAGAGTTCGGCGGGGAGCAGCTTTGATCGAGGGAGGAGAGGACGAAGGTCGAGACTTTTTCCATTAAGGAGAGTGGCGTTATGGATGAACAACAGGTCGTGGAGAAGCTCCTTCAGGGGGACGAGGAGTTCCGGAGACTATATGAAGCACACCGCGAGCTGGACAGGAAGGTGAGCGACATGGAGGGCCGGAACGCGTTGCTGCCCGAAGAGGAGCTCGAGATCAAGAGGCTCAAGAAGGTGAAGCTCTCGCTCAAGGACAAGATAGAGCTCAAGAAGAAGAAGTTTCTAGAGAGCCTCTGATACGCCGCGATCTAGGCCACAACAGGCGGGACCAAGCGTCCCGTGCGGGGGTATGAGTGTATGTCTAAGAGGATGATAGGTGCCGAGATGTTTTTCGAGACCCTTCTCGCCGAGGGGGTCGACGTGGTGTTCGGACTCCCCGGGGGGTACGTGCTCAAGGTCTACGACGTCCTTCCGAAGTACGAGAAGCGCGGTCTCAAGCACGTCCTCTCGCGCCACGAGCAGGGGGCGACACACATGGCCGACGGCTACGCACGCGCCTCGGGCAGGCCGGGTGTGGTGCTTTGTACGTCGGGTCCCGCCGCTACGAACACCGTGACCGGCATCGCGACTGCGCAGATGGACTCTTCGCCCGTCGTCATATTCACCGGCCAGGTGCCCACCCCCTACCTGGGGAGCGACGCCTTCCAGGAGGCCGACCACATCGGCATCACCCGCCCCTGCACCAAGCACAACACGCTCGTCCGTAGGACGCGAGACCTTCCCCGCGCCGTCAAGGAGGCGTTCTACATCGCTTCCACCGGCAGGCCGGGACCCGTGCTCGTCGACATGCCCAAGGACGTGTTGGTGGGCGAAGACGAGTACGTGCTGCCCGAGGAGGTGAGCATACGCGGCTACAAGCCCTACCCCAAGCCCCACCTGGGCCAGATAAAGAAGGCGCTCTCGCTGCTTCGCGATTCCAAGCGGCCGGTGATCTTCGGCGGCGGCGGCCTCATTTGGGCCGATGCGTCCGAGGAGCTCATCGAGTTCGCCCACCGCTTCCAGATCCCTGTCACGACGACGCTCATGGGACTGGGCGCCTACCCTTCGGCCGACCCTCTGTTCATAAGCATGCTCGGCATGCACGGCTCCTATGCGGCCAACATGGCCGTCCACGAAAGCGATCTCATCATATCGATCGGGGCCCGTTTCGACGACCGTGCCACGGGGGGGAACTTCGAGCGCTTCGCGCCCAACGCCAAGATCGTACACATCGACATCGACCCCTCGACCATCGACAAGAACATAAAGGTCCACTGCCCGATAGTGGGCGATGCCAAACAGGTGCTCCGCCTCATGCTGGAGCTCTCGCCCGCCGACCTCGAGGTGGACAGGAAGGAGTGGTTCGCAAGCATCGAGCGCTGGCAGCGGGAACACCCGCTCACCTACCAGCAGAGCGATACGAAGATCAAGACCAGCTGGGCCGTGGCGCTGCTGTCGGATCTCACCGGCGGCGACGCCGTCATCGTGACCGACGTCGGCCAGCACCAGATGTGGGTGGCGCAGTTCTACAAGTTCCAGCGCCCCCGCACGCACATCACCTCGGGCGGCCTGGGCACGATGGGGTTCGGTTTCCCCGCCGCCATAGGGGCCAAGTTCGCCCGGCCCGACGAGCGAGTGATCGCCGTCTGCGGGGACGGCAGCTTCCAGATGAACATGCAGGAGCTGTGTACGGCCGTCGAGCACGACCTGGACCTCAAGATAATCGTCTTCAACAACCGCCACCACGGCATGGTCCGCCAGTGGCAGACGCTGTTCTTCGATGGCAACTACTCGTCGTCCTACTTCGAGGTGCTGCCCGACTTCGTCAAGCTGGCCGAGGCGTTCGGTGCCAAGGGTATGCGGTGCGTGAGGCCCGAGGAGCTCGAGCCCACGCTGCGCGAAGCGTTGAGCACACCGGGCGTCGTGCTGGTCGAGGTTGTTGTGGACTACGAGGAATTGGTCTATCCTATGATAGCTCCGGGCGGGGCCATGAATGAGATGATACTCGAGCCCGTCGATATGGCTTGAGCCTAGCCCGCGCCTCAGCAGTTTTGCGCGTAAAAGCCGGGGGGAGACGTGGCCTTCAGGTGCTGGAGAGGGGCCATTTCTCCCCCTGAGTTTTTGAGCCAAGGAGGAAGCGACCCCCGTGCGTCACACCATTTCACTCATCGTAAACAACGAGCCGGGCGTCCTGGCCCGGATAGCCGGCCTTTTCAGTGCGCGCGGCTTCAACATCGAGAGCCTGTGCGTGGCCGAGACGCTCGACCCCTCGTCTTCGCGCCTCACGCTTGTCACGAGCGGTGACAAGTGGATCATCGAGCAGATAATCAAGCGCTTCAACAACATGATAGACGTCATCAAGGTGACCGACATGACCGAGCTCACCCACGTCGAGCGCGAGATGGTGCTCGTGCGCGTGGAGGCCGTAAAGGAGAACAGGGCCGAGGTACTGAGGATCGCCGACATATTCCGCGCCAAGGTGATCGACGTGGGGCCGAAGTCCTACATCCTGGAGCTCACCGGGGACAAGGAGAAGATAGAGGCGTTCATCGAGTTGCTGAAACCCCTGAAGATAAAAGAGATCGCACGCACGGGCAGCGTGGCGCTGGCCAGGAGCGTGCAGAAGAAGAAAAAAGGAGGCGCCAAATGAAGGTCTACTACGATAAGGACGCCAAGCTGAGCCACCTGAAGAGACGCAAGATAGCCATAATCGGCTACGGCAGCCAAGGCCACGCCCACGCCCTCAACCTGCGCGACAGCGGGATGAACGTAGTCGTAGGGCTTCGCGAGGGGAGCGGCAGTTGGGAGAAGGCCAAGAAGGCCGGTTTCGACGTGCGCACCGTGGACGAGGCCGCAAGCTGGGCCGACGTCATAATGCTGCTCGCGCCCGACACCAGCCAGAAGGAGATATACGAGAGCAGCATAGGCCACAACCTCGAGCCCGGCAACGCCATCGCCTTCGGACACGGCCTCAACATACACTACGGCATGATTAAGCCTCCACCCAACGTTGACGTCTTCATGGTGGCCCCCAAGGCCCCGGGCCACACCGTAAGGAGCGAATACCTGGAGGATTCCGGCGTCCCGGCGCTCATCGCCGTTGCCCAGGACGCAACGGGCAAGGCCAAGGACCTGGCCCTCGCCTACGCCAAGGCCATCGGGGCCGGCAGGGCCGGCATCATCGAGACCACGTTCAAGGACGAGACCGAGACCGACCTGTTCGGCGAGCAATGCGTGCTGTGCGGCGGTCTGACGGCTCTCATCACGGCGGGCTTCGAGACGCTGGTCGAGGCCGGCTACCCGCCCGAGATGGCCTACTTCGAGTGCCTGCACGAGGTGAAGCTCATCGTCGATCTCATCTACGAGGGCGGCATATCGAACATGCGCTACTCGATAAGCGATACGGCCAAGTACGGCGACGTCACGCGCGGCCCCAGGATAATAAACGATTCCGTGAAGGCCGAGATGAAGCGGGTGCTTGCCGAGATACAGTCGGGCGAGTTCGCCCGCGAGTGGATCCTCGAGAACCAGGCGGGCCGCACCGTGTATAACGCCCTCCTCAAGAAGGGCGAAGAGCACCCCATCGAGGATGTGGGCCGCAGGCTGCGCCAGATGATGAGCTCGCTCTTTAAGAAGAGGCTCGTCGACAAGAGCAGGAACTGATGTCGAGAAGGAGAAGCGTTCTGGCTCCGGAGGGGCTGCCGTACGTGGCCGCCCTGGCCGCGGCCGCTTGGGTGGCGGCGCTGCTGGGCTCCGTCGTGCTGTCGGTCGCGCTCGGTGCCGTGGGGGGGGTAGTCGCCTATTTCTTCCGAGATCCCGACCGGCACCCTCCGTCGGACGACCCATCGGCCGTCCTCTCGCCCGCCGACGGCACGGTCACCGACGTGGGCCTTGCGCGCGAGCCCCACTTCCTCGGCCGCGAGATGGTGAAGGTGGGCGTCTTCCTCTCGCTCCTTGATTGCCACGTCGTGCGCTTCCCCCTGGGGTGCCGCATAGTTGACGCCTCCTACACCCGCGGCGGCTTCCAGAACGCGCGTCTCAAGCGCGCCTCGGTCGAGAACGAGAGGATGGCCCTCCTGGTGGAGCTCGAAGACGGCGCACAGGCCGTGGTTGTGCTGGTGGCGGGGTTGCTCGCACGGCGCATCGTCTTGTTCCACGACGTGGGTGAGGGGGGGAGCAGGGGCGAGAGGCTTGGAATCATAAAGTTCGGCTCGCGCGTCGACCTCTACCTGCCCCCGGAGAGGTTCGAGGCCGCAGTAACCGTCGGGGCCAAGGTGCGGGCGGGCGAGACGATCATCGGGAGGTACGATGAGAAGGGCTCATAGGAAGAGGGGCAGGTCAAGGCGCGAGCGCCTGGTGCCGCTTCTGCCGAACGTACTCACGACGGTGGGACTGTCGTTCGGCCTCTTGGCCGTGCTGTTCTCGATGCAGGCCGTCGTCGAGGCCGCCGGCGGACCGGCGGGTGCGCAGGCCGCGGCCAGGAGGTTCTGGTGGGCGGCCCTCTTCATCTGCGCCGCGGGGCTGCTCGACATGCTGGACGGCAGGCTCGCGCGCCTGCTCAAGACACACGGCGGCTTCGGCATGCACTACGACTCGCTGAGCGATCTGGTTTCGTTCGGCATCGCCCCGGCCGTCCTCGTCTACGGCTGGGCGCTCGCCGGAGCCGGCAAGGCCGGGCTTATGGCCGTCGTCATCTACGTCGTATGTGCGGCGCTCCGTCTGGCCCGCTTCAACGTCCAGTCGACGACCGTCGAGAGGTTCTGGTTCCTGGGCCTTCCGACGCCTGCGGCGGCCGCGCTCATGATTACGCCCGTCTTCCTTCTCGCCGAGCTGTCCCAATCGCCCGGCGAGCGCCTGATGTGGTATTACCAGTTCATGGCCCCCGTGTTCGGCTTCCTCATGGTGAGCGAGATACGCTACCCCAAGATGCCGGGGTTCTCGTTCCGCATGTCGTTCAATTCGCTCGTCGTGGCGGCCATCCTGATTGCGGCGGTCATATCCAACCCCGAGGCCCTCTCCGTGGTGTTCGCATACGCCTACGGCGTCTCGGGCCTCGCAAGGTATTTATACTTCCAGCTCGCCCGCGGCGGGGCGAAGGAAAGTGAGAAAGAAAAGGAGGTCGCACCGGGCGAGGATTGAGCCGGCCGTCCTTCGGACTGTATGCCCCGCTGCATTTGGGAACGAAGTAGGTGCGGGTGCGTGCCGGGACGGTAGGAGCGGATGCCCAAGTGACAGGGGCGGCACATCCGGCGGCTCGGACGACGGAGGCGGTACGGTACTGATGGTGATGAGCACTCGGTTTCCTCTCTCTGGTATAATAACGTTTCTCGTCGTCCTTGTGTCGTTCGCCCTCCTTTCGTGTGCGGGGGCTGGAACCGGTGCCAAGATGGATAAGGCCAACCAGTCGGACCGTGTAGCGGAGCGCCGTGCAGAGGGTGCCCCCGTCGCCAGCGGTGAGGGCGCCGTCGACAGGTTCACGCTGCCCAACGGTCTCACCGTCCTGGTCGAGGAGAACCACTCCTCGCCCGTCGTGGCCCTCAACGTCTGGGTCAAGACGGGCAGCGCCTGCGAGCGCGAGGGTGAGTACGGCCTCGCACACGTGCACGAGCACATGGTGTTCAAGGGAACGGGGAAGAGGGGGGTGGGCGAGATAGCACGCGTGATAGAGAGCCACGGCGGCGACATAAACGCGTTCACCTCCTACGACTACACGGTCTACTACGTCGAGATAGCAAGCCGCTTCGTCGATACGGCCCTGGACGTCCTCTCGGACGCGATGATGAATGCCGCGTTCGATGCCGCCGAGCTCAAACGAGAGCTCGAGGTCATTGTTGAAGAGATAAGGAGGGGCGAGGATTCCCCTACGCGCGTCCTGAGCGAACGCCTCTTCGAGCGTCTCTTCGAAGGACACCCCTACGGGCGGCCCATCATCGGGACGCGCGCAAGTGTAAGGGCGCTCACCAGGGAGAAGGTGCTCGATTTCTACCGCCGCTGGTACAGGCCTCGGAACATGGTGCTCGTAGTGGTGGGCGACGTCGACCGCACGGAGATGAGGCGCAAGATCGAGAGCGCCTTCGGCCCCATGCGCGACGGCCGCCCGGCCCGGTGCGACGTACCCTCGGCCGAGGGGCCGGCCGGCGGAAAGGGGTTCGTCATGCACAGGCGCGTCCACGAGGGCTACTTCTCGCTCGGCTTCCGGACGGTGGGGGTGATGAGCCCCGACATGGCCGCCCTCGACGTCTTGGCCAACATCCTGGGCGGTGGTGAGAGCTCGCGTCTGGTGCGTGAGATAAAAGAGGAAAAGGGGCTCGTGAACAACATCTACGCCTACTCCTACACCCCCCGCTACGCTGGGGCCTTCGTGGTGGGGGGGTCGCTCGATCCCGGAAAGACGAGGCAGGCGCTCACCGAGGTGCTCAAGGCCGTCTTCGCGCTCCGCCACAAACCCCCCGAGCCCCGCGAGCTCGAGAAGGCCAAGCTCAACATCGAGGTCGATTCAATCTATGCCAAGGAAACGATGAACGGCCAGGCCCAGAAGCTCGGCTTCTTCGAGGTCGCGGCCGGCGACTACCGCTACGAGCGCACCTACCTCGAGCGCGTCCGCGCCGTAACGGCCGAGGACGTCATGAGGGTGGCGCGCACCTATTTCACCCCTTCCAACCTTACGGCCGGCGTCCTTTTCCCCGAGGGTGAGACCCCGGTCGACGCCAAGGGGCTCGTACGATTGGCCGAACGTGCGTCGGCCGAGGCGGCCGCGGCCCGCAACGAGGAAGAGGGGGCTGGGACGGAGAAGATGGTGGTGCTGCCAAACGGAGTCAAGCTGATCGTCAAGGAGCGCCACGACGTGCCGCTCGTTGCACTGCGTGCGGCCCTGATGGGCGGGGTGCGGCAGGAGACGCCGCGCACGAACGGCGTCTCGAACTTCGTGGCCGAGATGTTGACCCGCGGCACCGAGCGGCGTACGGCCGAACAGATAGCCGAAGAGGTGGAATCGCTGGGCGGCTCCATAAGCGGCTTTTCCGGAAGGAACAGCTTCGGCGTCACCATGGAGGTGCCGAGCGAGGGGCTCGCGCGCGCGTTCGACGTGTTCGCCGACGTCGTCCTCCACCCCTCGTTCCCCGAGGACGAGATGGAGAGGGCAAGGCGCGACATACTGTCTCAGATAAGGCGCGAGAACGACAACCTTGCCCGGACGGCCGTGAACCTGTTCCTCTCAACGCTGTTCCGGCGCCACCCTTACGGGATGAACCCGCTGGGCACGGCCGAGACGGTCTCAGCCCTCGGCAGACGGGAGCTCGAGCGCTTCTACGGCAGGCTGGCCAAGCCCGGCAACCTGGTGTTGGCCGTCGTGGGCGACGTGGACGCCGAACGCGTCGAGAGGCTCGTTGCGGACTACTTCCTGGAGATGCCCCGCGACGGGGGGCCGCGCCTGCGGGTGCCCCGGCCCGAGCCCCCGCCTCGGCGCGTGCGGGCCGAGACACTGCACAGGCCGGGCAAGGAGCAGGCACACATAGTGCTCGGCTTTCAGGCCCCCTCGATCCGCGACGGGGACTCCTACGTGATGGAGGTGCTGAGCGCCGTTCTCTCGGGCCAAGGCGGCAGGCTGTTCCTCGATCTTCGCGACCACAAGAGCCTCGCCTATTCGGTTACTTCCTTCTACACGCCGGGGCTCGAGTCGGGCTTCTTCGGCGTCTACATAGGGACGGCACCCTCGAAGAAGGACGAGGCCGTAGACGGCATACTGAGTGAACTCAGGCGGCTCAAGGAAGAGGGGGTCACCGACGCCGAACTCAGGCGCGCGCAGAACTACTTGGTGGGCAACTTCGAGATAGGGCTTCAGCAGAACTCCACCCAGACGGCCAAACTGGCTTTCGACGAGCTCTACGGCCTGGGATGGGACGACTACAAGCGCTACGCCGAGCGCATCTATGCCGTCGGACGCGAGGACGTGGCCCGCGTGGCCGCCCGCTACCTGGATCTTGACGCCTACACGCTGGCCGTCGTCACGCCGTAGCGGCGGGGCCGCGTGTGACGAGGGGGGTTGAATTTCTTCCGATTCCTGTGTAACCTATTCGAATTGCCGAAGTATTTTCGTGGATACGTGGGCTGCTAGCTCAGTCTGGTAGAGCGAGTGACTCTTAATCACTGGGTCGGGGGTTCGAATCCCTCGCAGCCCACATCCCGGCGAGAGTGGCGGAACTGGTAGACGCGCTGGACTTAGGATCCAGTAGGCCTTGCCTGTGGGGGTTCGACTCCCCCCTCTCGCACTCCATCCCCGGACCACAACCCTGAGCGAGGATGTCGTGGAGGACAAGAGTAGCGAAGAGATACGGATCAGTGTGGAAGAGCTGAGCAGCACCGAGAAGAAGATCGACGTCTGGGTGCCGGCCGACGAGGTGAGCAGTACGTACGAGAGGGTGCTAGCCGAGGTGCGGCGCGACGCCAAGCTCCGGGGGTTCCGCAAGGGCAAGGCCCCGCGCAGCGTGATCGAATCCGTCTACGGCGGCACCATTCGTGGTGAGGTGTCCGAGAGGCTTGTATCGTCGACCATCGAGGACGCCCTGCGCCGTAGCTCACTCTCGCCCGTCACCACCCCGAGGATAAGCCCCGAGGCACTCGAGCGGGGCCGCGAGTTCCACTACACGGTGACGCTCGAGGTGGTGCCGGAGTTCGAGCTTGGCCCCTACAAGGGTATCTCCATCGAGGAAGAAGAGCGCAGCGTAACGGACGAAGATGTGGAGAACTACATCGAGCGGCTCCGCGAACGGGCGGCCGAGGCCAAGCCGCTCGCCGAGGAGAGGGAGGTGAGGAAGGGCGACGTCGTCGTCCTAGACTACGAGGGGCTGCTCGACGGCCGCAGGCTCGAGGGGCTCACCCAGCAGGGCGTGCAGCTCGTCGTGGGCGAAGGCAGGCTGGTCGAAGCGTTCGAAGAAGGGCTGCTCGGCATGAGGAAGGGGGAAGAAAAGGAAATCGAGGTCACCTACGACGAGGGGTTCCAGTGGGAGGAGGCCGCAGGTAAGACGGTGCGGTTCAAGGTACGCCTCAACGACGTGCTCGAGCGCGAGCTGCCACCGCTCGACGACGAGTTCGCAAAGGATGTGGGCGCTGAGGACGTAGAAGATCTCAAGAAAAAGGTGAGGGAGCATTTGGAGGCGGAGCTCCGGCGGCAGCGGGACGCCGCCCGCCGCAGTGCCGTCGTCCGGTGGATCGACGAGCACAACACCTTCGACGTGCCGCGCTCGCTGGTCGAGGCCGAGGCGGCAAGGCTGCGCCGGGACCTCGAGGCGAGGATGAGAGGGATGGGGGCCGAAGCCCCCCCGCTCGACGAGGAGGCGCTCGCCGAGCTGCGCAACCGGGCCGAGAGGAACGTCAAAGTGGGTATCGTGCTCGGCCGGATTGCCGCGCTCGAGGGGATCGAGGTCGAAGAGGACGAGGTGCGCCGGAGGCTCCAGGAGACGGCCGAGGCCCTCGGGATGTCCTATGACGAGGTGCGCTCGATCTACGAGCGCGGGGACCTGCTGCGGGGAGTGAGGAGCTCAATCCTTGAAGAGAAAGTCATTGATTTCCTTATAAAAAATGCCGACATACACCCTCCCGCCACCCCCTCCGACCAAATTGACAAAGAGGGGGGCTAACAGTATAATCATCTGGTATGAACGGCTACATACCGGTAGTCATCGAGCAGACCAGCCGTGGCGAGAGGGCCTATGACATCTACTCGCGGCTGCTCAAGGACAGGATCGTTTTCCTCGGCTCGGCCATAACCGATCCGGTGGCCGACCTGGTCATAGCGCAGCTGCTTTTCCTCGAGTCCGAGAACCCCGAGAAGGACATATACCTCTACATAAACTCGCCGGGCGGGCTGGTCACCTCGGGCCTGGCCATATACGATACCGTCCAGTACGTAAAGCCCGACGTCGTCACCATGTGTATAGGCCAGGCGGCCAGCATGGCGGCCGTCCTCCTTGCCGCCGGCACCAAGGGCAAGCGCTACATACTGCCTCACGCGCGCGTCATGTTGCATCAGGTCCTCGGCGGCGTCGAGGGACAGGCCACAGACATCGAGATACACGCGCGCGAGATACTGCGCATCAAGGACAGCATCAACAAGATACTGCAGAAACACACCGGACTGCCCATGGAAAAGATAGCCAGCGACACCGAGCGCGACTTCTTCCTTACGGCCGAGGACGCGTTAGAATACGGAATCGTTGATGCTATAATTAGTAGAAGGGAGGACGCCCAGAAGTGACAAAGGTTGGCTCGCGACGCGGTGGCGGAAAGGAAGGGATGTTGTTTTGCTCTTTTTGCGGCAAGAGCCAGAAAGAGGTGCGCAAGCTGATCGCCGGCCCCTCGGTCTACATCTGCAACGAGTGCATCGACCTGTGCAACGAGATCATTGCCGACGAGGACACCAAGGACGGCTACATGTCGAAGCGCTACGGCGCCCTGCCCACGCCTCGCCAGATAAAGGAGTACCTGGACGAGTACGTGATCGGTCAGGAGCGGGCCAAGAAGATACTGGCCGTCGCCGTCTACAACCACTACAAGCGTGTTGAGATAAGCTCCCAGGGCAAGAAGTCGCGCAATTCCGACGTCGACATCCAGAAGAGCAACATCCTGCTCATCGGCCCCACCGGTTGCGGCAAGACGCTGCTCGCGCAGACTCTGGCCAAGATTCTCGACGTCCCCTTCACCATAGTGGACGCCACCTGCTACACCGAGGCCGGCTACGTGGGCGAGGACGTGGAGAACATGATTGTAAGCCTTCTCCAGGCAGCCGACTACGACATCGAGAAGGCCTCGAAGGGTATCATCTACATCGACGAGATAGACAAGCTCGCCCGCAAGAGCGGCGACAGCCCGTCGATCACGCGCGACGTCTCGGGCGAGGGTGTCCAGCAGGCGCTCCTCAAGATCATTGAGGGCACGAAAGCAAACGTTCCGCCCAAGGGCGGCAGGAAGCACCCGCAGCAGGAATTCATCCAGGTCGACACCACAGACATACTGTTTATCTGCGGCGGTGCGTTCTGCGGTCTTGAGGACGAGATCAAGCAGCGCCTCGGCAAGCGGACCATAGGGTTCGGTGGCAAGAGCGACGTCGTGGAGTTCGACAACATAGGCGACATCCTCAAGGAAGTCCAGCCCGACGACATGGTCAAGTACGGGATCATCCCCGAGTTCGTGGGCCGTGTGCCTGTGATTGCGACGCTCGACGAGCTGGATGAAGAGGCGTTTGTCGAGATACTGACCAAGCCCAAGAACGCCGTGGTCAAGCAGTACCAGAAGCTGCTCGAGTTCGAGGGCGTCGAGCTCGAGTTCACCGACGACGCGCTGCGCGCCATCGCAAAGGACGCCATAAGCCGTAAGACGGGGGCCCGAGGCCTGAGAGCCATACTGGAATCGGTTATGCTTGATATAGTGTACGAGGTGCCCTCGCTTACCGGGCTCCGCAAGTGCGTCATCACCGAGGAGGTCATAAAGGGTACGGGCAACCCGCTGTACTTCTTCGAAGAGGAGAGAAGGCTTGGTTCGGGTTGAACTCGCGCCGGGAGGACCTTTGATATTATGCCGATGTTTTTCAAGATAGACGACAAGAAAGAAGAAACAATCACTCTGCCTCTGCTTCCGTTGAGGGACGTGGTCATCTTCCCCTACATGGTGGCCCCGCTGTTCGTGGGAAGGGAGAAGTCCATACGCGCCCTCGAGGAGGCGATGAAGAAGGACAAGGAGATCCTGCTCGCGGCGCAGAAGGACGCAAAGACCAACGATCCCACCGAGGACGACATCTACCGCGTCGGAACGGTGGGCGCCATCGTGCAGATGCTCCGCCTCCCGGACGGCACCGTGAAGGTGCTGGTCGAGGGCAAGCGCAGGGCCGAGATCGTGCGCTACCTGCCCAACCCGAGCTACTTCCTGGTCGAGGCCCAGAAGGCCCCGGACGAGGACGAGGTCGGCGTTGAGACCGAGGCGCTGATGCGCACCATCGTGACCACGTTCGAGGAGTACGTAAAGCTGAACAAGAAGATACCCTCGGAGGTGCTGGTCACGGTCTCGTCGATCGAGACCCCCGGCAGGCTGTCCGATACGATAGCCTCCCACCTTGGGCTCAAGCTCGAGGATAAGCAGGAGATACTGGAGACGCTCAACCCCGTAGAGCGGCTCGAGAAGCTGTACGAGAAGCTCCAGGCCGAGGTCGAGATCCTTCAGATCGAGAAACGCATCCGCACACGCGTCAAGGAGCAGATGGAGAAGGCCCAGAAGGAGTACTATCTCACCGAGCAGATGAGGGCCATCCAGAAGGAGCTCGGCGAGAAGGACGACCTCAAGACCGAGATTCAGGAGTTCGAGGACAAGATCAAGGAGAAGGCGCTTCCCGAGGAGGTCGAGCAGAAGGTAAAGAGGGAGATAAAGAAGCTCAAGATGATGTCTCCCATGTCGGCCGAGGCCACGGTGGTGCGCAACTACGTCGACTGGATACTGTCGCTCCCATGGACCAAGGAGAAGACCGAGGACAACATCGACCTCGACAAGGCGTCCGAGATACTCGAAGAGGACCACTACGGTCTTGAGAAGCCCAAGGAGAGGATACTCGAATACCTTGCCGTAAGAGCGCTTACCAACAAGCTCAAAGGGCCGATACTGTGCTTCGTCGGACCGCCGGGCGTCGGTAAGACGTCGCTTGCCAAATCGATCGCCCGTTCCATGGGGCGCAAGTTCGTGCGCGTCTCGCTGGGCGGTGTAAGGGACGAGGCCGAGATTCGCGGCCACCGCCGCACCTACATAGGAGCCATGCCGGGCAAGATCATCCAGGGCATGCGCAAGGCCGGTACCATCAACCCCGTCTTCCTGCTGGACGAGATAGACAAGCTCGGGATGGACTTCCGCGGCGATCCCGCCTCGGCTCTGCTCGAGGCGCTCGACCCGGAGCAGAACGCCCACTTCAACGACCACTACATCGAGGTCGACTACGATCTGTCGAACGTGCTGTTCATAACGACGGCCAACGTGCTCCACACCATTCCGTGGGCCCTGCAGGACAGGATGGAGATCATCCGCATCCCCGGCTACACGGAAGACGAGAAGCTGATGATCGCGAAGAACTTCCTCATACCGAAGCAGAGAGAAGAGCACGGACTCAAGCCCGAGAACCTGCACATAAGCGACCAGGGCGTGATGACCATCATCCGCCGCTACACCCGTGAGGCCGGCGTCCGCAACCTTGAGCGCGAGATCGCGACGCTTTGCCGCAAGGTTGCCAAGGAGGTGGTCAAGCACGGCGAGGATCACTCCGTTCGCATTACGGCCAACAACGTCCACAAGTTCCTCGGCATACCCAAGTACAAGTACGGCGAGATCGAGGAGAAGGACCAGATCGGCATTGCGACCGGCCTTGCGTGGACCGAGGTGGGAGGCGAGATCCTCACCATTGAGGCCACCGTGGTGCCGGGCAAGGGCAACTACACCATCACCGGCAAGCTGGGCGAGGTGATGCAGGAGAGCGCGCAGGCGGCCCTGAGCTACGTGCGCTCGCGCGCCGAGAAGCTGGGCCTTGAGCGCTACTTCTATCAGAAGGTCGATCTCCACATACACGTCCCCGAGGGCGCGACGCCCAAGGATGGACCCTCGGCCGGAATCGCCATCACGGCGGCCATCGTGTCGTCGCTCATCAAGAAGCCCATCAAGCACGACGTCGCCATGACGGGCGAGATAACGTTGCGCGGCCGCGTGCTGCCCATAGGCGGGCTCAAGGAGAAGATGCTCGCCGCACACAGGGGCAGGGTCAAGACTGTGATCATACCGAGGGAGAACGAGAAGGACCTCAAGGAGATACCGGCCAAGATACTGCGCGACCTGGAGGTCAAGCTGGTCGAACACATGGACGAGGTGCTCGAGCTCGCCATTGTGTCGGATACGCCCATCTTCCACGACGTCGTGGTCCCGCCGGCGGCCCACATGCAGCTCGGCGAGAACGTCGAGACCAACGTGAACCTCTCGTAGGTGCTGGGTCGGCGCGCATGATGCGCAGCTCGGCCTGGGCGCGAACCTTTACCGAGGATCGGTACCGCCGGAGCCGAACGCGCACCCCTCTGAGGCGCGCTGTCTGTGTCGGTCCCGTGGTGCCACACCTCGAGCCATCTTCACTACCCGGGCCATGTACGGAGTGGGTGAGCATCTCTTGACTTCGACCACCTTCCTGATAGGATATAACCTTCTGCAGGCGGCCTGCGAGGGGGCTGGGGTCCCTCCGGTCCGCATGCAGTACGTTAGAGGGCTCAGGGCGGTTAGCTCAGCTGGGAGAGCGCCTGCCTTACAAGCAGGAGGTCACT
>CAZXEJ010000001.1:0-209336 GCA_964639895.1 uncultured Spirochaetia bacterium | reverse complement strand
AGTATTTTACTTTAAATTGCAAGTGCCTCTTTCATTTTCGCGGAAATCCGTTCCTTGCCCTTTCCCCCTCGGTCTACAGCCTAGTGGGCGGGAGGCGCCACCCTGCCCCGGCGGACCCGGAACAGCCTCCGGCCGCCCTGCCCGTTGGTGGTCGGGTGTGCGGGACGGCTGCGCTCCTCCCGGCGCCTCCGGTGGAACGGTGCCGTAGGGGAGCGGCCTAAGCGTGATGGTGTTATAGTGATT
Organism: uncultured Spirochaetia bacterium; assembly: GCA_964639895.1. Taxonomy (GTDB): domain Bacteria; phylum Desulfobacterota_D; class UBA1144; order Nemesobacterales; family JADFKM01; genus CAZXEJ01. The sequence goes on along the minus strand of CAZXEJ010000001.1, from coordinate 209,093 downwards.
ATGCTCCCCCCGATAGGGTTGTGGGACCGGAGGAGGGGGAGCGTCGAGGTGGAGATGACCAAGAAGCCCTGGGGCGGCAGGTTCAGTGAGGGTACCGATCGGCTGGTGGAGAAGTTCACCGAGTCGATCGGGTTCGACGCGCGCCTCTATCGAGAGGACATTGAGGGCAGTATCGCCCACGTGAAGATGCTTGCGCGTCAGGGAATCGTGTCGGATGCCGACTGCGAGCGGATCGTCAAGGCGCTCGGCGAGATACGGGACGAGATAGAGCGCGGCCAGTTTCCTTGGCGCGTCGAATTGGAGGACGTCCACCTCAACATCGAGCGCCGACTGATCGAGAAGATCGGTGACGCCGGCGGCCGTCTCCACACGGCCCGCAGTCGCAACGACCAGGTGGTGCTGGACGAGAAGCTCTACATAAAGCGCGTGGGCGGCCGCATGGTGGAGCTGATGAAGGAGCTCGCCCAGGCGCTGCTCGATCAGGCCGAAAGGCACATGGGGGCCGTGATGCCGTTCTACACCCATCTGCAGCGGGCCCAGCCGGTGTTGCTGTCCCACTACCTGCTCGCCATCTACGAGATGATCTCGCGCGACCGTGGACGCTTGCTCGATTGCCTGCGCCGTCTCGATTCCCTCCCCCTCGGGGCCGGAGCCGGTGCCGGCACATCGTTTCCCATCGACCGCCGCTTCGTCGCCCGCGAGCTGGGGTTTTCGTCCGTGGCCCGCAACAGCCTCGACGCCGTGAGCGACCGCGACTTCGTCATGGAGTTCCTGGCCGCGGCCGCAATCCTGTTCGTCCATCTCAGCCGTTTCTGCGAGGACCTGGTCCTGTGGTCGAGCAAGGAGTTCGATTTCGTCGACCTGGGCGACAGGTTCACAACCGGCTCGAGCATGATGCCCCAGAAGAAGAACCCAGACGTGGCCGAGCTGGTGCGCGGCAAGAGCGGCCGCGTCACGGGTGCATTTGTCGCTCTCGCCGTCACTATGAAGGGCCTGCCTTTCGCCTACAACCGCGATATGCAGGAGGACAAGGAGCCTCTGTTCGACGTGGCCGACACGGTCGTATCGGCGCTCGAGGTGCTGGCCGGAATGGTGAGGAACGCCACATTCAAGACCGATAACATGGCCCGCGCCCTGCGAGGCGGGTTCGTCACGGCCACCGACATGGCCGACTACCTGGTGCGAAAGGGAATTCCCTTCAGGAAGGCCCACGAGATAGTGGGAAGGGCCGTGGCGCTGGCCGAGGAGACGGGCAGAGAGCTTGACGAACTTACGTTGGATGAGCTCAAGGCCATAAGCCCCGAGTTCGAGCGGGACGTCTATTCCGTGCTCACGGTGGAAGGCTCCGTGAGAAGCAGAGACTCCGAGGGGGGCACGGCGCCGCGCCGGGTCCGCGCCATGCTGGCCCGATGCCGCCGCGAGCTGGCAAAGTGGTAGCCGAGGTCGGCCCCGTTGGGGTTGGACGCGTGGTGCGGGACGAGAGTGGGCGGTGTCGTCCCTGGGCCGGCCTTTAAGGTCGCCGCTCCGGGGCTGGTGGCCGCCGGGCGTGAGGGTGGAGACGGCGGTGTTTCGTGGTTGTGCCGTCGACACCCCAGGCGGTAGGAGATCGCCTCGGTGGCGTGTGTGTAGCGTGGCCTGTCGGAGGCGATGTGTGGTGGGCCTTCCCTCCCTTTGCGTATGCGCCGCATGAGAGGCCCCGAGGCCGCCTCATCGTAACGGCCCGCCGCCTCACATTCCATTCTTCCAATCGCAGCAAGGTCCGGCGGCCAAGGCCGGGACACCATACCACGACCCACCCTCGGTGCGGAGGCTGAAAACCGCCGGGTGGGCGCACTCCCTTGTTGCCATGAGCCCGCTGATTGTTTCTCTCCACCGCGGGGCGATGGAGGTCCCTCCACCCCTTGCCCCGGCCCTTTCCTCGGGACGGCACGTGTGGCCGGGGTCGGAGGGCGTATGGACCTCTTTCCACAACCCATCGCGGGGGAAGTGCTGTTCGTAGGGTGGTGACAATGGGGAGCGGGATCTATCTTCTCGCGGAGTGGACGGGTTGACCGGCCCCGCTGCTGGGATTTAAGGGAGGGCGTCCCGCTTAGAAGCCGCCGCAGCGGCTGCGAGGATCCAGCGGGCCCGTATCAGGTGCTGCCCGTAGGGTTTCGTCGCCGGGGAAACACCGGCGGGTCGTGCAGGCGAGTGGTGGTGTGTAGCGGAGTGAGGGTACGACCATATTCGAAGGTAGACAGCGGAAGCGCCACCCAACGGCGTCCATAAATAACGTCGGTGGCCGAAGCAGGCCGCGTAGACCTTTGTGCGGCTCCCTGCGCCTGCTCGCCATGGCAGGGGCGGGCTCGAAGAAATCCCCCTCTGCGGCTGCCCTTTATCGGCACGGCCTAACCCCACATGTCGCGTTCGGCCTGCTCGGGGTCGGGAAGCCCTCCCTCTCCGGATGTGATCTCCTCGTAGAACTCCTCGTCGTAGTCGCGTGTCCTTATGGTTATGGGCATCGGGACGGCGTGGCCCAAGAGAAGGGCCTGTTGCTTCGATTCCAGGCTCGCCAGCACGGAGCGGAGCCCCGAGGAGTTCGGCACGCCGGTGAGGACGGATTGGATGTCTTTCTCGTCGTTCAGCAGCGCCGTTATGCGGGTTCCTATCTGAGACATCACCTCGTCGTCTATGCTCGAGGGGCGCTGATCGATGACGAGCAGCGTTACGAAATACTTTCTCAGCTCGCGGGCGATGGTGCCGAATATGGTCTGGCGCGCCGTACGCGGATTGAGGAACTTGTGCGCCTCCTCGATGGTGATCATAAGGTGGGGCGGCCGGTCGGCGGGATTGAGTGTCGCCAGGTAGTGCTCGGTCATGGTCACCCATTCGTCGTGCAGCCTGCGGCTTACGTAGTTCGCCACCAGCAGGTAGGCCAGCTCGCTCCGCTCGCGGCCGAACTCCAGCACCACGTTGGTGCCCCTTTTCAGGTACTCGATGATATGGCGTATCGAGCCTTCGGCCGCCTCGGCGTCGTCGACGACGAACCTCAACCTCTTCAGGCGCTGAAGCTTCGTATGCAGCGCCCGCAGCGAGGCCGGATGGGCCCCTATTTGTTGGGCCAACTCGGACAGCTCCTCCTGGTCGAGGTCGAGGAAGGTGCTGAGCCAGCGGTCGCCGTACTTGCGCAACAAGGCGTATGACGACTCCATGGCCGTCGGATTGAGGTTGAGAGCCTCCTCAAGAAGAGCCAGGTCGTCGATGTCTATCTGGTCGAGTGATATGTATACGTCGACGTCCGGCGACACACCCCTGCTGCGGGTCGAATGCGGGTCCAGCGAGAATATGGCCACCCGGTCGTGGCCGAACAGCTGTCTCAATCCACGGGCGGCCCCTGCCCCGTCTTCGCGAGTCGAGCCCCATCCGTATTCGTTGTGCATGTCGAAGACGAGGTTCACGGCACGGCGCCGCTTGATAACGCCCGCCAGTACGAGGCGGGTCAGGAAGGTCTTGCCGGTGCCGCTCTTGCCGAAGATGCCGTTGCTCCTCTCGACGAAGCGGTCGAGGTCCAGGCATACGGGGGTGGTCATGTCGATGGGCGTGCCGATGTTGAAGAAGCGGTCCCCCTGGGCCTCGCTGCCGAATATGGTGCTCACGTCGCCCTCTTCGGCCTCCGTGACGGGGACGAAGTGGGGAGGGACCGATTTGACCGGCTTGGGCTCGCTGGAGTCATGGGGTATCATGAGCATGGGCCGCAACATGATGGTCGCGTAGGTGCTGGTGCCGGCGAGCACGCTGCGCAGCACCTCGTCCTCGGCGGTGGGAGGGTTGATGAGCGCGCTCGAGGTGGTGGAATCGAGTCGCACGTCGGTGATGAGGCTGAAGTAACGGTTGAGAAGGCCGTGTACGACGACGAACTTGCCGGCGCCTACCTCTTCGATGCCCCTGTGGGGGCTGAGTTTCATCTCCAGCCCCTCGACGAGGGAGCCGCGAGTGATGAGGCCGAGCTCTCTGTATCCGCTCATTTGCGCTCCTCCAAATGAGCATATCAAAGGGCCGCCGTCGTTTCAACACGATCCCCTCGGTGGGGATGGAAATCCCGGCCCTTATCAGGTAACATATTTTACGCTTCTCTGGTGGCCCCTTCGTCTAGTGGACTAGGACGTTGCCCTCTCAAGGCAGAAACACGGGTTCGAATCCCGTAGGGGCTACCACCCGCCTCCTCTCAAGAGGCGATAATTCATGCGATAACAGAGGTTGTGAGAAAAATGGGGCTACTGCGACGCTCCGCCGTTATCCCCTGTTGGCGGGCTCTTGTGCAAAATCCACCCCGTTTGCTCACCGGGGGATACCCGCCGCCTACGCGGGGTGTAGCCCGTTTTCACACATTTCACGGTTTTTTGTTCCTGAGTCCCCGGGGCTACTCTTCGCCGTAGGGCAAGCAGGGTGATTTTTAGAATACCCCTTGAGCCCTCTTTATTATTATCGGCCCCCATTCACTCCCTCCCTCTATCCGGTCAGATCCGCATTTCTCGTCCTATCCTCGGACTTCGTTCTCGGTTTTTTCTCCTACGAGCTGACAAGAGGGCCGGGGCCTGCTTGACAAACGATATATCGATATATATAAATATGTCGTAAGATACGGTCTACATGTTGGCGAGATAGATGGATGAGAAGCGATTCAGGCGGGTGGCAAAGGCGTTGGCAGATCCCCGCCGCTTTGAAATCCTGAGAGCGATCTCTAGGTCGGGCGAAATGTCCTGTGGCGCCATCGCCGAGCGGTTCCCCATCGGGCAGTCCACCGTTTCGCACCATCTAAAGTTGCTCGAGGATGCCGATCTGGTGAGCGTACGCCGTGAGGGGCAACACGGCTTCTTCTCCGCGAGACCGGATGTCTTGGAAGAATACATCAAGGAGCTCGAGGAGAGATTGATTCTTCGCCGTACAACGCGTTCTGATTAGCGTCCCCTCTCCGGTCGGGGAAGGTGAGTTGAGTGTTCGTATATTGATGTATGTAAGAATATCGTTGAACCTGCGAATCAAGAGCTTTTCCACCTACATCGACTGAAGAAAGGAGGACAGATCCATGGGAAAGTTGACGCGCATTGCACCCGTTGCGGGTCGCATACTGATTTCGCAGATCTTCATCATCAGTGGTTTCAGTAAGATTGCCCATTGGAAGGGAACGGCGGCCTACATGGCGTCGAAGGGGATGCCGATGGCGGGCTTGTTTCTCGTGGGGGCGATCCTGATCGAGGTGCTGTGCGGGTTTTCGATTCTACTCGGGCTCAAGTCTCGGATCGGTGCCGCGGTGCTCGTGGTTTATCTTGTAGTTGTTTCACTCATCTTTCATAACTTCTGGGCATATGAGGGAATGGAAAAACAGGTTCAGATGATAATGTTCATGAAAAACCTGGCCATAATGGGCGGCCTGTTGTTTGTCTACGCATTTGATGCGGCGAGGCAAGGTCGTGACAATCAATAAAAAATAAAGCGGCCAAGTAGACGCTAAGGAGGAAATGACATGAGCGAGCCCAAAATCGCAGCAAAAGTGCCTGCCGTTCTTGAACTCGAGCCCGGGGCATATCATTGGTGCTCGTGTGGAAGGTCTCAGAAGCAGCCCTTCTGTGACGGCTCTCACAAGGGGACGGGATTTGCGCCCTTGAAATTCGTGGTCGAGGAGAAGAAGAAGGTAGCCCTTTGCCAATGCAAGCGCACGAACAGGCCGCCTTTTTGCGATGGAACACATAAGGGGTTGTAGGGGCCGACCGCTCTGTTCGCTCGGAAATACCATGGAAGCGTTGGAAGCGCCTTGCTCGGAGGTTTCGTGGGCAAGAAATCGGTACCGGAGGCGTTTCGGGGGGGTATCGGGAGGGGGGCTAGTTGGGGCTACTACGCCCCACCGGATAGAAGCTCGGAGTTCGGTTTCCTTTTGCTTAATATCCGTTGTGGAACTGAATACCCGGCGCGCGTGGTTCCCCATGGGGTTCACCCGAATTCCGCACACCGGCACCTGCGGATCATCCTTCCACCGCGGGTCGGCGCGTGTAGACCAGGAGCAATATCAGGAACACGCTTCCCATCGCTGCGAAGATGAAGCTGTGACGGAATGTGTCTTGGAAGGCGAGACTCAGGGCCTTGAGTCGTTCCACATTGCCTAGTATTACTGCGGCCTTCGCCTTGGCGATGTCTTCCTGGAAGAACGGCTCAATACCGAGTGCGGCTCGGTGAATGAACTGCTCCACGTAATTCAGGTTCTGCATGACGGCGATACCCTCGTAGTGGACGGCCAGCCGTTTTTCGAGGGTGTTTGTGGCGATGGCGGTACCGAGTGAACCCCCTACAAAGCGCAGGTAGTGCATAAGGCTCACCCCCAAGGCCGTTTTGTCCCCCAGTTTTCCCAGGGCAAGTGCCGAGACAGGCGCGAAGAAGGTTCCAAGGGCGATACCGAGTGGAATGGTAAGGAGAATGGATCTCGTCGTGGGCGTATAGTAATTGAGGGATGGAATGAGAAAGTAGGAAGTGAAAAGATATAGGATGGTGCTTACCACTATGACGACGTGGGGTCCGAAACGATCGCTCAGTACCCCGGCCAGGGGAGATGCTACGGCGATGAAAATGGCGAAAGCCAACATGTGTAGACCTGTGGAGAACGTTCCCAGGAGCTTGAGCGTCTCGTAGTACAGGGGCAGCAGGTAGAACACTTGGTATATGGAGAGTCCCATGATCAGAAAGTAGAACCCCATGGAGAGTGAATATTCCCTGATCGCGAAGATCGAGGGATCAATGAGAGGACGGCGGCTCATGAGTTCGTTGAGAAAGTAGGCCATCAACGCCAGAGCAGCGGCGAAGGAAAGGAGCACTATGGTGGAGGACTGCCACCAGCCGAGCTGTTGTCCCTTGGAAAGCAGGATCAATAGCAGCACGGTGAACGCGCCGAGAAAAAAGTAGCTGGTGAAGTTGAAGCGGAGACGCGCGTGTTTTTTCACAAGCGGCGGCAGATAAGCGGTACCGGCGATGAAATTGAGCACCCCCACCGGCAGGTTTATATAGAACACCCACCGCCACGAGAGGTGTTGTGTGATCCATCCTCCTACGGTAGGTCCCAGGGAGGGGGCGAAGCTGACGCCCATAGCGTATATACCCATGGCGAGCCCCTGTTTGTCGGGGGGGTATATCATGAACAGTATCGTTTGTGTGGTTGCCATTATGAACGCTTCCCCCAAACCCTGCAGCGTCCGGGTGGCCATCATCTGAGGGAGGGAAGTGGCCATTCCACACAGAGTGCTGGCTAGGGTGAAGATGAAGATTCCGGAGAGAAAAAGCCACTTCAATCCCATGACCTTACCGAGGTTGTGGGTGAGCAACAAGCCCACGGCGGCGGCTGTCATGTATGAGGTGATAACCCATTGGACGCCGTAGAGATCGGTGGAAAGCGGCCCCATCATCTTGGGAACCACTACGTCCACCACGGTGGTATCCAGTATGGCCATGAAAGAGCCGACCATAACTATTGAGGTGAGAAGAGCTCGGTAGGCGGGTGAAATACGGGCGTGAAGTGGGAGTTCGCTTCCTGCGCTGCTTGGGGTGTTCATCTTCTCTTTATCTCCACTTCTCCTCCCATGCCGACTCGTAGCAGCGACGTATCGCCCTCGGTGATTCGTATACGCACGGGAATTCTTTGGGCCACCTTCGTAAACTCGCCCGCCGAGATGTCGCGTGGCGCGAGGGCGAAGGTTGCGGCCGAGGCGGGAAGCACGTCTTCGACGACCCCCTCAAAGTGGGTGTGGGGATAGGCGTCGATACTTATTCTCACTGGATTTCCGCGGCGTACACCCTTGAGCTTGTTTTCCTCGAGCAGAGCGATGACATAGAGGTCACGCGGGTTCACCAAGGAGTAGACGGCCCGTTGGGGCGAGGCTATGCTGCCGGCAGATAGGTACCTCTTTGCCACCCTGCCGTCCATGGGGCTCTTCAGCACACATTCGCTGAGGTCCTTCCGGGCGGTGGCGAGCTTTGCGGTGAGCCCTTTTACGGTTTCGTCCAGTTGCTGGACCTTTTTTTCCTTCTCGGACACGCGGAGTCGTCGGAGGCGGGCCATCTCGGCCTCTTCTTTTGCCACCTCAATGGATGCCATCAAAGAAGACGCCTCTTCCTCCAGCGCCCTTTTCTCCTCCCTCCTCGCTTTGAGTCTGGAATCTATGTCCTCGGCCCTGTGGGGTGCGACCGCCCCGGCTTCTGCAAGCACATGGAACCGCTTCCGATCCCGAGTTAGGAGGTCGATATCGGCCTGCACGGCCGCAGCCCTTGCCTTTACGGCCGCAAGCTTTTTCTTGAGTTCGTCGATGCGTCCGAGAGCGATTCTTTCGTCGAGAACCGTTTCCTTGCGCAGGCGGGAAAGAACGACCTCTTCTCTTTCCTTGTTCTTCCGCGCCGCCGCAAGCTCTGCTGTAAGCTTCTCTACTTTAAGTCTGTAGACCGTGTCGTCGATTTCGGCCAGTGGTTCCCCCTCGACGACGGTGTCGCCCTCCTTCTTGTAAACCTTCACCACACGACCGCTCACACGGTTGAACCCCACGTTCGTCAAGCTGTCGCTACGGACGAAAACGGCATCCGTCACGGCATATGCCATGCGGTGCCTTATGAAGAGCGCGGCCGCCACCAGCAGGGACACGAGGCCGAGGACCAATACTGCTGCGGCCACCTTTTTACCCGTGAATGGTTTTCGTCGTGTGTCGTTGTCCGTCATGTTCCTACCTCGTGATCGCCAAACGCCAAGTGGGACGCCTGCGCAAGGGCTGGACATGGCGTGGGGCCCCCCTCATCTCTACGCCACGAGTGTGCTCTACCTTGTGTGGAAGAGGCTATTGGCCGCAAGGGTTTACTTCTCATGTGTGCTCCCGGCGTCGTCGTGCGGCTTCCAATCGACCAACTCCCTTCCCACGGCACGCTCGAGGCGGGCGAGTGATGTCAGGTAGCCGTACAAGGCGTTGTAGTAGTTGGTTTCGGCGTTGGTGAGAGATGTCTGGGCGTCGAGGACGTCGGTTGACGTGGCCAACTGGGTTTGATACTGCAAGGTGGTAATCCTGAAGTCCTCTTTAGCTTGGACGAGGGCCTCCTCGGCGGTTCGGACATTCGTTTCAGCCACCCGCAGGGCGAGAAAGGCGTCTTTGACCTCGAGCCTGATGTTGTCCTCGATTCGCCGCATTCTCTCGGCCAGAGCGCCTACGTTGTGTCTGGCCCTTGAGACCTCGGCCCTCGTACGGCCCCACTCGAAAAACGTCCATCTAATCTGCAACATCAGGCTTGCATTGTGTGAGTTGGCGAAATCGTTGTTTGTAGCCGTAAGGTTGTCGCCGTTGCGCTCGTAGCGTCCCAACAGATCTATCTCCGGATAGTAGGCGCTTTTGGCGAGCGTCACGCCCTTAGCGGCGCTTTTCAGCGCCAGATGCAGTGAACGCAGTTCCGGACGGTTTTCCATAGCCTCGGCGAGCAGTGTGTCGAGATCGGTCGTGTAGGGTGTGATGGTGGTCACATCTTCCACCTCGGTCTCGGCGTTTATGTCCAGCCCCAGCAGCGCGTTGAATGTAGAGACCGCCATGGCCAACCTGCCGGCGGCCCTCTGTCGGTTTTGTTTGGCGTCCGCCAAGGCCACCTTTGATTTCAGCAGATCGTTGTATGGGATGAGCCCCTGCTTGTAGAAGCCTTCGGCATCGGCGAGATGGGCCGAAAGCTGTTTCACCTTTTCCTCGGCTACCATAAGGAGCTTCTTTGATCTCAAGATGTTGAAATAAGCGAGCTTCACACGTTCTGTGACATCCAGCACGGCCTGTGCCTTGCTCATCTTCTCGATCTCGACTCCCAGCTCGGCGATCGCCTTCTTGGTGCGAAGGGCGTAGCCGGTGAAGAGGGGTTGAGTGATGGTCAAGTCCCAGTGCACGTTGTCCCTATCCTGTATCGGAAACCGCGAGGGGCCGAATACGACAAAAGGTGCTTCTTTCAATCTCGTATAGGTATAGGACGCCGACAGCTTGGGAAGCATATCGGCTTTGGCGCTTTTCAGCGCTTCGAGTTGAGCCTTTTGGATTTCGACCGCTTCTCTGATTATCGTGTTGTCTTTGAGAGCTTTTTCCACGGCGCTTTGGAGTGTAAAGGAGTAAGTAGGCACGGCGCTGGCTCGGGGTGTCTGAAACGACGCACTCAGCAACAGATAGACGAGCACGGTAGCCGCGGCAAGCCGTAGCGTGGGTTGAACCGGAAAGGATGAGGTCCTCTCCCCGGTAGAGGGACTGGATAATCCGGTCCACTCCGCACGCCGTCCCAAGGCGGGGGGTGGATGGTTGCCTATCGGCGCCGTTTTCATTCCGCGAGAACCCCTCTGAGGAAGATATCCCGGATCACCGGCAGGCTCGCCTCGTAGGGTTGATCCTCCGGAGCTTCGAGCCAACGGTAGAGAAAGGCGTTTACGAGACCCTCGAGCGCCACGGCCATGTCGTGGGGATCGATCTTGCGAAAAACCCCTTCGCGTACACCTCTTTCCAGCACGGCGGCCAGCCGCTCTAGGAACTTGTCGTACATCCTTCGTATGTCCTTGTCCAGACCGGCTTTTATGTTGAAGCTGGCTCCGCGTGTCTCGGCGAAATAGAGACGTAAGGTGGCGACGCTCCGGGTAAAAAGCGTTGCCTTCGTCGCAAGGTAGTTGTCGACTACGCTCAGAACATCGTCCTCCTCTGCAAGGGCCGCCATGAGAACGCGGTGGAATTCTTCGGCCTTCTCCATTATCAATGCCTTGTACAAGCTCTCCTTGTTCTCGAAAAACGTATACAGGGTGCCGATTGCAAACTCCGCTTTTTTGGCTATCTCGTGCATGGAAACGTTGTGATATCCCCTCTCCGAGAAAAGCTCGAGCGCGGCGGCGAGTATCTGGTTGCGGTGCAAAAGCCTTTCCCTTTCCCTGCGAGTAAGTTTTTGTTGATGGTCCATCACTAATCTTCCCCGTGGATGGGAGTGCGTTCTCCCTGCATGTGACGAGCGGTTATGGTTTCTGACGTTCCATTCAGGTTATAGAACGGCCGTTCATGTGTCAAGGTGTGATTTGAGCCGTGCCACCACTTTGACATCGTGCTTGACAGCGTCGCTTGTGCGATCGAATTGCATTGCTGTCTATGTTCTGCGCCATGGTCGCCCAGCGTCATCGCCGCCCCCCTTCTCTCGGCAAAGATGCCTATTCGTATGGGGGCCTTGAGCGGGGCTTGATTGGGTAGGGTGGATAGTCCTAAAATGGAGGTAGGACCCTTTAGTAGGAGGTGCTGCGATGGCCACGATGAGAGCAAATGTTTTCAAAGGTCCCAATAAGATCGGACTGGATGAGAAACCCATACCCAAAGCAGGACCCGGTGAAGCGGTCATAAGAGTTACTCTTACGACGATTTGTGCAACGGACGTACACATAATGAAGGCCGAGTACCCCGTCGAAGAGGGAAGGACCATAGGACATGAACCGGTCGGAGTGATACACGAGCTGGGTGAGGGTGTCGAGGGATACGAAATCGGGCAGAGAGTGGCGATAAACGCAATAACGCCGTGTGGTGTGTGCAGCTATTGCCTAAGTGCCAACTGGGCGCAGTGCGGTGGTTTCCTGGGAGGGTGGAAATTGGGCAACACCCTGGACGGCTGCCAGGCGGATTATGTGAAGATACCTAATGCTCAAGCCAACTTGAATCCTATACCCGATGAACTGAGTGATGAAGACGTGCTGTTCACGACGGACATCTTTTCAACGGGTTTATCTGGGGCTGAAAGCGGCAATATACAGGTGGGCGACGTAGTGGCCGTGTTCGGTCAGGGTCCGATAGGGCTCTCGGCAACGGCCGGGGCCAGGCTCAAGGGAGCCTCTCTGATAATAACCGTGGATACCGTTCCCTCGAGGATGAAGATGTCGGAGAAGATGGGAGCCGATGTCGTGTTGGATTTCAAGAAGGTGGACCCCGTAAAGGAGATACTGGGCATCACCGGGGGCAGGGGTGTGGATGTGAGTATAGAGGCAATAGGGTTGCAGGAGAGTTTCGAGAATTGTGTGAAGGTGACGAGGGTGGGCGGCACGATTTCGAGCTTGGGCGTTTATCCCGCCCAATTGGGGAAGATTGGTGTTCCGCTGGAGGAGTTCGGATACGGGATAGCCGATAAGAAGATCGTCACCACACTGTGCCCGGGTGGAAAGGAAAGGATGCGGAGGCTTATAGATCTCGTGAAAAACGGAAGGGTCAATCTCAAGCAGCTTATAACCCATACGTTCTCGCTCGATGAGATAGAGGAGGCCTACCGGATTTTCGCCAACCAAGCCGATGGAGTGATCAAGGTCGCAATCAAGCCCTAGAGCCTAGGAAACACCGCCGGCGCTTGCTTTCCGCACGTCCTGTATCTCTCATGGTAGGGGTTCTCCTTATCGGCGGATACGGTTTATGCGGACTCGGTATCGGGTGGCGCGCCAAGAGCTCCTGCGTGTAAAAGCGCCCCATGCATGGAGGGGGCTGCAAACATGGTGACCGGCCTGAGAACACCCGCTCTCACTGGGACGATTGCCGGTGGATTGGTCTCAGTTGAGTGGGCTCCTCCTGCCCCCTGTGAGTTCCCTTTTGCGATAGACGTTTCTTGCTTTGCGCATTCTCCGCGGCCACATCTGCGGGTAACGAAGGCTCGAAAGACCTTACAGCCGGGTGTGGGTGCACGCGGCTCATAACCCGGGGTGAGGGGCGCATGACGTCTCTCTCCGGGGGTGCCTCTCCGCGGGAGCGGGTGAGTGGAGGGACATATCGGAAATGCGTGATACCTGCGGCGCCCCGTGACGGAGGGATGTGAAACCATGGTTTGGGGCCCGTGGCGGCGGCGGGAGGCGTGCGACGCCTCTCACCCCCTTCGACGCACCCCCCCAAGCTTTGGGAGTGCGATCGACTCAATTGTTCGGCTTCCATATGTGCTTCCCGCATTCATTTTGCCTCATCACTAACTGCCAGGGGGGCTGCACGATTGGGGCCTTGCCTGTCGGGCGGTGGCTGCAACCCCCTCGGGGTGGGGTCCCATGTGGAAAGCCCTCCCGGGTTGCGTCTGGCCGTGCCGCTCCGGGGCTTCCGGACTCGGAGGGGTTTCACTGTCGCTGCGGCGCTGCGGCGGTGATGGGGAAGCAAGTTGCGAGTATCGTTCGTTGCCCAATGGGGGCGACGTCCTCGGCGGTGGTGCCCGGCGCCCGCCCCCCCAGCGCCTCATCCCCGAGGGACCATCCGGCGGCTCCGGCTCAAACTTTCCTCTCCTTGCGCTCCGGCGTGGCCGGGACCGTCCTGAGAGGGCGCCCGCGGCGGGGTGGATTTTGCTTCCTCGGCCGAGTAGAATGGAAGTGCGGTGCGGGGGGATCCGGGGGGAGTGGGAAGAGCCGCGCATCGGGGGGGATGGGATGGATCAGACTCTTTCCAGGGGGGTTAAGGAATGAAGGCAGCAGTATACAACGGCGTCAGGGACATAAGGGTCGAGAGCGTACCCGATCCCTCCATCGAGAAACCCACCGATGTCATCCTAAGGATCACAAAGAGCGCGGTCTGCGGATCCGACCTACATTTCTACCGCGGCCGCATACCGATGGACGAGGGCTTTGTCGTCGGACACGAGTTCATGGGCGTCGTCGAGGAGGTCGGCCGGGACGTCAAGCTGTTCAAGAAGGGCGACCGCGTCGTATCCCCCTTTTGGGACAGCTGCGGCACGTGTTACTTCTGCCGGCGTAACCTGCCGACCTCGTGCATCGGAGGCGGAGGCTGTTTCGGTTTCGGCAAGGATTTCGGCAACCTGTTCGGGGGCCAGGCCGAATTTGTTCGCGTCCCCTTCGCCGACGGTACACTGGAGAGGGTGCCCGAGGGGGTGGACGACGAGCAGGCGCTGTTCCTCGGCGATGTGCTCTCTACGGGGTACGCCTGCGCCGAGTGGGCCGGCATAAGGCCCGGCGATACGGTCGCCGTCCTGGGCGACGGCCCGATAGGGCTGTTCGCCACGGCCTCGGCCGCGCTGTTCGGCCCGTCGATGATCGTGACGGTGGGCCATCACGACGACAGGCTGGAGGTGGCCGCCAAGATGGGGTGCGATGTCGCCGTCAATTCCCGCCGCGAATCCGTCGTCGAGCGCATCAAGGAGCTCACGGGAGGGCTCGGCGTCGACGTGGTGCTCGAGTGCGTGGGGAGCGAGGAGACGCTCTCGACGGCGATCGATGTGGCCAAGCCGGGCGGCCGTGTAGGGTTCGCCGGCTTCTACCCTGCGCCGGTACGGGTATCGATGCTTGATTTCTACCTGAAGGACCTCACCCTTCGGGGCGGCGTGTGCCCGGCCAAGGCGTTCATTCCCAAGCTCACGCCGCTCGTGGAGAAAGGCAAGATCGATCCCACCCTCATCATAACCCACAGGCTTCCACTCGTAGAGACGCCCCGCGGCTACGAGCTCATGGACAGGCGCGAGGACGGAGCCATCAAGGTGGTGCTCGAGCCCTAGCGGACTGCGGTAAAGGGGTGGGGAGTGTGTGGGGAGCGGGGTCGGTTCCTGGGGAGAGCCCACGGTCGGCGTGGAAAGCGGCCCACCCCGCGCCGGGGCGACGGCGTAGAGCCGTGGATTCCCTGTGGCGCCCCTGGACCCGTGGAATGGACGGGCGGCCGGGTGGGTATTGCGGTTACCCCATGGTGTGCTTTCTTCTTGTCGTCTTGGGGGGTGAACCCCATCGTGCCGCCGGGTGTCGGTCGGTCCAGGCCGGTGACCGGTTGGTAGAAGGGCGATGGTTCCTCCCTCTTTGTCTTCGTGTGGAGTGCATGTGGGTGCAAGTCGCCTCCGTCCGCTTTTACGTTCAATCCTCACCGTGGCCCGCCGAAGGCGCTTGCGCCTCGCGCTTCTCTTCCACGGCGCCTTCCGGCCCTCTTCTTGTGGGGGTGGTGTGTACCTCACCGCAGGACGACTTTGTATCCCTCAGGCTTTCCGCGGTGTAAAAGGGGTTTGGATCGGTTTCTCTCTTCATCAGGCGGGATCAGAAGGGAACGATGGCCTCTTCTCATGCCGGGTAGTAGCGGTTTGATCGACCCCAGCGCCCCTTGACCGAGACGCTGCGCCCGTGCGGATTTGTGTCTCTGGTGGCTTGCTCCGTAGGGAAGGGCGGGCGTGACTCGTGACCGTGTGCCTGTTGTATACACGGGCGCGACCAGACCCGGTCGGGGGGGACGAGCCATCATTCGAGCAATCACATATGGATGGCAAGCACGAGCCGGGGCCGCCCCCGCTACTCGCCGGGAAGTGGGGCTTGGCGTGAGGGGGGTTACGCTAAGCGGCGGCGTGATAAGAACCCCGCCACCGGTGGGGCCGGGTGGGCGTGCGGACTATTCCTCAGGAACCCCGTCGCCGGTCGCTCCACGGCGGCCATGGTCCGCGGGCGGCGCCGTCCCGCCTGCTCCGGCCGCCCCTTCCAGTAACACGGAATACGAAATACAGGATCCAGCTCAGCGGCACGAGCAACCCTACCAGTACCGCCAACCCCGCTTTCGAGCTCCATCGCCACAGCCTGCCCTGCGGCGTGCGGTGTGCGCTTTGTATGATCTCGGTAAAGAGGAGCAGCAATGCACCGAACCCTACATAGAGCCATAACGCGTGGGGGATGCGGGCCTCGAGGACGGCTTCGGCCGGGTCGTCGGGGTTGTAGCGGACCTCCACCTCGCGGCCCGGCTTGTAGCGGGCCGCGATGGCGCGGGCCGTGCCGGCGGAGAGTGGGTGGATGCTCATCGTGCGCCACACCCTGCTGCCATGGTACGTACGACCGTCCACGTCGTAGGTGTAGCGGACGTGGACTATGTAGGCAACTGTCTCGAAGGATGGGCTCTCGTATTCCACGCGGCTTTCCAGAATGCGGCCGCTGGTCTTGGGCCATCGCAGGGGAACGAGGTTGTAGCCGGCGATGGCCAGGGCAAGCGCCATTATGGCGGCCGAGAGGTAATGGAACAGGTTGAGGTTCTTCTTCTTTGTGCGGTATCTCTTCGACATGTCCGATCGCCTTGTCGGCCGGGTTGCCTCCGGCGTGTCGATTCCCACCCCTCGGCTGGGGGTTCGTTGCGCCGCCTGACGGCACCGACGCCTTTCCAGATGTAGCGGCACGGCCTTGGTCTTTTCCGCTCTCGGCCTGCGTTATGGGGGGGCTCGGTGCCGCCCTCGTTCCCCCTCCCAGCCGGGGCTTGCCAGCCGCGCGGCCGCCGTCGTGGGCTCTCCGCAGCCGTTCCGGCCTTACAAGGGGGGTGGAGCCTCGCCGCCCCTCTTTCACTACTCCCGGCTCGGCCGCTCATGCGCTCCTGCCCCTCAGGACCGATGCCAACGACAGCACGACTCCCACTGCACCCAGGATGACGAACATCCCGAGCACTCCCTCAGTGAACCACCTGGCGGCCGATTCCACCTTGTCGAACATCTCGTTCATCCGGTGGCCGCCCGCTGCATACATGTAGACCAGAAAGCCGACCCCAACCATGAACACCGCATCCGCCGCGAGCACCAATTTGAGGACGCCGCCGCGGCCGGCCGGCGCGTCGCCTTTCCTGGAAAGGAGGGCCCTCCTTACGGCGAGTACCGGCACGGCGAAGACGGCCAGCACCACGGCCCCCTTCGCAAGCAGCGGGGGCAGCGTGTGTCTCAGGTCGAGCCACGGCCTGCCCTCGCCGGCGATGGCGAACCACATAACGAGTACGAATCCGAGCACGAACGCGCTTCCCAGCAACGAGAGCCAGGGGCTTTGCCCGGCACCGCCGGCCGCGGCCTCGGGCCGTAGGGGCGGCTCCCCCCCCGTCTGTCGCGGGGAGGCCTCATCGCCGACATCCGCTGCCGGTTCGGGCGGGGGCGCGATGCGCACCGCCACCTTCCTGCGTCCCCCGACCGGTTTCCCGTCGAACACCAGAATCCATTCGTAGCGCTCGCCGCCTTCCCACTCGGTGGAGGGAGGGAGAGTGGAGGGTATGTCGAAGGCGAACGGTATGGTGGTGACGCCGCCGGGCTGGGGGTAGACGTCGTCGCTCGCCTTCCAGACGACTTCCTCCGTTACGGAGGAGCTTCGACTCCCTTTGATGAGGCGCACCTTCTGGAGTACGAGCTGGATGCGCACGGGCTTGCCGGTTCCGGCTGCATAGGGGAGCTCGTAGCGACCCCTCAGCGTGCGGCCCGCGGCGGGCCGGGGCGTCTCGAGGACAAGTCGCCCGCGTCGGGATTTGCGCTTGGCCGCAACGAGCGCCGAGGCGAGCACTCCCACCCCTATGGCCAAAAACAGCCCCACCAGCAGGATGGCGGGATTGTGCAGGATACCTGCGTTCGGCCTTGTGATCGATAAGTAGAGAAACGGCGCCACCAGCAAGACGGCCAACATTCCTATGGCACCTCGCAACAGCGGCGGGGGCCAGAAGCGGTAGTCCAGGCTCTCTCCCGTCTCGGGCACGGCCTTGAGGCTCCTGCCCCATCTGATGCCCTGCACGACGAAAACCAGGGCCGTAACGGCAAGTGCTCCGACGTATAGATAGACGAGAACCCTGTGCGGCATGGTCTTGAACCCTCGTTGTGCATTTGCGGCCTGCAAGGCCGGCCCGATGCGTCACTCAACCTCGGCGGAACGGTGTGCCTTGTCTGCGGCGATTCTCTACCCGGCTGTCCCTCCCCCCTGCACGCCTCGCTCCGCTTCACCGAACGCTCGGGGTGCGGGGGCGAGAGTAAGCTGCGTGGGTCCAACAGGGGGCTCCTCCACGAGTCCCCACCGGTCCGCGGTGCACGCCCGCAGACGCTGCGGGCAGGCCTCTAAGTGAATTTTAATGCCGTCTCCGACGGTTCCAAAGAGGCTCTCTCTCCGGCGGTGGATTTCAGCCTGGAGGGATGGGCATCGCAGTGCATCATCGTGCGTATACGGTCTGTTCCTCTTCCACTTCCAGCCTTACGCGTTCTTCCACGCGTGCGCACTGTCTTACGTACGTAAGGCTCTCCCACCTCGAAGTCGGTCGCCCAATGACGGAGTAGGGAGCGGTAGTGGGGCGGCTCGGGCACGGAGCGGGCGGGGTGTCGTCCTCCGCCGAGGGGGGTGAGCTGGCGATGAGCGATGCAGGGCGAAAGGGAGAAGGTGGGATGGTGCGGAGGTCAACGACGTTGGGGGCTGTATGGAGGTAGAGGAAGGCAGAGGGCTTTTTGCATCCGGCCTGGAGGGTGCGGCTGCGGGAGAGGATGCTGCCGGTGTGGGTACCGCACTTTGTGGTCGATACCGCCTTCGCGGGAGGGGTGCATACCCATGGGGTGCCGGGGGGGGAGGCTGCGGGGGATTCGGAGCCGCCAGTGGTGGCGCTTGCGGTCTGGTGAGGGGAAGGCGGTTGCAAGGGGCTTGCCTCCGGGGCTCCCTTTGCAGGAGACCGTCCGTTCGTTACTATAGAGTGGGGCCGGGTGTGCGGGGCGTGCTACTCTTCACGACGGGGCGCCCCTCGGGGCGGCGGGTTCCTTCTCAGACGCACAAGGTGATGGTGTGATGAGCCTCAGACTCAAGATCGCGTGGACAGCTCTGGCCCTGTTGGTGGCTGTGTCGGCCGCCATGTGGTGGAGGGGCAGGAAGCCCCCGCTGCCGGAGGGTATCGTGTGGGGCAACGGCCGCCTCGAGGCCACCGAGGTGGACCTTGCGACCAAGTACGGCGGCCGCCTCGTCGAGGTGTCGGTGAGAGAGGGTGACGCGGTAGCCAAGGGGGAGGTGGTGGCGCGTCTGGACGACGCCGAGGCCCGTGCCCGCCTCAGGGGGGCCGAGGCGGAGGTCGCCTCGGCGCAGAAGGCCCTCCGGCGGGCCGAGTCGATGGTGGAGAAGAGTCTGGCCGAGCTCCATCTGGCCGAGCGGGACCTGGGGCGCATCGAGAAGCTGGTGAGCAAGGGTGTGACGCCTGTCGACGTCCTGGACAGGGCCCGCACTAGGGAGAAGACCGCCCGCGACACCTACTCGGCCGCGCTCTCGGCGGTCGATAGGGCGCGGGCCGAGCTCGGGGCCGCGCGGGCGAGGGTGGACTACATGGAGGCCGTGCTCGAGGATGCGATTCTCGAGGCACCCTGCGACTGCGTGGTGCTCTACAGGCTGGCCGAGCCGGGCGAGGTGGTGCCCCCGGGCGGTCGTGTGCTTACGCTGCTCGACCGCAACTCCATGTACATGACGATCTTCCTTTCCCAGAGGGACGCCGGGCGGCTGCGGCTGGGGGCCGAGGCGCGCATCGTCCTCGACGCATTACCCGAGCTGCCGTTGCCGGCCGAAGTGACGTTCGTATCGCCTCGGGCCCAGTTCACCCCCAAAGAGGTTGAGACCAAAGAGGAGAGGGCGCGTCTGGTATTCCGTGTGAAGGTGGCGCTACGGGCGAGGGTGGACGAGCGCCTCAAGGCCGGGATGCCCGGCGTCGCCTACATCAGAGTACGGAAGGACGCTCCATGGCCTCAAGGGACGAGATGAGCGGCCACGGTGCCGGCGGTCGGTTCGTCGTCACAGTCGAAGGGGTTACGCACAACTACAACCGAAAGACCGTTCTCTCGGAGATCGATCTGCGGGTTCCCCCCTCGTCGGTCGTAGGGTTCATAGGGCCCGACGGCGTGGGAAAGTCCACGCTTCTCGGGCTGATTGCCGGTGTCCGCAGACTGCAACACGGGCGTATCACCGTCCTGGGGTGCGACCTCTCGCGGGCGGAGGAGCGGTCCCGCGTGGCGTGGCGTCTGGCGTACGTTCCACAGGGGCTCGGTGGGAACCTCTACCCTGAGCTCACGGTGTGGGACAATATGATGTTCTTCGGACGCCTCTTCGGCGTTCCCTCCTGCCGCAGGAGAGCGAGGGCCGAGGCTCTGCTAGATGCTACGGGGCTGCTGCCGTTCGCCCGTCGCCGCGTGGGGCGTCTATCGGGCGGGATGAAGCAGAAGCTCGCCCTGTGCTGCGCGCTCGTCCACTCCCCGCGTATCCTCGTACTGGACGAGCCGACCACGGGGATAGATCCGCTCTCAAGGATACAGTTCTGGGAGATCGTGGCCGCCGCCCGCAGGAGCGACCCCGAGATGACCGTGCTCGTCGCCACCTCGTACATGCACGAGGCCGAGGGGTTCGACTGGCTGTACTTCATGGAGGGCGGCCGTCTGCTGGCTCAGGGGCCGCCGCGCGCGATCAAGGACGAGACGGGGGCCTCGACACTTGATGAGGCGTACGTGAGACTCCTTTCCCCCGAGAGGGGGGCGGAGCGCCGCCCCGTGGATACCCGCCCCGGCCGGCCTCCCCGAGGTGGAGCCGTGGCCATCGAGGCGCGCCGTTTGACGAAGCGGTTCGGCCCTTTCGTGGCGGTCGACGGCGTGGACTTCACCATAGCCGAGGGGGAGATCTTCGGCTTCGTTGGCCCTAACGGGAGCGGCAAGACGACCACGATGAAGATGGTGACGGGGTTGCTCACCCCCACCGAGGGGACGGCGCTCGTGTTCGGCCGCAGCCTGGATCCGAACGACATCGGATTCCGTCGCAGCCTGGGATACATGAGCCAGACCTTCTCGCTCTACGGCGAGCTGAGCGTGGAGGACAACCTCCGTCTCCACGCGAGGCTCTTCGACGTTCCGCCCTCGGAGATCGAGGCCAGAGTAAGGGCGTTGCTCCACCATTTCGAGCTGGAGGAGGTGGCCGGGCGGCGGGCCGAGGGCCTGCCGCTTGGGGTGCGGCAGAGGCTGTCGCTTGCCGTGGCCACCATCCATAGGCCCCGCATATTGGTACTGGACGAGCCGACATCGGGCGTGGACCCTGTGGCGCGGGACAGGTTTTGGCAGTACATAATGGAGCTGTCGCGCGGGCACGGTACGACGGTGTTCGTCTCGACGCACTACCTGGACGAGGCGTTGCGCTGTGACAGGGTGGCCCTCATGAACGAGGGCCGGATGCTGGCGTGCGAGGCGCCGAGGCGCCTCATGGAGCGTGTGGGTGCGCGGACGATGGACGAGGCGTTCATCGCCTACATCAGCGGGGACCTGGAGCGCAGTGGCGGCGAGGCGCCCCGCGGGCACGGCCCCGAGCTTCCGGCGGGTGAGGACGGCCCCGGCCGGGACGGGGCGTCCGCACGGTACTTCAGTCTCCAGAGACTGGCCGCCGTCGTGTGGCGCGAGGGTCTCGAGGTGGTGCGCGACCCGTTCCGGATGTTCTCGGCCCTTTTCATCCCCGTCATTCTGATGCTTATATTCGGCTTCGGACTCAGCATGGACATAGAGCGCCTTCCCTACGCCGTCCTCGACCTCGACCACAGCCCCGAGAGCAGAGAGTACTTGGAGCAATTCCGCGCCTCGAGGTATTTCGACGAGGCGGCCGTCGTCGCCGACGACGCCGAGCTCGAGGCCCTGTTCCGCAGCGGCAAGGTCAGGGTGGGTCTCGTCATAAGGGACGGTTTCGGCAAGAGGCTGAAGAAGGGGTCCAGGCCGGCCGAGGTGGGCGTGTTCCTGGACGGCACGATGCCCTACCGCGCCCAGACGGCACTGGGCTACACGCAGCTCCTGCACCGACGCTACCTCGCCTCGCTGGCCGCCCGGGACGCAAGACGAAGGACCGGTCCTCCGGTCTCTTCCGTCGAGACGCGGTTCTGGTTCAACCCCTCCCGCACCAGCAGGCTGTCGTTTGTGCCGGGTCTGGTGGCCGTGGTGTTGATCATCATTCCCGCCATGCTCACGGCGGCCGCCGTGGTGAGGGAGAAGGAGATGGGCAGCATAGTAAACTTCCACGCCACGCCGCTCACGCGGGTGGAGTTCCTGTTGGGGAAACAGATACCCTACGCCGTGGTGAGTTTCCTGGTCTTCCTGGTGCTGACCGTGCTCGTCGTAGGGGTGTTCGGTGTGCCGCTCAAGGGCAGTTTCGCGGGGCTCGCGGCGGGGGCGGTGCTCTTTGCGTTCTGCGCCACCGGCGTAGGTCTCCTCGTCTCCACCTGGACCCGCACTCAGGTGGCAAGCAACCTGGCCACGGTGATACTCACGCTGATACCGTCGTTCCAGTATTCCGGCTTGCTCTCGCCTGTGGCCGCCCTCGAGGGGGGAGGTCGAGTCTTCTCCTACATATTTCCCACCACGTACTTTCTCCGCATATCGGTTGCGTCGTTTACCAAGGGCCTGTCGCCCGCCGCCTATCTGGGCGACTTGGCGGCCCTTGCGGCCGTCTTCGTCGGGCTTGTCGCGGCGAGTGCGCTCATGTTGAGGGGGCAGAGCAGATGAGCTCTTCGGCGTTGAGACATGTCTTCTATCTGGGCATCAAGGAGCTTGCCAGCCTCAAGTACGACACCGTGCTCATACTGTTCATCATATACGCCTTCACCTACGCCATCGTGGCCTCGGTCAACTTCTCGGTCGACGTTCGGCATGCCTCGATCGCCGTCGTCGACGAGGACGGCTCGCAGCTTGCAGGCAGGATTGGGGGCGCGTTCCTTGAGCCGCGGTTCAAGAAGGCCGTGCGGCTGGGGGTGGAGGAGGTCGAGGGCGGCATGGAGTCCGGACGCTACACGTTCATTCTCGATATACCTCCTGGGTTCGAGCGTGACCTCAAGGACGGCCGGCGGCCGCGCATACAGCTCAACGTAGACGCCACTGCCGTGGCCCAGGCCTTCAACGGCGCCGTCTACGTGCAGCGCATCGTGGATGAAGAGGTAGAGAGGTTCCTGCACATCGACGCCGCGTCGCAGCCGCCCGTGGTGCAGCGGGCAAGGGTCAAGTACAACCCCAATATGGAGGACTACTGGTTCCTTGCCGTAGGCGAGCTGCTGGAAATGGTGACCATCCTCAGCCTCATCCTCCCTGCTGCGGCGCTGCTTCGGGAACAGGAGAAGGGTACGGTCCAGCACCTGCTGGTGATGCCGCTGCGGCCGGCCGAGATAATGCTGTCCAAGGTATGGGCCAACGCCGTAGTCATACTCCTGGGTTCCCTCGTGAGCGTTGTGGTGGTCATCGAGGGTTACCTCGGGGTTCCGCTCAAGGGGTCGTTGCTTCTCTTCCTGCTGGGGACGCTCGTCTACCAGTTCACGGCCACCGCCGTGGGTGTGGTCATATCGACCTTCGTCGCCTCGCTGGCCCAGTTCATCCTGGTGGGGCTGATGGTGGTGGCCCCCATGGTGTTCCTCTCGGGCGTCTTTACGCCGGTGGAGGCCATGCCGCCCGCGCTCTCACACCTGATGGGGCTTTCTCCCCTGCTCTACTACGTCAGGTTCTCCACCGCCGTGCTGTTCCGCGGTGCCGGGCTGGAGACGGTGTGGCCGGAACTGGCCGCCCTGGCCCTGATAGGAGCGGGGCTCTTCGCCGTAGCGCTCGTGCGGTTCCGACGCCACTTCAGCTCCTACTCGGTGTAAGGGGAGGGGCTCGCGTCGGGCGCGCCTGGGGGGTCGCGCGGTGTGCACGTGGGTGCCGGGGTAAGGATAGCTGGCTCGCTACGCCGGTGGTCGCGCCTTTCGAACGGCCCCACGAGTACGGCCTACTTGACGAGGGGGTAGCCCTTCCTCGCCCACTCCACGATGCCGCCCATGTCGTAGACCTCGTCGAACCCCAGCGAGCGCATGATCTTCCACGCCCGGGCGCTGCGGGCCCCGCTTCGGCAGTGCACGATGTAGGTCTTATCCTTGTCCAGGGCGGCGAGGCGGTCCTTGAAGTCCTTCGAATAGAAATCGATGTTGAGCGCCCCCTCGATGTGGCCCGAAGCGAATTCGGCCGGGGTCCGTACGTCCAGGACCACTACCTGTTCGCTCCGCTCTTCGATCATCCTTCGCGCCTCGTCCACAGTGATCCTGCCCGGCGGCCGCTGCGCCTCGGAGGCCGACGCCCACAGGCCGGGGCCGCATGCGGCGGCAAGGACGAGCAGCACCAGGAACACCTTTTTTCTCGTAGGCAAAGCTGTCACCTCCTGGGTTGGATGAGAGCTCACTTTCCTTCTCCCTCCCTCCCGCGCCGCCTTGCGTCCCTGAGTGCGCCTACGCTCGAGAGGGTAGACACCATGTAGGGGACGCACACCGTAAGGGCCATCTTGGCCACGATCACACCGTCTACGTGGCCGCGCACGACGTCGTCGCCGTGGTTTATTGCGATGAGCAGCGCACCGACTCCTACGGCGTATTTGAGCGCTCGGGTGACCACGGTCGCCTCGGCGGCCAGTCTCAGCCACTCCCTCATGACTGCACCCTAGGGGGAACGGGTTCGAGGTTAGCCATAACCTAAATGAACCATACGTAGGGAGCGCGTGCAACTCCCCCTCCGCCGCCGGGGGTGCCGAACGTTCCATCTATGCCGTCCACGCCGTGTGTGTGGGGGCGGCGGGGTTGAATGGGCAGCCGAACCATGTTAGGTTAATAGCCTGCACGGGCGCATACACCTTCTGCGGGGGCGCAACCCACGAGATGTCCTTCTCCGAGAGCCTCAGATCCAGGATAGTCCGCATTATCGAGGAAGCCGAGACCAAGCAGTCGGCCCTTGTGCCCGTGCTTAGGGAAGTGCAGAACGAGCTTGGCTGGATATCCATAGATTCGATGCGCGAGGTGGCGCGGCTGCTCGACATACCCCCCTCCAAGGTACACAACGTGGCGACCTTCTATACGATGTTCTTCACCGAGCCGGTCGGGGAACACGTGGTGTGGATATGCCGTACGCTGTCGTGCGGCCTCAAGGGGGCCGAGCACGTCGAGAAGTACGTGTGCGGGAAGCTCGGCATAGAGACCGGTCAGACTACGCCGGACGGCAAGATAACGGTGCTCGAGGCCGAGTGCCTGGCCTCGTGCGGCACGGCCCCGGTCATGCTGGTGGACGACGATCTCCACGAGAACCTCACCAGGAGCAAGGTGGACGCCATACTGGAGGAGCTCAAGAAGTAGTCCGCCGCTCCCTTGGTCGGTGGGCTCACTGCGGGTCTGCCGGCGCAGGGGGATAGTGTGGAGGCGGTTCTTTTCCCATGAATGCTAGGCTGAGGGATCACGCGGTAAGGATTTTCCGTGAGGCTCTGCGGGCCGTCGATCCCCGGCGGTGCGTGCTCGACAACATATCCCTCTCGGGCGACGTGCTTCGTCTGGGCGAGCGCACCTACGATCTATCCACCTACGGCTCCCTCTACGTGATAGCATTCGGCAAGGCCGCCCCGGCGATGGCCAGTGCCGTGGTGGACGTGCTCGGCCGCCGTGTCACGTCGGGACTCGTCGTCTCGAACGCCCCGCCGTCGTTCGCGCTGGGAGGGATGCGCTACATTCAGGCCGGCCACCCCGTGCCGGACGAGCGCAGCGTCGATGCCGCTGCCGAGGCGGTGAGGCTGCTCGAAGGGGCGGGCCAAGGAGACTTGGTGGTTTTCCTCATCTCGGGGGGCGGGAGCTCGCTGCTCTGCATGCCTGTCCCCGGGGTGACGCTCGAAGACAAGCGCAAGGTGACCGATCTGCTCCTCCGCTCGGGAGTGGATACGCTGGGGCTCAACGTCGTGCGCAAGCACCTCTCTACGATCAAGGGCGGGGGGCTGCTCAAGAAGGCGCTTCCGGCCGATGTTGCTACGCTTATCCTCTCGGACGTAGTGGGCGACAAGCTCGACGTCATCGCCTCCGGGCCGACCGTGCCGGACGAGTCGACGTTTGAAGACGCTTGGAGGGTGGTGGAGGAGTTCAAGCTCGAGAACAAGCTGCCCCCGCGCGTCATCGTGCACCTGGAGAAGGGGCGTGCGGGCGAGGTGCCCGAGACGCTCAAGCCCGGCGAGGTGGACACCGAGAGGTTCACGACGCTCGTCGTGGGTAGCAACTACACGGCACTCGTTGCGGCCGAGCGCGAGGCCAGGAGGCTGGGATACAACACGCTAGTGCTCTCGTCGCAGATAAAGGGCGAGGCCCGCGAAGTGGCCAAGGCCATAGCAGGCATCGCCAAGGACGTCGAGCGGTTCGACGTCCCCGTGAGCAAGCCCGCCTGCATAGTGTTCGGCGGCGAGACCACTGTTACGGTGCGGGGCGACGGCCGGGGCGGCAGGAGCATGGAGGCCGCGCTCTCGTTCTGCATCGAGATAATGGGCCACGACATCCTCGGCCTCTTCTGCGGCACCGACGGCATCGACGGCCCCACGGACGCGGCCGGCGCCGTGTGCGACGGCACCACCCGGCTTGAGGGAAGGGAGATAAACCTCAGCGCCTGGGAATCGCTCATGCGCAATGATTCCTACAACTTCTTCGACCGACTCGGCTGCCTCATACGCACCGGTCCCACGGGCACCAACGTCATGGACGTGGGCATAGTCATCGTCTGACGAGGCGCGTTCCCCTCCCCGTTGGCGGCCGGCGACGTCCGTAATATAATGTCTCAGGTCACCGCAGAGAGTGGACGGGATGAGATACGCCATCATTTCCGACATCCACGCCAACCTCGAGGCGTTGGTTGCAACGTTCGAGGCCGTCGATAAGGCCGGCGTGGACAAGGTGGTCTGTCTCGGCGACATCGTCGGCTACGGTGCCGACCCGAACGAGTGCGTCGACATGGTGAGGAAGCACTGCGACGTGGCCATCCTGGGCAACCACGACGACGCCGCCTGCGGGATCGACGACGCCGAGGGGTTCAATCCCATCGCCCGAGAGGCGATAATGTGGACGCGCGAGGTGCTCAGCGAGGCGAACGCGGAATTTCTGCGCGCCCTGCCGCGCGAGGGCGAGATAGGCGATTTCGTCTATGTGCATGGAGCGCTTTCCGACCCGGACAAGTACATAACGTCCACATACGCCGCCTGCGAGGAGTTCCCGCTCATGGGGGATGCCGATCTGTGTTTCTTCGGCCACACCCACGTGGCGCTGCACTACGTGCTGGAGGGGTCCCGTATCACCGAGGGCGCCGACGGTGAGCTTGCGCTCGTCGCCGGGCGCAAGTATCTGGTCAATCCCGGCAGCGTGGGCCAGCCCCGCGACCGCGATCCGCGCTCGGCCCACATCGTCTACGATTCCGAGGGTCGCTTGATAGAACGCAGGCGTGTGGAGTACGATATAGAGAGGGCGCACGACAAGATAGTTCAGGCGGGGCTTGACCCGCGCCTTGCCGTGAGGCTCTATTTCGGGCTTTGACGGCGGCCCGGGGGAGGGAAGATGAGCGCTTCGAGACCGCTGCCCCACAACATCGAGGCCGAACAGTGCGTGCTCGGCAGCATCCTCATCGACGGGGCGGCCATAAACCGCGTGCTCGAGCTTCTTACGGCCGACGACTTCTACCGCGGAGCCCACCGAAAGATCTTCGAGGCGATGGTCGAGCTCGACAGGGCGTCCAAGCCGATAGACGTCCTCACCCTGTTCGACTATCTGAAGAGCAAGGGACAGCTGCTCGAGGAGGTGGGCGGCAGCAGCTACATAACCTATCTCACCGAGGTCGTCCCTTCGGCCGCGAACGTCGCCTACTACGCCCGGCTGGTAAAGGAGAAGGCCATCCTGAGGCGTCTTGTGGAGACGGCCATGGGGATCGTGCAGGAGGGGGTGAGAGAGGACGTCGACGTCGAGCAGGTGCTCGAGAGCTCCGAGCAGGCCATTCTCGAAATAGCCCAGCACAAGATAAAGCCCGCCTTCTACGACGTAAGGGAGATAGCCGTCGAGGCGCTGGACATCATCGAGCGGCTGCACGAGCGGGGCGAGCATGTAACGGGCATACCGACGGGTTTCGAGAAGCTCGATTACATGACCACGGGGCTCCAGCCCTCGGACCTCATCATCGTGGCCGCTCGTCCCGGGCTCGGAAAGACGTCGTTCTGCCTCGACGTGGCCGTCCACGCCGCCCTGGAGGCGGGCAAGCGCGTGGCCATCTTCTCGCTCGAGATGACCAAGGAACAACTGGTCCTCAGGATGCTCTCGGCCAAGGCCAAGGTGGATTTCTCGCGCATAAGGGGCGGCTTCGTGAGCGCCGACGACATAGGAAGGCTGGTGGCGGCGGCCGAGGAGTTCTCGAAGGCGGCCATCTACATAGACGACACGCCGGCCATCGGGATACTGGAGCTCAGGGCCAAGGCCCGAAGGCTCAAGCGCGAGAAGGGGCTCGACCTCGTCATGGTCGACTACCTGCAGCTCGTGCGCGGCTCCCGCAGGGCCGAGACGCGGGAGCGCGAGATAGCGGACATCTCGGCCTCGCTCAAGGCGTTGGCCAAGGAGCTGGAGGTACCGGTGGTGGCCGTCTCCCAGCTCAGCCGCCAGCCCGAGGCGCGTACCGACAAGCGGCCGCAGCTCTCGGACCTCAGGGAATCGGGCGCGCTCGAGCAGGACGCTGACGTCGTCCTCTTCATACACCGCGAGGACGCCTACAGGAAGAAGGGCGAGGAGAAGGACGGTGTGGCCGAGATAATAATCGGCAAGCAGCGAAACGGACCCACCGGCGTGGTGAAGCTCGCGTTTCTCGAGAAGCGGGGCGTGCCGAGCTTCGAGAACCTGGCCGAGGGCTACGAGGACATCGGTATATTCTAGCGGCTGACGGGGGCGGGCGGCCGCGTGGCTGCACGTGCATGGGTCGCGCGCCGTAGGATTGGTGCCATGGACAGGCAAGCGGTGCTAAGGGAGCTCGTGGACATTGTGGGCGATGGGCGGGTACTCCATCTTCCCGAGGACCTGCTCGTGTACGAGCAGGACGCCTACGTGATGAGGGCGGCCCCAGATTTCGTCGTCCTGCCCGAGACGACGTCCGAGGTGCAGCGCATCGTGAGGCTTGCACGCCGGCATGGCGTGCCGCTCGTGCCGCGCGGGGCCGGCACCTGCGTGAGCGGTGGCGCCGTGGCCGCAACGGGGGGGATAATGCTCTCCTTCGCGCGCATGGCGCGCATACTGGAGGTGGATCCCGTCAACGAGTGCGCCGTCGTGGAGCCGGGCGTGGTGAACCTCGACATATCGCGCGCCGCAGCCCCCTACGGCCTCTTCTACGCCCCCGACCCCTCGAGCCAGATGGTGTGCACCATAGGGGGCAACGTGGCCGAGAACTCGGGCGGCATACACGGCGTGGCCTACGGCGTGACGACGAACCACGTGCTGGGGCTCGAGGTGGTGCTCGCAGACGGCGAAGTCATGGAGCTGGGTGGGAGGTGCCACGACACCCTCGGCTACGACCTGGTCGGCCTGGTCGTGGGCTCCGAGGGGACGCTTGCCGTGGTGACGAAGGTCGTGGTCAGGCTCATGCGCAGGCCGGAGCAGGTTGCCACGATGGTAGCCGTCTTCCGCACGCTCGAAGACGCCTCGCGCACCGTGTCCGACATCGTTGCCCGGGGCCTCACGCCATCTGCGCTCGAGCTGATGGACCACATGGCCGTGCGCGCCGTGGAGGAGGTGCAGGACTGCGGCTATCCTACCGATGCAGGTGCCGTGCTCCTCATAGAGCTCGAAGGGGTAAGGGAATCGATTGAGCGGCCCTACGAGACGATACGTGAGATAGCCCTTGCAAACGGCGCCACCATGGTGAGGACGGCCGCCGACGAGGCCGAGCGCCAGCAGTTGTGGAAGGGGCGCAAGGGGGTGTTCGCCGCCGTGAGTACCATTGCTCCCAACCAGTTCACCCAGGACGGCGTCGTCCCGAGGCCGCGCCTGGCCGAGGTGCTGCGCCGTGTGGTGGAGATAGGGGAGAAGCGCTCGCTGCCCATAGCGAACGTGGCCCATGCGGGAGACGGCAACCTCCATCCGCTCATCATGTTCGACCCGCGCAAGGAGGGCGAGCTCGAGCGCGTCATGGCCGCCGGGGCCGAGATCCTGCGGCTGTGCGTGGAGGCGGGAGGAACCATAACGGGCGAGCACGGCATCGGCATCGAGAAGAACGACTACCTGGAGTGGTTGTACGGCGAGCGGGAGCTGCGCGCAATGAGGGAGGTAAAGCGCGTGTTCGACCCCGAGGGGCTGCTCAACCCGGGCAAGGTGTTCCCAGGCGGAGTGGCCGAGGGGGAGTGGCGTGTGGAGCCCATCGGCGCGAGCGCTTCGGGCCGCCGCGGCGGGATGTGGGTCTGAGGTCGCGCCTGCGGTCGCCGTAGCCGGTGTGGGCGGGGCGGCGGAGGGGAGGGAGGGGGTCGTGCGTGCGCGTGAGCGTATGGGGGGTGCGGGAGAACCGGTGTGGCCGGGCGCTGGTGAGGGGTACGCTATACCATGCTGGGTACGACGCGGGCCTGCGAGGGGGCCTCGCTCGCCAGGAGATTTTCGTCTCCCTGCCACCTGCGGAACGTATCGAACACGATGCGCAGCCTCTCCTGTATGGAGGTCCAGTGGAAGGCCCAGTCGTAGCCGATGGGCTGGCACCAGTAGTAGGTCGTCGGGTAGAACGTTGAATAGAAGGCGTCCCTCATTTCGGGCTCACCCTTTTCGATCCGCCATCCCGTGCGGCAGTATGCGTAGCCGCACGCAAAGCCGTTTGCGAACCTGCCGCGAAGCCCCAGCCTGCGGACGGCCTGGTCGACCAGCTCGATGAAGACGTATGCCGCCGCCGTGGTGCGGTATCCCCTCTCGGGGAGGAGTTCGTCCATCTTGAGCAGGTTGTCTACCAGGTAGACCGGGTAGAAAGTGGGCGCATAGACCGATACGCTCTTGGTGCGGCTCTTTTGGGACTCCCTTATTATGACGTCCTCGTCTATGACGCCTATCATGAAATCGGCGGGGTCGAAGTCGCCCACCTCGCCGCACCGCTCGAGCGATGTGGCGACGTTGAGCCATTCTCTGCGCGCGATCTCCAGGGCGCGCCTAATCCTCTGACGCTGACGTTCGTATGGATCCGGCATAGCAGCCCTCCCGTACCGACCGTGTGGACCGCCCCGAACGCGCGGGCGGCGGTCGGGACTCGGCTCTTAATATTACACGTCGCACGCACTTTGTGAAGGGCGCAAGACCGCCCATGCGGCACCGCCGGCCCGCGTGTGCGGCGCCTATACCCGCGGGGGGTGGAACCCAGGACGGTCCCATGCGTCTGCGCCTCTTCTGCTCAGGGCCGCACCGACACCGCCCGCCGCGGCCCCCCGGGGACGTGCTGGCTCGGCGCCTCCCCCAGCGCCGTCCGCCGTTGCGGCGGGAGAGGAAGTGGGGGGCCGTTCAAGGGGGTGCCACCCCTGCTTCGGCACCTGCACAGGGGGTGATTCATGGTCCCATGGAAGTCCTAGCCGTGTGTACCTAACCCTCCCTGGCCTCATCCGCCCCACTGATCCAGGAGGCCGCGACGCTTTCCCCTTGGCAACCACACCCACGGCAGGCCCCCTGGTAAGGGAGGAACGGCTTGGGGGGGCCGCCCCTTGGAGACGGTTTCCCCCCGCGCGTTGGACCTGCCATGGGGGTGGCGTTGGTCGGTGCGTCACGGCCGTAGGATCTCCTCCGCCCCCCGAGGGCCCCTTTTATCTCGTTGCTCCTTTTCGGGGCATCTGGCGCTCCACCCTCTCCGCTGGGGGTGGAGCCAACGGTGGAGGGCTACTTCGCCTGAGGCGGATGCAAGACCTTCCGGCACGGTTCCCTTCCAGGTCCTATGGAAGTCCCATTCGCTCGGCGTTCCCTTGGCGCGGCCTTATCCCTCCAGTGGAGACACCCCTTCGGTGCGCGCGGCGCCCCTTCCCCGCCGCGCTCGAAGCCGCGCGTCTCGCGTCCCCTTACCCCATCCCAGCAAGCGGCCGCCAAGCCATCGCGCGCGTTGGTCCGGGTATCTCTAGAGAGGAGCGGCTTTCCCGCTCCCTCCAACTCGGCCCGGCCGCCTCCTCGGCTGCGGCGTCGGGAGCGTGAGAAGAGGGCGGCCGCCGTCGGCTTCTGCCGGGGTCTTGGCTGCCGCTTGGCTCCTGGTGGCAAACCCCTGGGGAGGCGGCCTGATGCTACCCTACCTCTCGTACTCACCGGGCTGCGTACTCGGATACCATCTCCTTTAGCTCTCGGGCTGCTCGCTCTGGGTCGGCCGCGTCGAAGACCGCGCTTACGACGGCGACGCCGTCCACCCCCGTCTCGAGCACGGGCCGTACGTTGGTCGCCGTGATGCCGCCTATTGCAAAGACCGGCACCTCGAACCTGCGCGCGGCCTCCCTGAGGACGGCGAGTGGGGTGGGTTTCCTGCCGGGTTTGGTAGGGGTGGGGTAGGGGGTGCCGAAGACGACGTAGTCGGCCCCTTCGGCCACGGCCCTCTCGGCCCGTTCGAGGTCGCCGTAGCAGGAGACGCCGATGACGGCATCATCGCCCAGGAGACGGCGTGCGCGTTTCACCGATGGGTCGTCGCGGCCTAGGTGTACACCGTCGGCCCCTGCCTCGAGGGCGGCCTCGGGGGAGTCGTTGACGATGAGGGGTACGCCGTAGCGAGAGGTGATCTCCCTGGCCTGCCGCGCAAGCTCCACCACCTCGTCCTGCGGCCGGTCCTTTTCGCGAAGCTGCACCACGTCGGCCCCGCCGCGCAGCGCCGCCTCCAGAGCCCACAGCAGCCCGGGGCCCTTGTAGCGCCGCCGGTCGGTTATGACGTAAAGACCGCGGAGAGTCCAACGCATGGCGCTATAATTTTAACCGACTCGGGACGCCCCGTGTGATGTTGCGGGCCTTTTGCGAGGTCAGTAAGGCGTGGGTCCGCCTTGGCGGGCCGGAGGGTGTCGGCGGTGGGCGGAGTATGCGGCCTACCCTCCTGGGGGGAGGGAGCGTCGGTTGGTGCCGGCGCCGTTGCGGAGGGGTTCGGGGAAGGCGGCCGGGTTGAGAAAACGCTTTAATTTTGCGTGCCGGAAATATTGTTGAGAAGAGGGTTTTGCTCTGCTACACTTGGAGTGTATCCTTTCCCATATCGAGAGGCTACGTAGTTCAGAAGGAGGATCGTGAACCATGAGAAACCCGCTTCGTACCGTTGCTGCGTTACTGATACCGGCGGCCCTGTTGCTGGGGTCGGCCGCCGCGACGCAGGCCTCTCCGCCTGTGCCACAGAGCTTCTTCCTCGAGAACCCCTACTCCGTAACCGGGGTGAGGGCCAATCTGGAGATAGTGGATCTCGATAGTGATCCCGGCGGTGCACTCATCATGAACCAGTACCGCGTCGACATAAACCTCTACGAGAACTTCCTTGGCGTCTATGCGAAGTTCCCCTTTGCGGGCGTCACGGACTTCGGGCCCACCAACGAAGACGAGTACTCGCTGGGCAACATAACCGTGGGTGGAAAGCTGGCCGTTCTCAACTCCGAGAACGCCATCCTGTCTGCGGGTTTCGAGGTGTTGCTGCCCACGGCCGAGAACGATGTTGCGACCCAAGCCGCCCAGTCCTACGTGAGGGACCTGCCCTATTTCTTCGACGAGACCACGCTCAACCCCTATCTGGTGCTCGCCATCGGTGACGGCATGTGGGCCATACAGGGCAACTTCGGAGCCGAGATCATAACCAACGCCGAGGAGTTCGAGGGCGACAACACCGAGATGCGCTTCAAGTACGGAGGCACGGTGAGCGTCACGCCGCCGTTGGGATTGCCGTTCTCGACGACCATCATGGTCGAGGGGCTGGCCGTATCCACCGTAACACTGGACGACAACACCCACGACTTCTTCATAACGCCCGGCATCCGCCTGGGCGGCCAGACCATAAGCGTGGGCGCCGGCGTGCAGATACCCACGGGTGAGAACGCCGACAACTTCGCCAACGCGAACTACTTCATAGACCTCGTCGTGCGGTTCGGAGGTTGAGGCCTTCGTCCGTGCCCGCCGGACGGGACTGTCCTCGAGAATTCCGACCGGTGCGCCACGGTTTTGCTCGCAGATGAAGCCGGGCCGGCGTATCGATACTTGATACGCCGGCCCTCTCTTTTATTATTTTTCACTATGTCGTCATCCCGGGACGCCGCCGTAGTGGCCTCCGACCTCAGGAAGAGTTTCGGCTCGGTGGAGGCCGTAAGGGGTATCTCGCTCGCCGTACGGCACGGCGAGTGCTACGGATTCCTGGGCCCCAACGGTGCGGGCAAGACGACGGCCATGAAGATGATGTACTGCTTCGTGCGCCCCTCGGCCGGCTCGCTCACCGTGCTCGGCTACGACGTGACCCGCGACGAGAGGAAGATAAAGTCGCTGCTCGGCGTCGTGCCCCAGGAGAACAACCTCGACCCCGACCTGGACGTGCTGGAAAACCTGCTCGTCTATTCGCGCTACTTCGACATCCCTCCCGCGGTGGCCAGGCGCAGGGCGCTGGAGCTGCTCGAGTTCCTGAGCATCGACCGCCGCATCAAGGAGCAGGTCGACAACCTCTCGGGCGGAATGAAGAGGAGGCTCGTGCTGGCCAGGGCCATCATGAACTCGCCCCGCCTGCTCATCCTCGACGAGCCGACGACCGGGCTCGACCCTCAGGCGCGCCATCTCATGTGGCAGCGGCTTCGGGAACTCAAGCGTCAGGGCGTGACGATGGTGCTCTCGACCCACTACATGGAGGAGGCCGAGCAGCTGTGCGACCGGGTGGCGCTCATGGATTCGGGCGTGATCGTGGAAGAAGGGGTGCCCGCCCGCCTGATAGCCGAGTACGTGGGCAGGGAGGTGTTCGAGGTGCGCTACACGGGGCTCGAGCGCGTGCTCGAGGTGCTCGGCGGGGTGGAGTTCACGTACGAGGAGTCGGGCGATACAGTGAACATCTACTCCAACGACGGCCGCGAGATAGGAAAGAGGCTCATCGGACTCGAAGGCGCCGAGGTGCTCCACAGGAAGGCCAACCTCGAGGACGTCTTCTTCCGCCTCACCGGCAAGGACCTGCGCGACTGAACCCCGTGGTCGAAGCAGGGAGGGGAAGCGTGAGGGGGCCAGCCTCAGAGACCGACGCTTTCCAGCCTGGTGAGGATGGTCTCCTTGACCTTGTCGTAGTCGGCCGGCAGGTTGACGGGGCGGTTGGCGAAGTTGGGCACCACGCCGGGCAGCTTGCCCGTGTGGTAGCCTATCTTGAACTCCACGAACTTGAGGCCGTGGGCCGTGGATATGATGACCACCTTGTCGGTGGGCTTGAACAGCCCTCGCTTGTGGAGCTTCAGGAAGACGGCCAGGGCAACGCCCGTGTGGGGGTCGTTGAACGTGCCCGTCATGTCCACCTGGGCCGCCGCGTCGGCCAGCTCCTGCTCGCTCGCCTGCTCCACGATTCCGTCGAACCTCTTGAGCGTGCGTATGGCCTTCTTGATGCTGACGGGGCTTCCGATCTGGATGGCGCTTGCAAGGGTCTTCTTGGCCTTGACGGGGTGGTACTCCTTGAAACCCGTCAGGTAGCTAAGGTACAACGGGTTGGCCCGCTCGGACTGGGCGCACACTATGCGGGGCAGTGTGTCGATGAGGCCCAGCTCGTACATCATCAGGAACCCCTGCCCCAGGGCCGAGACGTTTCCCAGGTTGCCGCCCGGTATGATCACCCAGTCGGGCACCTCCCAGTCGAACTGCTGGCACATCTCGATGGAGACCGTTTTCTGCCCCTCGATGCGAAGCGAGTTCATCGAGTTGGCCAGATAGATGTTCTCGCGCGAGCATATCTTCTCGACCATGTCCATGCAGCCGTCGAAGTCGGTGTCGAGCGAGAGGACGAGAGCCCCGTTGGCAAGCGGCTGGACCAGCTGGGCCACCGACACCTTGTCGCGGGGCAGGAAGACGACGGCCTGTATGCCCGCGGCGGCGCAGTATGCAGCCAGCGCGGCCGACGTGTCCCCGGTGGAAGCGCACGCCACGGCCGGGATCTCCTTGCCGTCGGCTATCATCTGCTTTACGACCGACACCAGCACCGTCATCCCCAGGTCCTTGAACGAGCCCGTGTGGCTGTTGCCGCACATCTTTATCCACAGGTCCTCGACACCCACCATACGGCCGAACCTCTCGGCCCAGAACAGATTGGTTGCCCCTTCGTACATGGAGACCACGTTCTTGTCCTCCACGTAGGGGCACACCCACTCCTTCTTGCCCCATACGGAGCTGCCGTAGGGCCAGACCTGCTTGCGGTATCGGTCGTCGAACAGCCGCTTCCACTCGTCGGGTGGGGTTTCTTTGAGCTTCTCCAGGTCGTGCACGACTTCGAGGAGCTCGCCGCAGCGGCGGCACTTGTAGACGATGTCATCGAGGGCGTACGTCTCGCCGCACTCCTCGTTTATGCATTGGAACCAGGCTCTGTATTGACCCATCGTGAACACAATACACTACGATAATTTACTGTCAATACTCCGTATTTGCGTCCCTCTTGCGCACCGCGGCGCGCTGCTTGATCGACCTGCCGACCTCCCACCACCGTCTCTCATCTTCGGTGGCCACCTTGAGGCGCGGCACCCGGCGCGGCCGGCCTTGGGCGTCGATTGCTACGAAGACGAAGTACCCCCTGCAACAGAACTGCCTCTCGTCTCTGAACACCCTCTGCCGGTAGACGTCGATCTTCACCACCATCGAGCTGCGGCCGGCGTAGATGACGCGGGCCTCGAGCTCCACCACGTCGCCGTTCCGTACGGGGATGTTGAAGTCCAGCGCCTCGATGCTTGCCGTGACCACGTTCTCGCCCGCAAACCGCATGGCCGAGAGCGCCCCCGTCATGTCCATGAGCTCGACCAGCTTGCCGCCGAATATGGTGCCGATATGGTTCGTGTAGTGCGGGAACACTATCTCCGTGTTTGTGACGGGGCATGCGTCCTTCTCAATCTCTTCAACCGTCTCCATGGCTTGTCACTCCCTCGGGGCGGCGGAGCGCTAGGGCCGCCAGGGGGTGTAGTCTATCTTGTCGATCACGCCGAGCGAGTACTCGACCGATTCGCGCAACCTGCTCTCGTACTGGGCCAGCCACTCCGGTGGGGCGTCGCCGTAGAAGGAGTGCAGCGTCATCCACTCTCCCCCCGAGTTCACCCCGCCGCCGACCACGTCTACGAGGAAGGCCGTCATGTCGCCGCCGTCCATTGCGTTTATCACCACGCCCTCGATCCACGAGTGCGCGTCGGCCAGCAGCGGAGACCCCGTCTTGCGTGTGAAGTGTTCCACCCCCTCGAACTTGTCCATCTCCCTGCCCGTGAGGAAGCCGAACCTTCTGACCGCCTCCAGCTGGTCGCGTCGCAGAAGGTGTACGGCCAACGAGCGGCTCGAGGTTATGAACGAGTGGGTGTAGTTGCGCTTCCAGATGCCCACGATGAGGCGCGGATGAGAGTGGACGATCGATGCGTTCACCACGGTGACGGCCACCTGTCCGTTCACTTTGCCGTCTTTGGCGCTTGTAACGACGACGACGGGGCTCAGGGACCAGAACGCCCCGGCCACGTAGCCGCCCTCGGCCCTGTTCATTTCCCCTCCCCCGGCGCAATGATGAAGGCATGCATAATTAAGTAGTAAACTATAAACGCGTCCTCTAGTAAAGGAGGCCCGCCCGAAAGGGGGGGGTGGAAACGGGGTTGTTATGGGGGGGAGAGTATTGTAAAATTCATACCAACGCAATGGGCGGTGGGTGGAGGCGAGAGCAGGCAATCGTCGCTTCGTTGCACCAGTGTCACCAGGAGGATCTATTATGGGTAAGAAGGTTTTGTGTCTTTTCCTGATCCTGGGGTTCGTCGTTTCGGTGGGCCTCTCAGGATGTGCACGTTCTACGAAGGAGCTCAACGATGCCGAGGCCGCGCTACAGGAGGCGCAGGCCGCCGGTGCGCAGGAGCTGGCGCCGGCCGAGTACGAGGCGGCCGAGTCGCTCATCCAGCGTGCCAAGGAGCTCATGGCCGCCGGCAAGCACCGCGAGGCCCGTGACCTGCTGGTCGAGGCCCGCTACAAGGCCATCGAAGCCAAGGGCAAGGCCGTGATCAAACAGCGCGAGGGCCAGAGAAGCGCCGTCGAGGAGGTGGAGCGCGAGCGTGAGCTGGAGGCCGCCAAGGCCGAGGGGATGAAGGAGGCCCCCCAGCTCAAGGACATCTTCTTCGACTTCGACAGCTACGCCATAAGAGCCGACGCCAGGCCCGTTCTGGCCGAGGATGCCGAGGTGCTCAAGAAAATGGTGTCCGACGGCCTGGTGGTGATCGAGGGATATTGCGACATAAGGGGTACTGAGGAGTACAACCTGGCCCTGGGGCAGCGGAGGGCCGATACGACCAGGGCTTATCTGGTGGGTCTCGGGGTCGACCCCGCGATGCTGGAGGCGGTAAGCCGTGGCGAGACGGAGAAGTTCGCCCGCGGCACGACCGAAGAGGCCTACCAGCAGAACAGAAGGGCCCACTTCGTTGTAACACCCCAGTAGGCGGCCCCGGGGGTGGCTTTGAGCTTATCCGAGATGGTTTTCCCGCTACACATCGCCGTCGGGCGGCGCCCGGCGGCTTTCATGGTCCTCGGAGTCGCGGCGCTGTTGGGCGTCTTGCAGTCCGGATGCGTGGCCACGAACGAGGACGTCCGTGGTGTCTACTTGCGCCAGGCCCGTATTGAGGAGAAGGTGGCGAGGCTCTCCCGCGAGCTAGACGAGTTGCGCGGGCGGGCGGGTGTGTCCGGAGGCGTCGCAGATGAGACCGAGCTTGCGGCAAGAGTAGAGAAGTTGGAAGAGGAGATACGTCTCCTCTCCCGCAGGCTGGATAGCATCGAGCACGGCGGCGTCGCCGCCGGTCCTTCCACCACCCTCGCTGCGCCTCCCGCCGAGGTGACGGCACCCGCACCCACTCCCACGCCCACTCCGACTCCCGTTGCGGCCAGGCCCGCGACGGCGCTCTTTGCCGAGGGCTACGATGCCCTGGCCCACGGCAAGTACGCCGATGCTCGGTCGCTTTTCAAGGAGTATCTCAAGGAGAACCCCTCGTCGGCTCAGGCGGCCGACGCCGCCTACTGGATAGCCGAATCGTACTATCGCGAGGGCAGGTACGAGGAGGCGATTCTCGAGTTCCAGAACTTCATCGACAACTATTCACGCGACGATAGGGTGCCGCTGGCCTATCTAAAGCAGGGTCTTTCGCTGATCAAGATCAAAAGGCCCGAGGAGGCCAAGATATTCCTCGAGACCCTTATAGACAAGTTCCCCGATTCCGAGGAGGCGGTCATCGCTAAGCAGCGCCTCGTGGAGCTTGCAAAAAAGGGTCAATAGTATTAAGATAGGTTTAACATTTCCCTAGGAAGAGGAGGTTTGCTATGGTTAAAGGCGAATGGAAGGGGGTGCTGTATTTATCTGCAGTCCTTACGGTAATGATACTGCTGTCCGGTTGCGCGACACCCAAGCCCGACAAGGAGATGGCCGACGCCGAGGCTGCGATCAAGGCGGCCAAGGCCGCAGGCGCCCCTCAGTGTGGTGCCGAGGAGCTGGCCGCGGCCGAAAGCGCCTTCGAAAAGGGCAGGGCACTTGCACAGGAGTTCTGCCACGAACTCGAGGCCAGGAGGATGTTGGTGGATGCAAAGGTCAAGGCCGACGAAGCCAGGCTCAAGTGTATGACTCCACCACCGCCGCCACCGCCTGCTCCGGCGGCCGATCTCAAGGACATATTCTTCGACTTCGACAAGGCCGTCATCAGGCCTGATGCGGCCGAGGTGCTCAAGGAGAACGCCGAGCTGCTCAAGGAGAACCCCTCTTGGAAGG
The DNA here is from genome assembly GCA_964639895.1 of uncultured Spirochaetia bacterium. Taxonomy (GTDB): domain Bacteria; phylum Desulfobacterota_D; class UBA1144; order Nemesobacterales; family JADFKM01; genus CAZXEJ01. The sequence goes on along the minus strand of CAZXEJ010000001.1, from coordinate 169,637 downwards.
TGGTGGTCGAGGGATACGCCGACGTGCGCGGCAGCGACGCCTACAACCTGAGGCTGGCTCAGAGGAGGGCCGATGCCACGAAGGCCTACCTGGTCAAGCTAGGGGTCGCGGCCGACAGGATAGAGGCCGTGGGCAAGGGCGAGACGTCTAAGTTCGCCGCCGGTTCCACCGCCCAGGCTTTCCAGCTCAACAGGCGCTCCCACTTCATAGTGATGAGCGGCGGCTCGGCGCCGGGCGCGAGGTTGATCATAATTAAAGAATGAACGAGCCCGGGCGGGGTTCAGACGATCCCCCGCCCGCGTTCGTAGAGCGTGACGGGGGGCGCGGCACCGATTGGATGCGGCGCCCCTTTTTTTCTCCCCCCCGATACCACCCGTACCACTCTTGTGGCGCCGCTTCGCGCTGTGCCGGCAGGCACGCGCGCCGTCGCCCCCCTTGACAGTGCGCGGGACGCGTGTTTACTATTGACGTTTTCCGCCATGGCCAGAAAGACCGAGCTCTCACACCGCTTTTTCCAGCGTGCTCTCCGCCTGATGCCAGGCGGGGTCAACAGCCCCGTGCGCTCTTTCGGCGCCGTAGGGGGCGAGCCGGCTTTCATAAGCCGCGCCAGCGGCCCCTACGTGTGGGACGAGGACGGCAACCGCTACGTCGATTTCCTCGCCTCATGGGGTCCGCTCATACTCGGTCACGCAGACCCCGACGTCGTGGCGGCCGTCGCCGAGGCCGCCTCGGGCGGCACGAGCTACGGCGCACCCTGCAGAGCCGAGGTGGAGCTTGCCGACGTGGTGTGTTCGTCGGTGCCCTCCATCGAGATCGTCCGCATGACCAACTCGGGGACCGAGGCCACGATGAGCGCCATACGCTTGGCCCGCGCCTGGACGGGCAGGGACCTGATAGTAAAGTTCAAGGGATGCTACCACGGCCACGCCGACTACCTGCTCGTGAGCGCCGGCTCGGGCGCCACTACGTTCGGTACCCCCAGCAGCCCCGGAGTGCCCGAGTCGTTCACCCGTGCCACGTTGCTCGCCGAGTTCAACGACCTCGACTCCGTGGCGGCCCTTTTCCGCGAGCACGGCCCACGGGTGGCCTGCGTCATAGTGGAGCCCGTGGCGGGCAACATGGGTGTGGTGCCCCCCGCTGACGGGTTCCTCGAGGGGCTGCGCGAGATCACCGCCTCGGCCGGTGCGCTGCTCATCTTCGACGAGGTCATAACGGGGTTCAGGCTCGCCCCAGGTGGTGCGCAGCAACTATGGGGCGTGGAGCCCGACATCACCTGTTTGGGCAAGATCATAGGGGGCGGCCTTCCGGTTGGCGCCTACGGCGGCAGGGCCGAAATAATGGAGATGGTGGCCCCGAGCGGCCCCGTCTACCAAGCTGGCACCCTCTCGGGCAACCCGCTGGCCATGGCCGCCGGCCTCGCCACCCTGAGGCAACTCCAACAGCCAGGCGCCTACGAGAAGCTTGACGAGCTGGGCGCCGCAATGGAGAGCGGCGTGATGGAGCTCGCCCGGGCAAAGGGGGTCGACGTCGTCGTAAACAGGGTGGGTTCCATGTTCACCGTTTTCTTCACAGACCGTCCCGTCAGGGACTACGCGACCGCCTTGGCCTCCGATACCGACAGGTTCGCGGCCTTCTTTAAACATCTGCTCGATGCTGGTATTATGTTCCCACCCTCGCAGTTCGAGTCGGCCTTCGTCTCCCTTGCCCACGGGCAGGGCGATGTCGATGCGGCCCTCGAAGCTGTGGACGGGGCGTTGGACGCCGCACGCTGCGTGCGCGCCGCCTGAGGGCGCCCCCTGCGTGGAAGGGTGCGTTCGTCCGGGGAGGGTCGGGGCCTTCAACAAGCCGGATGGATACGAGTGGGTGAAGTATCTGGCCGTGGGCACCGAGCTCGCACTTTCGGTGGTGGCCGGCCTTTACCTGGGCAGCCTCGTCGATCGGTGGCTCGGCCTCGGGACTCCGTGGTTCACGATACTGGGCCTGGTGGCGGGGATAGTGTCGGGGTTCACGGTGTTGGTAAGGGTACTGGGCAGGGGCGATGGAACGAACCGAGACGAAAGCGATTAGGCTGCCCCGTCCCGGAGGGGTCGAGGCGGCGGGCGTCGTGGTCACCGTGCTGGTTGCAGCGGCGGCGGCGGTGCTTGGGGGCAGGGGAGTTGCTGCGGGCACCGTTGCCGGCGGGTTGCTCGGCGTGGCGAACTTCACCGCCATAAGGATGGTGGTGGGACTCGTCACCGGAGGGGGTACGTCAAAAGGGTTTGCGCTCTTTGTGGTGGGCGTGAAGATGGCGGCGCTGCTCGCTCTGGTGGCCGGACTGTTCTTGTTCGTCCGCATCAACGTCTACGGTTTCCTGCTCGGTGTGACGGGGGTCGTGTTGGTCATAGTAGGCTACAGTCTGAGAGGTAAGTAAGATGGAGCACTACAGCTGGTTCACACTTCTCAACCTCGGCCGGTACGATCACGTACTCGGAGCGCTGCTCGTCGTGTTGTTTCTCGTGTACGCCGGCTTCGTTGTGAGGAGGAACGTCAAGAAGAGCGACGCCGTCCTGCCCGAAGCCAAGCCCACTCTCACCAACGTGTTCGAGATGTTGACGCTCGACTTCATGCTGAATCTATTTGCAAGCGTACTCGGCACGCGCGAGGCCGCGCGCAGGTACCTGCCTCTGCTTGGGGCTACGTTCGTGTTCATTCTTTGCGCCAACCTGCTCGGCCTCCTGCCCGGCTTCCAGCCGCCGACGGGCAACTTCAACACGCCGGTGGCGTGCGCCCTGGTCATATTCGTCATGTACAACTTCTACGGCTTCCGCGAGCACGGCATCGGCTATCTCAAGCACTTCACGGGGCCTTTCCTGTGGCTTGCCCCACTGATGGTGGTGGTGGAGCTCGTAAGCCATATCGTGCGTCCCGTCTCGCTGTCTCTGAGGCTGTTCTGGAACATAACCGGCGACCATCTTGTGTTGGGGATATTCACCAACCTCACCCATTTCATCATACCGGCGGCCTTCGTCGCCTTGGGGGTATTCGTATCGGTGTTGCAGGCGTTCATATTCACCCTGCTCTCGGCTATCTACATATCTCTGGCGGTCTCGCATGAACACTGAACGTGATACGGCATGCGGGCCTTGGATTCGCATACAAGCTCATCTTTTTATGACACACACAACACACACAGGAGGTGAAAAGATGAGAATCCTTTCGTACTTTCTCGCCGCACTCGGCGCCGCCGGCTTGACCCTGTTGGCTCCGGACGTGCTTCTGGCAGCCGAGGGCGGCGAAGCCGTGGCGACCATCGCTCCTTCTGTCAAGGTGGCGCTGGCGATCGCAAGCGGTTTCGGTATAGGTATCGCCGCCGGGATGGGGGCGCTGGGGCAAGGCCGTGCGACGGCGTCGGCGCTGAGCGGCATAGCCCGGAACCCGGGGGCCGCCGCCAAGATCCAGACGCCGATGATCATAGGTCTAGCACTGATAGAGTCGCTGGTCATCTATGCGTTGGCCATAACGTTCTTGCTTCAGAGCAAGATCTGACGTATAGTCGGAGGGGGGCCGTAGGTGAGGCCCCCCGCTTCGATCTCCCGCGTTCCTCACCCATCCGGTTCCGCCCATGATACCGCTCCTACCCTCAAACAATGCGCCTCGTCGACGGAAGTCGACGCTTGCGGCCTGGGTGCTGGCAGCCGCGGCCGTCTTCGTGGTGGCCGGCTGCTGGCAGGGCGTTGGCTCGTCGTCTCCGGCCGCCAAGCTGGGCGAGAGGGTGGAGGACTACTACAGGCTGCTGATGTGGAAGTACTACGACCGATGCAGCGCCTACGTATCGCCGCGCGACAGGGCTTCCTTCGAAGCGTTCGTGCTGGCTAGCGGCAATGACCTCAATATAACCAGCTACGAGATAAGGTCGGTCACCATGTCACCGGGCGGCGACGAGGCCGTGGTAAGCCTCAAGGTGACCTACTACATGTACCCCTCGGTGACGGAGAAGACCGTGCTTCTGCGCGAGCGCTGGGCGAGGGAGGGGGGCGGGTGGTTCCTGAGGGATCCGCGCTACGGCGCCGTCTTCTCGGGACCGGCGGGCGGCGGGCGCCGTCCGTAGCTGAGCGCCCTAGGGCTCAGCCGCTGCTGCGGTGCTCTTCGAGCGGAAAGAGCCTCCTTACCAACTCCCTGGCCCCTTCCTTGTCGGCGATCTCCCCCTGCAACTGGGCCTCCTCCACCCGGTCGAGTATGGCCGTGAAGATGGGTCCCGGTTCGTAGCCCATCTCGATTAGATCTTTGCCGCGTAGCAACGGCTCCGGTCTCAGCTCCTCCTCGGCGTACTCGTCGAGCTTGGCCCGTATGAACTCATAGGTATCCAGGTTGCCGTGGCTACCCATGCAGTCGGCCCAGTGGAGAGCCAGGTGTCGGTGAAAGTCCTCCATGGCGAGGAACCTCTTCAGTGTGCTCTTCTTCATCCGCTTTGCGTCCTTGAAGCGCAGGTGGTGTCGGACCAGCTCCTTTATGGCAGCCGTCTGCCTGTTCGAGAACCGGAGCTCGCGGCAGATGCGCTCGGCCATCTCGGCCCCCAGGCGGTCGTGGTCGTTGAACCGTATGCGGTCGCTCACCGAGTATGTGGGGGGCTTGCCCACGTCGTGGAGCAGCGCTGCTACGGCCGCCTCGGGGGGAGGTGCGTCGAGGCCGCACCGAGTGGTGTAGTATTCCCTCAGGCGCTCGAGCACGAGGCAGGTGTGGCGGAACACGTCCCCCTCTGGGTGGAACTCGGGCGGCTGCTCTACCCCGTGCATGCGTGCCACGTCGGGCATGACGTACTCCAGCAGCCCGGTCTCGAGCAGCAGCTCGAGGCCGCGGCCGGGGTTTTCCTGGGTCACGATCTTTACTATCTCGTCCCGGATTCTCTCTCTGCTCACCTGGGTTATCTCGCTGGCGTGCCTGCGTATGGCTTCCAGCGTCCGGGCCTCGATCTCGAAAGCGAACCGCGCCGCGAAGCGGACGGCCCTCAACATGCGGAGCTTGTCCTCGCGGAACCTCTCGTCGGGCTCGCCTATGGCCCGCACGAGCTTCCTCTCAATGTCGTCGAGGCCGCCCACGTAGTCGTACCCCTTGCCCTCGAGCGGGTCGTAGAGAAGGGCGTTCATGGTGAAGTCCCGGCGGCGTACGTCGCGTTGCTCGTCGTCGGTGTAGACCACCCGGTCGGGCCTGCGGCCGTCGCTGTAGCTCTCGTCGCTCCGGAACGTCGCCACCTCGTAGCGGAACCCCTTGCACAGCACCAGCACCACGCCGAAGCTCGCCCCCACGGGTACGGTGTCGTCGAAGAGGGCCTCTATCTGCTCCGGTGTGGCACTGGTGGCGATGTCGCACTCCGTAGGGACGTGTCCCATGACGGCGTCCCTGACGCAGCCGCCCACGAAGTAGGCCTTGTGGCCCGCGGCGCGGAGCCTCCTTACCAGCTCCTTGCCCGTGTCCAGTATATCTAGCTCAGGCATCCGTAGCGGGAACGTTTTCATCCCTTAGTTTCCCTTGGGGGCGTATGCGGTATATTCTTATACCTTAAACTACCCTACCTTGGCGGGGCGTCCAACCACAGCCCGGACGCCCCGCCCTACGGAGTCCCCCCGTGGAGACCGTGCTCGATCTCGTGGACCGCAGTGTTGAGAGGTGGAGGAACGCCATGGCGTTCCAGGCGAAGGAGGGCTGGAGCTGGAAGCAGTCCACGTGGCTCGATTTCGCGCGCGAAGTGCGTCAGGCTGCATGCCTCTTGAGATCGCGCGGGTTCGGACGCGGCTCGAGGGGTGTGTTCGCGGGGCCCGTCAACGTGGAGACTCTCGTCCTCGCAGTCGCTTCTCAGGCGGCGGGCGGGGTGCCGGTGTTCGTCCCCGACGCGGGCGAGGACGCCCTTGGTCCATCGCCCGGCGCGGCTTTCGCGGCGGGCCCCGGCTGCGAGGGGGGCGGCACGGTCGTCCGTTTCGGAGGCGACGCCTACGCGGGGGGCGGGGAGCTGGCCTATAAGGCCGTGCTCAAGCTGGGCGCCATGGCGAGACGCGGCGTCGAAGAGGCGCTGGAGGGCGAGCGGGCTTCGCTCGCGGCCAACACCCCGGCGCTGGGCTTTGCGCGTAGGCCGGCCCCGCGGAGCGGGCTCGAGGTGCGCGAGGTCACGCACGCGGCCGTCCTCGAGGCGTTGGGCCGCGCTGCCGCGAGGCTCGCCCCGCTCGCAGGCGGCGATTGCCAGGTGTTCGGCTACTTCCCTCAAGCAGTGCCGTTCGCCGTCGTCGCCCCCTTCGTCTGCATGTCGCTTGGCTTGAGGCAGAGCTTCGCCTCCGAGCCGGGGGAGTTCTGGTTCGACGTGAGGGAGGTGAAACCGAGGGGGATACTCACGACGGCCGGGGCCCTCGTCGATCTGCTCCGCTCGCCGGATGTGGGCGGTGCGGGCGGCCTTGCGCCCAAGGCACTGAGGCGCGCCCTTGGGGGAAGGGCCGAGTGGGTGGCTGTGGATGTATCTCCGGAGCCTGCAGCGCTAGGCGTGCTCGAGCGCGCGGGCCTGGGGGTGGTGGAGCTGGCTGCGCTCGCACTCTAATCCTCGGTTTCGGTGACGCTGCAGCGGGCCTTACCTCGGTGGAAGGTCACCACGACCTCGTCGCCCGTGCTCAGCGCGCGGGACTCCGTTACCACCTCCATCGTGGGCACCTTCTGCGTTATGCTGTAGCCCCTCTCCAGCACCCGCAGCGGGCTCAGGGCGTCGAGCTTCGAGCCCACGGCGGCGAGCTCGTATTCGGCGGCCTCTATCTTGCCCCTCATCACCCTCTCGAGGTCGTCGGCCAGCAGTTCCAGCTCGCGCCCGGCCGTCTCGGCCTTCCGCCTGAGCGCTTCGCCGGCACGGCGCATCAGCTCCGCAAGCTCCCGCTCGAGCTCGGCCTTCTCCCTTACGGCCACCTCGGCCGCCGCCGAGGGCGTAGGGGCGCGGTGGTCGGCCACGAGGTCGGCTATGGTGACGTCTATCTCATGGCCCACGGCCGAGAGCACCGGTATGGGCGAGCGGGCTATCTCTCGGGCGACGGCCTCGTCGTTGAAGGGGCGCAGGTCCTCTTTCGACCCCCCTCCCCGGGCCACGATGACGAGGTCCACGCCCTCCGCGTAGAGTCTCCTCAGTGCGCGTACTATCTCGGCCGGTGCCTCTTCGCCCTGTACGCGCGCCGGCGATATCAGCACGCCGACCCCCGGGAACCTCCTTCCCAGCACGTTGAGTATGTCCCTTATGGCGGCGCCCGATGGGGAGGTGACGACCCCTATGGTCTCGGGCAGGAACGGCAGCGGCCTCTTCCGCGCGGGATCGAACAGCCCCTCGGCTTCGAGCTTCCTCTTCAGCTGCTCCAGCGCCACGGCCTCGGCGCCCACTCCCTTTGGCTCGATGTCGATGCAATTGAGCTGGTACCTGCCCTGGCGCCCATAGACCACCACCTCGCCGCGGCACAGGACCTCCATGCCGTTCTCGGGCACGAACCCTATCTGCTGGTTGACCTGCCGGAAGCAAACGCAGGCCAGCTGGGCGTCTCGGTCCTTGAGGGTGAAGTACCAGTGGCCGCTGGCGTAGTTGTCGCGGAAGTTGGACACCTCGCCCTCCACCCACACGTAGCCGGCTGCGAATTCGAGCTCTATGGCCTCCTTTATCCGCTCGGTGAGCTCGCCTACGGTGAGGACCCTTTTCTCGAGCAGGTCGAAGAGGGACGGCTGGTCTTCCATCACTCAAAGTATCTTCGATGGGCCGCGGGGAGTCAAGCGCAGCCAGAGGGGGCGGCACGGCCGCAGGTGCGGCCGCAACGGGGGTGAGCTTCACGGCTCGCGGGGGCTCAGAGCGACTTCATCCAGACCACGTCGTAGGGCTCTAGGTCGAACTCGATGACGCCGTCTTCGCGGGCCTCGACGAACATGCCGCTGAAGAGGTCGTACCAGTACTCCTTGCGCGCGGCCTCGGGCGGGAGGGGCAGGCTGAACCTCCGGCGTGAGGCGGTCACGTTGGTCACGGCAAGGATGTGCTCGCCTCCGTCCTCCGTGCTGCGCAGCAGCGTGAAGAACGATGGGCCCGCATCGAGCACCCGCTGCGGTGCGTTCGGATGGAACGCCCTCTCGGCCGTCCGCTTCTTTATCATCTCAAGGAAGCGGTATGCGGTGGAGAGGTCGTGTTCGGTGAGGCTCGCGAAGTAGCTCTTCTCCAGCTTGCCCCGGCTTATGCCGCGCTTGTGCTGCTCGGTGACCACGGCCTCGGGATCGTTCTTCGAGCCGAGCAGTCCGTGCACGTATATGCCGGGTACTCCGGCCAGCGCCAGCGCTATGGAGCGCGAGGCCAAGTAGCGCTTTATGTTCGTCTCTTCGGGCTCGCCCGTGCCGTCGGGGTTGATGGCGCTCTCCCAGGTGATGTTGAGCTCGTAGGGACTCACGGTACCGTCGCCGTTGTCCTTGTAGGAGACGAACCCTCCTCTTTCGACAGTCTTTACGGCCATCTCCTCGATCTCTTCCTCGCCCAGGATGCCCTGGGCCCCGAGGACGCCTATGCCGTCGTGCGAGTCGAGGAAGTTGAGGAACGTCGTGCACCGAGACGGGGCGCGCAGCTCGGCGGCCCAGCGGGTGAGTCTGGATGCGTCCTGCTTCTGGAACGACCACAGCACGAGCGGCGGCAGGGCGAAATTGTACACCATGTGTGCCTCGTCGGTGCCGTCGCCGAAGTATGTGACGTTCCATTCATGGGGGACATTCGTCTCGGTGACGAGCGCCGTGCGCGGGGCGACGGCGTCGATGACGTCGCGTATGAGCTTGATGATGGTGTGTGTCTGCGGCAGGTGGGCGCACGGAGTGCCCAGCTCCCACCACAGGTAGGTCACGGCGTCGAGCCGTATGAGGTCGGCCCCTCGGCGCACGTAGTAGAGGATGGTCTCGATCATCCGTTCCAGGACGCGTGGGTTCTTGTAGTTGAGATCGATCTGGTCGGTGCTGAAAGTGGTCCACACGTAGCGGACGCCTTCGATCGTGCGCACGGGGGTGAGAAGGTCGCTCGTCCTGGGGCGCACGATCTTTCTCATCTCATCGGGACCGATGCAGTCCCTCGAGGGGAAAGAGATGAAGAAATCCTTGAAACACGGGTTGCCGTAGCGGAACTCCCGGAACCAGGGGTGCTGGGAGGAGACGTGGTTGAGAACGGCGTCGAACATGAGCTGAAAGTCGGATTTCAGCTCGGCTATGTCGTCCCACGTGCCGAGGGTGGGGTTTACGTTTTCGAAGTCGATCACGGCGAAGCCCCGGTCCGAGGAGTAGGGAAAGAACGGCAACAGGTGGATGGTGTTGAACACCCCGTGGAGGTGGCGCCGGCATATGTGGTGTAGAGTACGGAGCGGCGGTTCGTCGTCGTCGCCCACCATCTGGTCCGGGTAGGTGATCAGGATGACGTCCCGCTCGGAGAACCGTTCTTCGGGCGAGAGCTTGCGCTCGATCTCTATGAGTTGAGGGGACTTGAACGCGTAGTGGACGCGCATTATCCGCTTGAGCTCGGCCAGGCTCTCCCTCGCACTGCGCTCTCCGTAGAGCTCGGTGAGCCGGCGCAGCATCCGCTCTTCGCGCCAGCGAGGTAGCTCGAAAGGAGAGCCCTCGAAGTCGGGCTCCGTGTAGTGGAGCGTTCTCAGGTCGAGGATGGGCCTTGCCCTTTCCGTAGCCATGGCCTCAACGGTTCTCGGGTCTCAGGGTAGCGGTTGGGATCCACCGCCGCACTCCGTGTGCGGGGGGGTGAGATCGGCGGCCCGCCGGTTCCGTCACCGCCCGCTTCCCTGTTCGCCACTCTCCTTGCTGGTCTCGTGTTCGTGCCGCTGCCCCCTCCCCACGTGCGGGGGGCCTGCTCATGCGTCTTGCGTCGATGAAGCGGCGCTTGCCGCCGTTGTTGATGCGGGTGTTCGCTCTCCCCTCGTACGGGGACTGCGGGGGGCGCCCCCTGTCCTCCCGGTGTGTCGATTACAATGGGTACGGGCATGAGTCCATACCCGCCGTTCACCTATAAGTTTACACGCAACGGCCCTCCATGTAGAGGGGCGGCGGCCCTTCTTTCCTCCGCGGCGGCGCCTGCGTTCCTCCCGCCGTCTGGAGGGTGCAGGGAGGGAATCATGCGCTCCTCCTTTCTCGCAACCGGCGTGACCCCGGGCGGACTCTCCTCCGCAGGGGTATGAACGCCTGGCTTCTCCAGCCTCGGGACTTCCTCGGGACCCGCCGCACTTGTGGAGGGGTGTCATTAATGACGTGCCCCCAGTCCGGCTCCTCCGCCACCGCTGCTTCGTCGACACATCCTCGCCGCGTGGGGGCGTGCACATCGCAGTCCGCTGCACCCTCCCTTTAAGCTTTATGCTCCTTGCGCAGCAGATCTTCGAACCTCTTTACAGGCGTGAACGTCTCGGGGGGCACCTCGACGAAAAGCGTGTTCCAGTGGTGCATGGCGCCGTTCCAGAGCCCCGGCCGCTCGAGCGCCCGTATGGGGCGACCCTCGTGGTACTTCTCGGTCACTATGTAGCGCTCGGGGTTGACGAAGGCCGCCAGGTCGTAGGGCTCCCCGCGTCTGTTCCTCAGGGCGCACACGAGCTCGACGGGGTTGAAATGGGTGCCGCTACGCCAGATGGCGGCCTGCTCGGCGTCGTCTATTTGCACCTCGGCCTCCTCCACGATCTGGAGCGACGCTCCCCCTCCCGGCTCGGCCACCCAGAAGGGTCCTCCCCCGGGTTCTCCCTCGTTCCTCACCATGCCGCACACGCGTATGGGCCTTTCGAGTTCCATGCGTGCTGCCCGCACCATGGCCTCCGCCGACGGAGGCCCCCCGCCCGGCCCCGGCGTACGGCCGAACGTCTCCCGGCACAGCGAGAGCGCCTCTTCGGCCGCGCGCGTTGCCTCTTTGCCGTTTTCCACCTCCATCCTCTCGAGCAGGGCCGCCACCCTGCGCTCGAGCTCCACAAGCAGCCCTCCCAGCGCCCTCATGTAGAGCGTGGTCACAGGTTTAAGCCTGTCGGGGGCCACATTGTCGATGTTCTTGATGAAGACGATCTCACCGCCCGAGGTTCTCAGGTTCTCGAGCAGCGCCCCGTGGCCGGAGGGCCTCAGCACCAGCCGACCTTGCCCGTTGCGGGCTGGCGAGCCGTCGGGGGCGGCGGCCACGGTGTCGGTCGATGGGTTCTGGATGGAGAGGTCGATCACGAGGTCGACTCCCTCCTCCTTCATCCTCTGTGCGCGCCGGCGCAGGTGGGCCTCTATGCGGTCCAGGTATGCGGGATTCACGGTGAAATGGATGCGGCCGCAACCGCTGCGGTCTGCGGCGTAGAGGGCCGTCTCGACCAGATGTTCTTCGAACGCCGTCCGTGATTCGTCGGCGTAGCGGTGGAACTTGACCAGCCCCTTGGGAGCGCCGCCGTAGCCCAACCCCCGGGGCGAGAGTATGTAGCGCGCTATCGTGACGGCGTCACCCCTCCTGCGGCACTCTTCGACGCTTGCGCCGCATCGGGCCATGGCGAGGACGAGGTCGTCGTAGAAGGCGAACTCGTCCAATCTCTCGGTCAGCAGGGCGGCTACCCTCTCGAGAGAGGTGTCAGGTCCGGGGCCGCTTCCGGTATCGTGTTCGACCAGCCTGTAGAGGTCGCGGAACATGCGCGTCGCGGCCCCCGAGGCGGGCACGAACTTCATCGCCCGACCGGCCGCGCGCGCCTCCTCGTAGACGGCGCACAGCCTCGCCACTTCGCCCTCATCGAGGACGGCGATGCCGTCGCCCGCCGTGGCAGGGCGGGCGAGCTTCACCCCTTTCGTACCGCTCCGGATCATTTCCAGGTGGCGCTCGGCCTCGGCGGGCTCGATGCCGTGCCGCCTGAGCTGCTCCGTGTCGGCGGATGTGAAGGTCGATTCGTTGATCACTCGACGGGCTCCCGGCCCTGCGCGTTGTGTGACAACCCTATGGTACCACAAACGATCCCCGGCGTCCGCTCCTCCGCTTGCGCCGGTGCGGCGGCCTACGTGCGCCCGAGGCGCGGCCCTTCCACTACCCTCCGCCGCCCTCATTCGCGGGACGCCGGCACCGGACCGTCGAGGGTTTTCGTCCGGCCGCCAAGGGGTGTTACACTTTAGCCGATGGAGGGGCGGAGGGTACGTCGCGGGGCCCCTCGCCTCCCTACGGAGGACCGTTCGCCATGAGTCTCATAGGCCGCATAAAGAGGGTGTTCGGCGGGGGCGGCGATTCTCCGCCCGAGGCCGAAGAGCCCCGCGCGGACAAGGCGGCCCCGCTCGCCGAGGGGGGGCTCTCTCCTCTTACTCCCCTCGCCAGCCCCCTCGGAGACGACGAAGACGACGACGATTGGCTGACGAGGGAGGTGAGGGTTTGGAGGCGCGGCGACGTGATCCTCGACACCTACCTGGTCGAGGACGTCAAGATAGGGGGTATGGGGTACGTCTATATAGCCGAGCACCTCAGGTGGAAGGTCAAGATGGCCATCAAGTGTCCCAACGAAGAGGTGCTGGCCAAGAAGCGCCACTTCGCGCGCGTCCTCCGCGAGGCCGACGCCTGGATCGGGCTCGGCCTGCATCCGCACATAGCGTTCTGCTACTACGTCCGCCGGATCGAGGGCGTGCCCAACATATTCATCGAGTACGTGGACGGCGGCAACCTTAGGGAGTGGATAAAGCGCTACGACGAGAAGGATCTCCGCTCGGGGCTGGAGCTTGCGTTGCAGTTCTGCCACGGCATGCACTATGCGCATTCGAAGGGCATGGTGCACCGTGACATAAAGCCCGAGAACATCCTGCTCACCAGCGACGGCCTCATCAAGATAACGGACTTCGGCATAGCCATGCTCGATTCCGGGGTCGGCGGCGACGGTGGGGACGGCTCGGTGGCTTTCATGGATCTGGCCACCGCTGGCGGAGAGATAACTTCGGCCGGTGCGATCATGGGCTCGCCCTACTACATGCCGCCCGAGCAGTGGGAGGATTCCCACGGCGTCGACTTCAGGGCCGACATCTATTCATTCGGCGTCTGCATGTACGAGATGTTCTGCGGGCGCCGTCCCTACAAGGGGTCGGTGCGTGACGCTTGGCGTGTGAACGAGTCGCCTCTGGACCCGCGTCAAATCAGGCCCGAGGTGCCCCCATCGCTCGTGCGCCTCATGGAGAGGTGTGTGGCCTTCGACCCCGGGGACAGGTTCTCGTCGTTCCTTGAGCTCAAAGACGAGCTCGTCTCAATCTACGAGGAGCTCTACGGCGAGGCGCCCCGCTACGCCGAGGTGTCGCACATAGGTCTAAAGGCCGACGGCCTCAACAACAGGGCCATCTCGTACTGGGAGCTGGGCCGGACGGCCGAGGCCAAGACGTTGTGGCGCAGGGCGCTCGAGGAGGATCCCCACCATCTGGAGGCCAACTTCAACTACGGTTACACCGAGTGGCGGCGGCTGGAGATAACGGACGAGGCGTTGTTGGCCCGGATGCGCGAGCTCGAGAGCACGTGGGGGGAATCGCCCGAATACTGGAGGTGCATGGGGTGGATACACCTTGAGAGAGGGGACGTCGAGGCCGCAAGAGAGATTCGGCGCACGCGATGGCGCGGCGAGGTGCCCGAGTTCGGCGGGGCGCTGGCGCGTGCCGAGGACAACGCGCTGCGCCCCAGGAAGGTCATACGCGGTGCCAGCTGGGGCCTTGAGGATTTCACGGCTCTGGCCGTCTCGGATGACGGGAGACGCGTGCTGACCGGAAGTGCGAACGGCACGATAGCCCTGTGGGACGTCTTCTCCGGCACCCTCATCAGGACCCTCGAGGGACACGATGCGGCGGTCACCGCCCTCGTAATCGATGGTGACGGCGATTGGGTCGTCTCCGGCGGCGAGGACGGCGTCGTTGCGGTATGGGACTTGACGGAACGACGCCTTTCGAGGTCGCTCTCGCCCCACGGCGGTGCCATAAGCGCCATAAGGTTCTCTCCGGACGGTGTCCGGGTGGCCAGTGCCTCGGGCGATTCGACCGTCTTGGTGTGGGATTTCGAGACCGGAGACGTGGCGTCAAGCTTCGCGGCCCACAAGGGCGGGACGCTGGACGTGGACTTCTCGCCGGACGGCCGCTACCTAATGACCGGCGGCCTCGACGGTCTCGTAAAGCTCTGGGACTTGCGTACCGGCAGGGAGGTACGCGTGTACGAGGGGCACAACGGCGCGGTCCACACGGTGGCGTTCTCTCCCGACGGCAGGCTGGCGGCCTCGGGCGGTGCCGACTACACGGTCAGGCTCTGGGATGTGGTCGGCGGCAGGCAGTTGCGTGAGTACAGGTTACACAGCGACACCGTAAGCCGCGTGGCCTTCTCCCGCGGGGGAAGGTACGTGCTGAGCGGCGGGTGGGACAAGCTGCTGCGGCTCTGGAGGGTCGAGAGCGGACACGGCTCGTGGCAGGAGGGACACACGGGCAGGGTATCAGGGCTGTGTTTCGCAGACGGCGGTTCACGCGCGGTCTCGTGTGGCTCCGACGGCGTGCTAGTGTTGTGGGACGTCCAATACCCGACGGAGATCCCCGCCCACGTTCACCCGTTCCCGATGTTGTGCAGGGTGAAGACGGTCTCCACCATCGGGACCGAGAGCGACAGGGCTCGACGGCTGCTGGCGATGGCCGAGGAGAAGATGGTCGAGGGGCGCTACGGCGATGCCTTCGTGCTGCTTGAGAAGGGCCTCAGTCTGCCCGGCTACGAAAGGGACCGGGCCTTCCTGGACGCCGTCGTCCGGTGCGCCGCGGAGGCCGGGGCACCGAGGACCGGGCTTGAGGGGGCATGGTCGCTCAGGACTCTGAGCGGACATTCCGACTGGGTTACGGCTGTCCGTTTCACTCCGGGCGGCGGGTTGCTCTCGGCCGGTTGCGACGGCGCCGTCAGGCTGTGGGAGGTGCCGGCCGGCCACGAGAGGGCCGTGCTGCACGAGGAAAGGGGGAGCACCGTGCACGTAAGCTGCGTAGACGTCTCTTCAGACGGCGCGCTCGTCGCCTCGGGAGGCTGGGACAGGGTGGTTAAGCTGTGGGATCTCGCCCGTGGTCGCGTCCTCAAGGAGTTCCGCGGGCACGAGGGCTACATCACGTCGGTGAGCTTCTCGGCCGACGACCGCTACGTGCTGTCTTCGGCCACCGACGGCACCATCAGACTCTGGGACGTCCACACCGGCAAGGAGGTGTTAAGCTTCGAGGGTCACCAAGGGGCCGTCTACTCGGCCTCCTTCTCGCCCGACAACTCACAGGTGGTCTCGGCCGGCGAGGACGGCACGATCAGGATCTGGTCGCTCAAAGGCGGCACCGTGGTGCGGAGCTTTGAAGGGCATCCGAACGGCGTGATGGATGCCCGCTTCTCGCACGACGGGCAACGCATCGCCTCGGGAGGACAGGACGACACCCTTCGCCTGTGGGACGTCCGTACGGGTGAGGAGGTTGGGATGTTCGAGGGGCACAGGAGCTGGGTGTCGCAGGTGTGCTGGTGCCCGGGCGACCGCTTCGTCCTTACGGCCGGTCGCGATGCCACAATGAGGTTGTGGGACGTGGTGGAAAGGAGAGAGCTCAGGAGGTTCGAGGGCCACACGGCCTGGGTGACAAGCGTCGATTTCTCGCCGTGCGGTCGTTACGCGGCTTCGTGCAGCTGGGACGGCACGGTCATGCTGTGGGAGTTCAAGTGGACGTGGGACTTCGGGCGGGGGGCCGACCGTGGCTGAGCGGGGGCTGGCTCGGGCGGCGGCGGACGGGAGACGTGCGATGGAGATGCTGAGGAGACTGCTGCGGCGCGGGAGGGCCGGTGTGGAGTCGTGTTTCGGGGCGACCGACACCGGCATCAAGCGTAGCCGTAACGAGGACTACTTCAAGCTCTGCCCCGAGAAGGGTCTCTACGTCGTGGCCGACGGTATGGGGGGCCACAACGCGGGCGACGTGGCCAGCGCCGAGGCGGTGGAGTTGGTATGCAATTTCTTCACCGAGGACCGCGTCGAGGCCATGAGGGAGTTGCCCGAGTTGATACCGCAGGAGCTCACAGGCGCCATCCACGAGGCGCACGGCCACATTGTGGAGCTTTCCCGCACGAGGCCCGAGTACGTGGGCATGGGTACCACCATCATGATATGCTTCATCCACGATCGCCACCTCCACGTGTCCCATGTGGGTGACTCCCGCGCCTACGTAATCAACCGATTCGGCATAACGCAGCTCACCAACGACCATTCCAGCGTGTGGGAGATGGTCAGGGACGGCCGCATGACCCCTGAAGAGGCGCGCCGCAGCCCGCTCAGGAACCACATCAGCCAGGCCGTTGGCGCCCCGTTCGCGCTCGAGCCCGAGTACGTGCGCGAGAAGCTGTTCCGCACGGACGTTGTGCTTCTCTGCACCGACGGGTTGTGGGACATGCTCAGCGACGAAGAGATCCACTCGGTGGTGATGTCGTGCGACGGCCCCAGGCAGACGGTTACGGAGTTGATTCGTCGGGCCAACGAGGAGGGCGGCGAGGACAATATCACTATAGTTGCCGTCAAGATGGACGATAATATGGTATAGGAGGGATTGTCGTACCCGTCGGTTGCGTCTGTCCGGCCGCCGTGTCGGGTCCGATGTCGTCCATATCCGGAGGTCGAAATCAGGATGGATGGGAGATTGCCCGTCATAGGTATCACCACCGATTTCAAGGTCGTAGACGACGAACCGAGCTACTCCATGGATACGGTCTACGCCGAGGCCGTGACCCGCTACGGGGGCGTGCCGGTCTATCTGCCATCGCTCGTCCTCACCGAGGAAGGAGAGCGTGCGCTGCGCTCGCTTGTGGCCAAGGTGGACGGCGTGTTGCTGCCCGGCGGCAGGGATATAGACCCCGCCTACTACGGCGAGACCCCTCACGAAGAGCTGCGCCCCATGAGCAAGCGCCGCACCGAGGCCGAGTTCGCCGTCCTGAGATACGCGCTCGAGATGAGAAAGCCCCTTCTGGCCGTGTGCAACGGCATGCAGACCCTGAACGTGTTCTTCGGCGGCTCGCTCTACCAACACCTTCCTTCCCAGCTCGAGGGGGCCGTGGAGCACGGGGGCGGCAGCGTCCACGAGGTACGCATCGCCAGGGAGTCGCGGCTGGGGGCCGTGCTGGGGGTGCCGAAGGTATGGGTGGAGAGCTTCCATCATCAGGGGATACGCAGGCTCGGCAAGGGGCTCGTGGCCGTGGGCCGTTCCCCGGACGGCCTCGTCGAGGCCGTGGAGCTGGCCGCCGCCGGAGGAGACGCGCCGTTTTTCGTTGGGGTGCAGTGGCATCCGGAACGCGAGGAGCGGGAGGTGTCGCGCAAGCTTTTCGGCGCCTTCATAGAGAGTTGCAGGCGCCTTGGTATGGGGGGCAGGGTCGTCGTCGGGAGTGCCGGGGGTTTGTAGATCCCGCACGTTAAGGTATGTTGGTTATATCGGCGCGCCCCGGCGTGCCCGCACAGCGGGAAAGAGTGTATTGATGGAGCGCTCCCATCTCTCCCACGTCATCGAGGACTACCTGAAGTGCATCTATCATCTGCTCAGGGACAAGGGTAAGGCAAATACCAACGAGCTTGCCAAGATGCTCAAGGTGTCGCCTCCCACGGTGACGCAGATGATAAAGAAGCTGGCCGAAGCCAAGCTGGTCACGCACGAGCCGTACCGTGGGGTCGTGCTGACGCCAGCGGGCGAGAAGATTGCGCTCGAGATCATCCGCCATCACAGGCTGATCGAGAAATACCTGCACGAAGCGCTCGGCATGCCGTGGGACAAGGTCCACGAGGAGGCCGACCGCTGGGAGCACGTCATCTCGGAAGAGGTCGAGAAATTGATGGACGAGGTGCTCAACTACCCTAAACACGACCCCCACGGCTCCCCCATCCCGGACGAGCGCCTCGAGGTGGAGGAGGAGAAGTTGGTGCCGCTGGCCGACCTCGAGCCGGGCCTATGCGGCGAGGTGCGCGAGGTGCCAGACGAGGATGCGGGGCTGTTGCAGTACCTCTCGAAACTGGGCATCACCCCTACCACGCGGTTCCGCGTCGAGGGCAAGGATCCCTATGGCGGACCGCTTGTGCTAAGGGTGGAGGGGCGCAGGGTTAGCATAGGGTTGGAGGCCGCGGCGTTGGTCAGGGTGCGCCTTATCCCTGGGGGGCGATGAAGCGGCCGCCGCCGCGAGTGCCCGTTCCGCCCTACTCCTTGGACCGCCACGCACCGTTCCGTGTGATACAATTATCTGCTGTAGCCGTGGGTCGTTCCTGCACGGTGGGGGCGGCTTGGTGGCGAGGCGGGTGCAGATCTCGGTGCCGCCCCCCCTTACTCGTCGTCACCCTCGGATGATAGTTCGGTAGGACATGCGGTGGACAGAATAAAGATCGTAGGAGCCCGTCAGCACAACCTCAAGAACGTCGATCTAGCCATTCCCCGCCGCAGTCTGGTCGTGATAACGGGCCTCAGCGGATCGGGGAAATCTTCGCTCGCCTTCGACACCATATTCGCCGAGGGCCAGCGCCGCTATATGGAGTCGCTATCGAACTACGCACGCCAGTTCGTGGAGAAGCTCGACAAACCGGACGTCGATTCCATAGAGGGCCTGTCCCCTTCGGTGGCCGTCGATCAGCGCTCCTTCCAGCGCAACCCCCGCTCGACGGTGGGCACCGTGACCGAGGTCTACGACTTCCTGAGGCTGCTCTTCTCTCGCGTGGGCACCCCCTACTGCTACCGATGCGGCGTCGAGATAGTGTCTCAAAGCGTGGAGGCGATGGTGGACAGGGTGAGGGCATCGGCCTCCGGGGGGGTGGCGGCCGTGTTTGCGCCCGTCGTGAGGGGGAGGAGAGGGGAGCACCGCAGGGAGCTGGAGGAGCTCCGGGCGCAGGGGTTCGTCAAGCTCAGGGTGGACGGCGAGCTGCGCGACCTTGACGACGACATAAGGCTTGCCAAGGGCAAGCGCCACACGATCGAAGTGCTGGTCGATACGGTGCCGCTCGGGGGGAGCGGTGAGGCCGAGAGGCTGGCCGAGTCGCTGCGCTTGGCGCTGCGCATGGCGGGAGGCGTGGTCCGTGTGGAGGTGGAGGGGGCGGGGGAGATGGTGTTCAGCGAGAAGCTCTCCTGCACCTCGTGCGGGATGGGCTACCCGGAGCTCACGCCCCGCATCTTTTCGTTCAACAGCCCCTACGGGGCATGTGCCGAGTGCGACGGTCTGGGGGTGAGGGAGTACTTCGACCGCGAACTGCTGGTTGAAGATTGGGACAGGTCCATCGACGAGGGGGCCATCGCCATCACCCGTGGATCGGACTATTTCCGCCGCGTCGTGGACGACGTGTGCGACCATTTCGGCATCGACAGGACGGTGCCGCTCCGCAGGCTGCCCCGCCGCCACGTGGACGTCATCATGGACGGGGCTGGCGATGAGCTGGTCACGTTCCGCATACGACGGGGCGGCGGGGTGTACACCTACAGGGAGCGCTACCCGGGCTTGGTGGGCCTGTTGGCCGAGTGGTACGAGAACACCGATAGCGCCGAGGTCAGGAGTGGCCTCGAGAAGTTCATCCGCCGCTCGCCTTGTCCCGCCTGCGAGGGGACGCGGCTGAGGCCTGAGGCGCGCTCGGTGCTGGTGGGGGGCCGGTCGATAGCCGACCTTGCGAAGATGGACGTGGCGGAGCTTGCGGCCTTCGTCGGGTCACTGCACTTGGAGGGCACGCGGGGCGAGGTGGCTTCGAGGATAACGAAGGAGATAGCCTCGAGACTGCGGTTCCTCGAGGACGTGGGGCTGGGCTACCTCACGCTCGACCGCCCTGCCCCCACGCTCTCGGGCGGCGAGGCGCAGCGCATAAGGCTTGCCACGCAGGTGGGATCCCGCCTCACCGGGGTAACATATGTGCTCGACGAGCCCACCATAGGGCTCCACCCACGGGACAACGAGCGGCTGCTCGGCACACTGCGCGCCCTGAAGAAGAGCGGCAACACCATCCTCGTCGTCGAGCACGACGAATACACCATACGGAACGCCGACTACGTGGTCGACATGGGGCCCAGGGCGGGCGAGCACGGCGGCCGCGTCGTCGCGGCTGGCACGGTCGAAGACGTGATGGCCTGTCGGCGCTCGCTCACGGGCGACTACCTGGCCGGGCGCCGCTTGATCGAGGTTCCTTCACGGCGGGCGGCTCCGCGCGGCTGCGTCCGCGTCAAGGGGGCGGCCGAGAACAACCTGAAGTCCATAGACGTCGATTTTCCCCTGGGCGTGCTCACGTGCGTGACCGGCGTCTCCGGCTCGGGCAAGAGCACCCTCGTCGTCGACATCCTCTATGCGGCCCTTGCCGCCCGCCTCCACGGTTACCGGGGCCGCGTCGGAAGGCACCGGGCCATCGAGGGGCTCGATCTCGTGGACAAGGTGGTGGCCGTCGACCAGAACCCCATCGGCCGAACCCTACGGTCCAATCCCGCCACCTACACGGGGGTGTTCTCCCACATACGGGAACTCTTCGCCATGTTGCCCGAGGCGAGGATGAAGGGGTACGGCCCGGGCAGGTTCAGCTTCAACGTCGACGCAGGGCGTTGCGATGTGTGCCGCGGCGAGGGAGTTGTGAAGATAGAGATGCACTTCCTGCCGGACGTCTACGTAGAGTGCGAACAGTGCGGAGGGATGAGGTACAACGACGAGACGCTTCGCGTGCGCTACAAGGGCCGCAACATAGCCGACGTGCTGCGCATGACCGTGGCCGAGGCCGTGGAGTTCTTCGCCGGCATACCGGCCGTGCGCGAGAGGCTCGCCGTGCTGGAGCGCGTGGGGCTGGGCTACGTTCGGCTGGGTCAGCCCGCCACCACCCTCTCGGGTGGGGAGTCGCAGAGGATAAAGCTCGCCCGCGAGCTCGCAAAACGCTCGACGGGCCGCACGCTCTACGTGCTCGACGAGCCCACCATAGGGCTGCACTTCGAGGACGTGCGAAGGCTGCTCGAGGTGCTGTTCATGCTCCGGGACCGCGGTAACACCGTGGTGGTCATAGAACACAACATCGACGTCATCAAATCGGCCGACTACGTGATCGATCTCGGCCCCGAGGGCGGGGACGAAGGGGGCCGGCTCGTGGCGGCGGGCACTCCGGAGGAGGTGGCCCAGGTGGAGGGCTCCCACACTGCCCGCTTCCTGCGCGGCTCGCTCGGGATGGCGTAAGAAGGGAGGCTGCGCCCGTTGGACTTGGTACAGGCGTTCGTGCTCGGCGTGCTGCAGGGTGTGTCGGAGTTCCTGCCCGTGAGCAGCACCGCCCATCTGGTGCTCGCCCCCTGGATACTCGGCTGGACGGACCCCGGGCTCGCCTACGACGTCGCCCTCCACGTGGGTACGCTGGCCGCGGTGCTCGTCTATTTCAGGCGGGACTGGATGGAGTTGGCCGCGGGACTGCTCGCCGCAGCCAGGGAGCGCGACGTTCGAGCGCACCCGCGCGCCCGACTGGCGCTCTACCTGGCTGCGGCCACCGTGCCGGCCGCGGCGGCGGGTTTCCTTTTCGAGAAGCTCGCGGCCACTACGTTCCGCCAGCCGCCCGTCATGGCCGTCACCCTGGCGCTTTTCGGTGTCGTGCTCTATGCCGCCGACCGATGGTGTGCCAACCGGGGCACCGTCGATTCGCTCACGCTCGGACGCAGTCTGGTTATAGGACTCATGCAGGCCCTGGCCATAGTGCCGGGCGTCTCGCGTTCGGGGATAACCATAACCGGCGGATTGCTCTTCAACATGAAGCGCGAAGAGGCGGCGCGCTTCTCGTTCCTGCTGGGAGCACCGGTGCTCGGCGGGGCCGCCCTGCTCGAGGCAACGCGCATCGAACCTTCGTCCGTCCTCTCGTCCGGATTCGTAGCCGGCGTGCTCACGTCGGCCGTGTTCGGGTTCCTGAGCATACGCTACCTCATCCGCCACGTAATGACACGTGACTACGCCGTCTTCGCCTGGTATCGCCTGGCGCTCGCAGCCGTCATTGCGGCCCTCTACGTTGGGTTCTTGTGAGGGGGAGGCAGCGACTTTACGTGGCGGCGGCCGCCGTGGCGCCCGCGGGACAAGAGGGACGGTCGCCTCGCGTTTCGGTCTTGATGGAGCAATGCCGGCACCGCGCCGGACCGGGTGGGGGGAATACTTCGCCGTACATACACGGTATCCGATGTAGTTGGATACGACGCTCCCCACGGGTGAGTCCCACCACACGCAGCTTGGAGGCGGCTGGCGCTCGCAGCGGTGCGTCCCGTGGCACCCATGCCCTCGCTGCGGGCCTCGGGCGTTGACTCCACGCACCCGTCCTCACGACAATGCACTTCCCGCGCCGATCGACTTCAGGCGGCGACCACTCTGTTCCTCCCGCGCGCCTTGGCTCTGTAGAGCGCTTTGTCGGCGGCTCGGGCTACCTCTTCGGGTCTCTTCTCTCCCTTTCCCGCTCCGGCCACGCCTGCGCTGAACGTGATGCGCACCTTTTTGTTGTGGACCTTCCTGCGGCCGCGGTCTTTCTTCGACCTCTGCTTTCGTATGGTTCTGGGCAGGCGGATGTAAAACTCACGCTGTGACAGGGCGTCGCGCAGCCCATCGACGACCTCGGCGACGTAGCCCTTCGACGCCGACTCGTATATGAGGGCGAATTCTTCGCCGCCGTACCTGTAGACCTTGGCGCCTGCGTTCTCATCGAGGAAGCGTGCCACGAACCGGAGCACCTCGTCGCCGGTCTCGTGGCCCCATGTGTCGTTGAACTTCTTGAAGTGGTCGATGTCGATCATGGCGATGGAGAAGCCGCGACCCAGGCGCTCGAGCGCCTCGTCGTAGGCGCGGCGGTTGAGAACTCCCGTGAGTTCGTCGTAGTAGACACGCTGCCAGTAGAGGCGGTATACGCCGTAGAGGAGTACGAGGGCCAGGGCCGTGAAGTTGTACGCTGTGTACCTCTGGTCGGCGGGCGCTGGTGCGGGGGTGCGCGCGGCGTTCTCGAGCGCGGCCAAGAGGGGCAGTGCGGCCACGGCCAGCGTGTGGTAGAAGGGCCTCAGCGGCGAAGACCTGAGCACGTACGCCATCGCGAGCGGCACGACGAAAGCGGCGGCGGCGTAGGGCGGAAGGTGCAACGCGCCCCACGGCAGACGGTGCGGTGACGGCGACAGCCACGACGGAACGAGGCCCGAGGACGCAGCCAGAAGCGGTGCCACCGGCAAGGCGATCGGCGCGACCAGCCTCAGCACCCCCGTGGCGCTCGCGGCGGGCCCTTCGCCAAGGGCGACGATGACCAAAAGGGCGGCGGGCACGGAGATCGATAGCGTCGAGGCCACGACGGGCGTCGGTGCCGAGAGGTAGGAGCGGATCTCAGGTTGTAGGAGAAGTGCGTAGCACCACCCGAACAGGACGGCCGTCGAAAGGATACGCATCTGGTTGAGCTTCATACCCAGCACCGCGGCCAGCACGAGTAGCAGGTAGGGGGCCACCACCACCATCCTGTGCATACCCATGTCGATCTCGTACACAGGGAGGGCGTGGCCTGCAAGGCGCGACGCTGCAGGAAGCAGCGCTATAGCGAGCAGGATAACGGTGGTGTGTGGTTTGATACCGATCGCCGTTCTCCTTAGCGGGTCGTGTGTGCCGCGGGAGGTGCCTTTGGACGTTACGCCGCCTGTGCGTGGCTCCCGCCGACGGGCTCGAGGCACCGTCGCCATCTAAATAATAAATCCTTTCCCCCGGGGCGGGGAAGCGGTCCGAGTCCAGGATGTTGCCCCCCACGGCTGTGCCCGCTCAGGCGTCCCGCTCGTGTTGGGTTACGCGCACCCCGGGCAATCGGCGACGGCGTAAGGACCCATCCTCCCCCCACGGCTGCCCCCCAACGGCGTTGGGGGCGCTTTCCATCGACCAGTCCCAGCCGTGCAAGCGGCCCCTCGGGGCCGTCCCTCAACCCGGTCCGGCGGCGGGGTCCACCCCTTCCAACCTCCACCTCAGGGTGCGGCCCTTGAGAAAGGGGACGGCCGGCCCCGTCAGTTGGGGCACGGTCCATGGGTCCTTGACTAGGCGCACCGTTTTTTTCGGGGGTGATATGGCGTAGATCCGTTTTGCGTTCTCACTTACGAACGGCTGCAGGCTGTCGAGCCTTCCCGCGGCCTCGAACAGCTCGGCCAGCGCCTCCAGCGCCACGGGGGCCGAGAAGACACCCGCCGCCCCGCAACACGACTCCTTGTCCTCCCTCGCGTGGGGGCCGAGTCGCTTCCGAACATCACCCGGGGATGGGCGGCGAAGGCAAGCTCGGCGAGCGCATCCCTGTCGGCGGGCGTCTTGGGTAGGGGCATGCAGAAGTTGTGCGGCCTTATTCTGCCACCCACGACGTCGTCCAGCGTGAGCATCAGGTGATGCAGTGTTATGGTGGCATGGAGGTTGTCGCGCCGCACAAGGAGTTCGGCGGCCTCACGGGTGGTTATGTGCTCCATCACTATGGTGAGCCGCGGGAAGAGGCGCGACAGCTCGTCGTAGACGGCTACGAACTCCCTTTCCCTGTCCATCACGAATCCGGCCGTCTCGCCGTGCACGCAGAGCACCATTCCCAGCTCCTCCATCGTCTCGATGACCCGGAGCGCCCGCTTCGAGAGCGGCAGGTCGACTCCGTCGTCCGAGTGTGTGGTGGCTCGGCGCGGATAGAGCTTGACGGCGAGCACTTCGCCGCGTGCCCTCTCAAGCTCGGCCCCTACCAGCCCCTCGTGGAAAAACAGCGTCGTGTAGGGCCGAAACGCCGCTCCGCGGCACCGCTCCTCGATGCGCTCCCTGTAAGCGGCCGCCTCCTCCGCGGACGTGAGGGGAGGCACCAGGTTGGGCATGGCCAGCGCCCCCGAGAACCGTGCGGCCGTAAGGGGAACGG
This sequence comes from uncultured Spirochaetia bacterium, assembly GCA_964639895.1. Classification (GTDB taxonomy): domain Bacteria; phylum Desulfobacterota_D; class UBA1144; order Nemesobacterales; family JADFKM01; genus CAZXEJ01. Next base: position 144,801 of record CAZXEJ010000001.1, on the reverse strand, counting down.
TAGTGTCGAGCATGGCTCCGTCGCGCAGGTGGACGTGCATGTCGAGGGGATCGGTGAGGGTTAGCGTCTCAGTCATCGGGGTTCCCCGCCGTCGAGGGGTCGCGTCGCCTCCGGCGCAATCCAAGCTATTTTACACCACCAGAGCGCCGTTGTGGAATCGCATCATCAGGGGGCCGTCGCGGCGCGGGACGCCTCGTTCGGGGCGGCGTGTGGAGGTAAAAGCCCCAATCTCCGCCGTTGCGCCCACTGGAGGTGGTGGAGGCGGTCCCCGGAGGGGTTGGTGCCGCTCGCCCTCGCCGCGACACCGCCTCGGCCTCGGGTATGCTTGTGCCGCCGCCGGTCGGTGGTGGAACGCTGCCCCCCCGTGGGCCCGGCCTCTGCACCTGTGTGGAGTGGGGAGGTCGTGGTTGTGGTATATTTTCCAAATAATCGGTTCCGTACGCCGGGAAGGCATCAAGTCGAGGAGACCCCCCATGCGATCCGATCTACGCCCACCTGGCTGCACTTTGCGTGCGGTGCTCGTGTGCGCGCTGGTCCTGACGGCGCTTTCTGTGACGTCGCCCGCCGCCGCCTCGCCCGACGTCGAAGGGGCTATCGTGAAGATCTATACCATCCGCAACAATCCCAACTACTTCAACCCCTGGTCCATGCACGGCCCCTCGTCCTCGACCGGCTCGGGATGCATCATCGAGGGCCGCAGGATCCTTACGAACGGCCACGTCGTGAGCAACCAGACCTTCGTTCAAGTCAGGAAGTCGGGCGAGCCAAAGCGCTACAGGGCCCGCGTCGTGAGTGTGTCGCACGCCGCCGACTTGGCCCTGCTGACGGTGGACGACGACGATTTCTTCGAGGGCGTGCACCCGCTCAAGATCGGCGACCTCCCGCGGCCGCGCCAAGACGTGCTCGTCTACGGCTTCCCCCTGGGAGGGGACACGCTGAGCGTGACGAAGGGAGTGATATCCCGGATCGAGCACCAGGTCTACGTTCACAGCTCGGGCCGGTTCCTGGCCGGCCAGATAGACGCCGCCATCAATCCCGGCAACAGCGGCGGCCCCGTCATCAAGGACGGCAAGGTGGTGGGCGTGGTTATGCAGACCATACCAAGCGCCGAGAACATAGGCTACATGGTGCCCTCGCCCGTCATACGCCACTTCCTCCGCGACATCGACGACGGCCGCTACGACGGCTTTCCCGGTCTCGGCGTCGTTCTCGAGCCGCTCGAGAACGACGACCTCCGGGCCAGGTACAAGGTGGACGACGACGAGACCGGCGTCCTTGTCATCCGGGTGCTAGACGGTTCACCGGCCGAGGGCGCCCTCGAGACGGGCGACGTAATAGTGCGCATCGACGGCCACGAGGTGGCCAACGACGGTACCATTGAGTTCAGGCCTAAGGAGCGCACCAGCCTCGCCTACGCCGTCCAGAAGCACCAGCTGGGGGACGAGATCGAGATAGAGCTGTTGCGCGACGGCGTGCGCAAGCGTGTGGTGGTCAAGCTCTCACGCCCCTACGAGCGGGACAGTCTGGTGCCGGCAGAGCAGTACGACAGGATGCCCACCTACTACATCTACGGCGGCCTCGTCATATCTCCGCTTACGAAGAACTACCTGAGGGCATGGGGCCCGAACTGGTACAACGCCGCCCCTAAGGAGTTCGTCGCCTTGCTGGGCCGCAACATCCCCTCTAGAGACGGAGAACAGGTGGTGTTCGTCGTCAAGGTTCTGGCTGACGACGTCAACAAGGGGTATCACGACCTGCGCAACTGGATCATCGAGTCCGTAAACGGCCATCGCGTGCTCAACATGGGCGACCTGGTCCGCACCGTCGAGGCGGCCGACGGCTACGTGGAGTTCAAAGGCCGGGACGGACGTGTGGTGGTGCTGGATAGCAGGAAAAGTAAAGAGGCCATGGGTAGGATATTGCGCACCTACCACATCGGAAGCGACAGGTCCGAAGACCTGATGTAGGGGTGGTTACGGCCGGCTCCTTGCCCAACGCGGCCCTGCGGTGCCGGCGACCGGGCCGTCCATTGATGAGGCTTTGGGCACCCGCTGCCCCTTGATCTATACGCCGGCGGAGAAGTCGTCCATTGCCGTTCCGTATAAAGGCACTAGTAGTCGCCGCCTCCTTGCTCGTCGTCCTAGCGGCGGTGCTGGGGCTGTCGCTCTACGTGATCGGGCGTGTGGTGGTCCCGAGAGAAGTGAGGAACTACCTGCGCAGCGTCTCTCACCGCTTGGGGGTGCGGATAGAGATGGAGCGCGTCACCTACGATCCCTTCTCCGGAATCCACGGCCGGGGCCTTTCGGTCTCGGGCGGGGCCGAGCTGGCCGACCCGTTCCTCATCATAAGGAGCTTGGTCGTAAAGCCCTCCGTGCTCTCGCTGCTGTGGGGGGGTGAGGTCAGGGTGGCGGGCAGGATGGAACACACGGTAATAGATCTCGCCCGCGGCGGCATGGAGTGGGAGAGGTTGAAGGGGTTGATAGGAACGTTGGCCTCGGGCAAGGGAGAGGGGCGGGCAGGCGGGGGCGGCGGTCCCTTCAAGGTGCGCCTCTCCACCCTGCTGGTGAGCGATGCCGTCTTGGTGCTGGCACCCGGCGAGAAGGTGGAGATAGAGACTCTGTGGATAGAGAGCGTGGAGCGTCCCAGGGGGGGCAGGATGCTCGAGGCCGAAGGGGTGGCCCGCTACCGTGGAAGGAAGATCGAGGTGAGAGCGGTCGCCTGGCCCTCGCCCGGCTTCGGGCTCTATACGGTGGCGGTTAGTGCCAATCCGGCTGCTCTTTCCACGGTGGGCGGCACCCCGCCGGGGGATGGGGTAAAGGCGTCCCGCGTGAGTCTCGTCGTCCTCGAAGGGGAGGAGCCCTACGTGGGTGGTGCGGCTTCGGTGGCCGACGGGGTGGGTGAGGTGACGGCCGAGTGGTGGGGCCGCTACGACCGAGCCCGCAGAAGACTCGAAGTGCGGCGGCTCACCCTCTGGTTGCCGCACGTTGCAGCGAGGTTGCAGGGCGGGGGTACGGTGTCGATGGCGGCCGGTGGCGAGGGGGTGCTCGTCGACCTCGGTTTCGAGCCCGTGGAGTTGGGGCTTGCGCGCCTGGGGGTCTACCTCGAGTCGTTGGGTCTCGAGGGCGTGGGAGGGACCGTGCGCGTGGGGGGGGTGCGGCTTGAAGGGACGTTGCCGCGGGTGTTGCGGGTTCTGGGTGGGCTTGAAGTCAGCCGCGCGTCCTTTGGGCTGGCTGGCGTGGGGGTCGCCCGGGGGGTGGACGCCGAGGTGCACTTCGAAGCGCGTCTCGGGCGCGGGTCGAAACCGGCGTTGAAGGGCGAAGGGCGGTTCTCCGTGCGGGGGGTCGAGGTGCCCGGGGTTACGGCGGCTGTAAAGGGTGATGCATCGTTCACGGCGAGGGGCCGCGCGGTGTCGGCGACGCTCAGTGGTCTGAAGGCCGATCTCTTGGGAGGAGAACTGAGGGGCGATGTTAGTATCGAGAGGGCCGGCGGGGCGTACTCGGCGTCGGCACATCTGGCGGGCGGGGGTCTGGAGCTAGGGCGTCTGCGCCCTCTTTTCCCTCTCGATGTAAGCGGCGTCGTGCGCTCGCTGGATGCGGAGTTGGTGATGGAGGCGCCCGCAAGCTGCAGCGTTAAGGCCGCTTTCACGGCCGACGGGGTCGTCCTCGCCGAGGGCGGGAAGGAGCTTCTCCAAACGGAGGAGATAAAGACCCGCTCCCCACTGCTCGTACGTTGCACGCCTGGTGCCGATTCCGCCCTCGAGCTCGAGACCTCGCTCGCATACGCAGGCGGCGTGTTCCCGGGTGGTATCGAGTCCGGCGCCGGGGAGGTGGCCGGGGTGTTCGCCTTGGGTGGAGGAGGCGTGCGCGCGAGAGATCTCGCCTTCGAGGGGGAGGGGGTGGGCCGAATCGAGGTCTCTTCGCTCGCCGTGGTCCCCTCGGGCGGCGGCATGGATGTGGAGTTCTCGGGACTCGAGTGGGCGGCGCCCCGGCCGGACGTGGCTGCGGCCGGCGTCGAGGGCCGCTTCGCGGTCCGCCTCGGCCGTGGGGTGGGGGAGGCGTGGGAGGCGGAGCTGGGCGCCACGAGCCTCGTCGTCCCCTCGGCCAGATGCGAGGCGTTACGGGCCTCGGCACGGCGGGAGGGGGGACGCGGCACGGCTTCTCTCGACGCTACGTGTAACGGCGGCCCGCTCACGGGCTCGGTGCGCTTTGACGAGACCAACGGCTCTCGCCGCGTGAGCGGCGGGCTTCGCTACGAGGACGGGCTCCTTGCCCTGGGCGGCGGATACCTTTCGGTGGGCGGCGCCGAGCTCGAATTCGACCTCGACTACGGCTCCCGCCGGTGTGCTTTGCCGTCGGGAAAGGTCTCGTTCTCCGTCGCCGGCCTCGTCCCCGAGAGCTCGGAAGGCACCCCTCCTGCCTATGCCGGAGTGCTCTCCGTCAGGGGGGATGGTGAAACGATTACCGCCGAGGGGAGGTTGAAAAGCAGTGTGGGCAGAGGGGACCTCGAGCTCAACGGTTCTCTGAGGCGGCTCGGCTGCGACCGCATGGAGTTGGATGCCGAGGTGCCCCCGTTCAAGCTGGGACCGTTCGGCCCTCTGGCGAGTGTTGTGGCGGGCGGATTGAGGGTATCGGGGGGAGCAGCGGTTCGCGCCCGTGGCGTGGTCGCGCTCGGATCCGAGGGGGGGGCAGCCGGGTGGGAGTGGCTGCGTGGTGGCGTAAAGCTCGACGGCGTCTCGGTGAAGTGGGCCGGACGGCTGCGGGCCGAAGGTGTTCGCGGGGAGATCTCCTTTGCGGCGGAGAAGCCTGCCGAGGGGGAGCTGGGCGCCCACTTCCGGCTGGCCCGGTCGCTCGACGAGCTCAGGACGCTAGCCAAGCGCTACCCCCGGGACGGTGCCTCTCCGCGGGAGGGAGGGCTGCTCGAAGCCGACTCCCTCGCCCTGGGCCCAGTGGCCGTCGAGGATGTGCGACTTCGTGCGGTCCTCTCTCCCGGAGGCCTCGGCATCTACGGCGTGCGCGGGTCGCTCTTCGGAGGGCGGCTCTACGCCGAGGCAGCCCTTGCGAGCGGGCCGCGGTGGCGCTACGATACGACTGTGTACTTGCACCGTGTGAGCCTCAAGGAGTTCACCTCGGCGCTCGGGATGGAGGGCTACATGACGGGCAGGCTGAGCGGGGTTGCTAGGCTCCGGGGCGCCTTCGGCTCTTGGGATTCGATCGGCGGCTACGTAGGGCTCTGGAGCGTCCGCTCCGAGGAGGAGAGGACGATCGGGCGAGCGATGCTCCGCCGCCTGGGCATGAGGGGGAAGTTGCTGCTTGGCTCCTCGAAGAGGTACGACCGTGCGCGTGCATACGGCGTCATAAGGGACGGCATGTTGACGTTGAGGACGTTCGACATCTCGCATTCCATATTCTGGGTCAAGGACCTCTCGATAAGGATAAATCCGGATAGGAACACCATAGCGCTGTCCGATCTCGTCTCCGTCATAGAGGAGACCAGGAGAAGAGTGGAAGAGGGCGGCCTCGAGTTCGAGGTCGAGAAAAAATAGCTCTGGAGGTATAGGGCATGTTTCCAATGTTACGACACAAGGGCGTCTACCTGTTGGCACCACTAGCGATGGTACTTACATCGTGCGCCATCGTGACCATAAACGTAAACTTCCCGGCGCGTGAGGTGAGGAAGGCCTACGACAGCCTGGAAGAGGAGTTCCTCACCCAGCCGCCTCAGGGTGAGAAGGCCGCACCGCCCGCCGGCGGGACGGGTTCGTCATCCGGGGTGCCTTCAGGGCGGCTCGAGCCTCGGGGCGGTGGAGGCGGCGGCGAGGTGCTCAGCCTGAGGAAGTTCTCCGCGCTGCTCAGCTTCCTCGACCTCGATCTCACGCCCCCTCCGGCCTGGGCGCAGGAGGAGCTGGCGGCCCGCATAACGGCCGAGATGCGTTCCATGCCGGAGGTCGTGCGCGCTTACGAACGCCGCAGGGCAAGGTTAGGCGCTGTGCGCTCACTGCTCGAGGCGGGCAAGGTGGGCGAGGCGAACGACGGGATGCTTGCCCCGCGTGCCGCGCTCTCGGCGCACGAGCGGGCGGTGGTGAAGGTCGAGAACGCCGACCGCAGGGTCATCATAAGGGGGATGGCCAAGGCCATCGTGAAGCTCAACCGTATGCCCCTCTCGGAGAGGAACATAAAGGAGGTCTACCCGAAGGCCGCGCGGCAGTTCGCCGAGACGAGGCGCGAGAAGGCGGCCCCGGGGTGGTGGATACAGCTGCCCGGCGGCAAATGGGTGAGGAAATAGCCTCCTCGCCGCGATGGGGTGGGGACGGCCGCTGGGGGGCTGGGACGGCATCGGGGTTGGGTGTGCGCGTTCAGGATGGGTTGGCCCGGGCGGGATCAGCTCCCCGGATGAATGTGCACGCTCAGGATGGATGTGCCGTGGGAGCGGGTGGTGTCTTGGCCTTGCCTCGACCCCGCAGAGTCACCCAGAACGCACTGCCCTCGCCGAGCCGGCTTTCGACCCGCACGTCGCCTCCGTGGAGGAGGGCGATGTGTTTTACTATGCTGAGCCCGAGCCCCGTTCCTCCCTCGGCACGCGAGCGGGTCTTGTCCACGCGGTAGAACCTCTCGAAGATGCGGGGCAGGTGTTCGCGCGGTATCCCTATACCCGTGTCCTCGACTCCCAGTTCGCAGGCCCCGTCCCTCTGGCGGACCGTAATCTTGACCTCCCCGCCCTCGGGCGTGTACTTGACGGCGTTCTCGAGCAGGTTGATCACCATCTCGACCAGGAGAAACCTGTCACCTTCCAGCGAGGGTCCTCCTCCTTGGGGCATGTCGAGGGTGAGCTCGATACGCTTGGCCTCCATGCTCGAGCGCAGCGCTCCGACGGCCTCGCTAACCACCTCTCCGAGGTCGACCCTCTCGGTCTGCTCTTCCCAGCGGTGCCACGGTGTGCCCTTGCGCTCGGCCTCGGAGAGGACGAGCAGGTCGTTTACGATCCGTATCAGCCGATCGATGTTCCTCTCCATAACTTCGAGGAATCGCCTGCGGCGGGTCTCGTCGAGGTCGGGTGCGTCGAGCATCGTCTCGACGTAGCCCTTGAGCGCCGTGAGCGGGGTCCTCAGCTCGTGGGATACGTTGGCTACGAAATCGCTCTTTATCTCTTCGAGCCGCCTGAACTCGGTTACGTCGTAAAGCACCAGCATCACACCCGGCTCCGGCGCATGCAGGGGCAGGGCGTAGGCCTTGTACGACTTCTCGACCGGATAGAACAGCGTCACGTCCCTCTCCACCGGTCGATCCTCTCTTATGACCTCCTCGATGATCTCTGCGATCTCGCGGTTCCTTATGACCTCCAGGTAGGGCTTTCCCTTGCCCTCGTCGGTAAGGCTGAATATGCGCTTGAACGCCTCGTTCACAAGGAGCGTCGAGCCGCTCCTGGAGACCATTATCACCCCTTCGGACATTGCCCCGAGCACGGCGCCGCGCAGCTCCTTTTCGGCCTCGACCTCGGCGAAAAGCTTCTTCAGACGACGCGCTATGAGGTCGAGCGATCGGCTGAAGCGGCCTATCTCGCCGCTCGATCCCTTGAACGGCACTTCCGCATCGAATACCCCTTCGGCTATCTGCTGCGAGGCGGCCAGCAAGCGATCGAACGAGTCGTTGAATCTTCGTTGGGTAAGCAGTGTGAATGCCAACACGGCCGCGGCCAAGGTGAGAGCCACGACGAGGGCGGCCCCGAAGAGCGAGATCTCGTCCGAGAAGGGTGAGGCGGCCAGAGGGGCCGTGACCCGCAGCGCCCCGACCATCTTTCCGGTGTCGTCTTCGATGGGGATGGTTATGGACGCATAGGCCGTGGCGCCCATGCCGGAGCCTGTCCTTTCCGTGAGCCTGCCCCTGTGGTGCAGCTCGGCCATGTCGGGTGGGCGGGCGGCCTGCCGCTTCTGCCCCTTCGAACCCGCGACCACCGTGCCGTCGGGCAGGTAGAGGGCCACTCCTTCGGCCGTCCTCCTTTCCACCTCCCTTACTGCAGCGGCCAGTGCCGCCCGGTCACCTTCGAGGAGGTGTGGTTCGAGGATCATCGATATGAGGCGGGCGTCCCTGGAGAGCTCGTCCATCTGCCGCTGCTCCACCACGTAGCCGAACTCGAGTACGAAGAACGCCAGCAGCGGTATGAAGATGGCGAGCGTTATCAGGTAGTTTCTTAGGAATTTCTTGAGCAATGTAAGGCGGCCTCTCCCCTCACGCTTCTAGGGCTCAAGCTTGTAGCCGACGCCTCTTACGGTCTTGATCATCGAGCCGGCTTCGCCCAGCTTTTCCCGGATGTTCTTTATGTGGACGTCTATGGTGCGGTCGTAGACGAGGCGGTCGTCGCCCCAGAGCCTCTTCTTCTTTATGAGCTCGTCGCGGCTCAATACCCTGCCCGACGACTTGACCAGCAGCTCCAGGATCTTGAACTCGGTCGTCGTAAGCCTCACGGGTCTGCCCTCCACCGTGGCTTCGAACCGCTCGGCGTCGACGCACAGGGGGCCGGCGCTGTAGACGGCCCTTTGCTCCGGCCCGGCTGCGGCGCGGCGCAGGACGCTCTTGATGCGCGCGACGAGCTCACGCGGACTGAAGGGCTTGACCACGTAGTCGTCGGCTCCGAGCTCGAGGCCCACCACGATGTCCGCCTCCGACCCCTTGGCCGTGAGCATGATGATCGGGACCGATGCCGTGCGTGTCTCGCGCTTGAGCGCCTTGCACACCTCCAATCCGTCCACGCCCGGCAGCATGAGATCGAGCACGACGAGATCGGGTACGACGCTGCGGGTGAACGAAAGGAAGTCGCGGCCGTTCCTGAAAGGCTTTACCGTATAGCCCTCGCGCTCGAGGTGGAACCGGACGAGCTCGAGAATGTCTTCCTCGTCGTCTACGACGGCGATTATCTTACCGCTCACTGCTATGACTTAATATAAACCACGGCGTTCGCCGAGGCAAAGCCTGCCCCGCCGCTACCCGATCTCGGCCTCTGCCTCTTTGATGGCGTTCTCTATGATGGAGCGGATCTCCTCGAGCCCTTCTTCGGTCTCGGCCTCGAACCTGAGCACCAGTACGGGCTGGGTGTTGGATGCGCGTACGAGCCCCCAAGCGTGGGGGAGTTCCACTCGGGCGCCGTCGATGTCGTTTACGGTGTAGCGCTCCTTGAGCTTCTCCGTCACCCGGCGCGCGATGAGGAACTTCTTCTCCTCGGGGCACTCCACCCGTATCTCGGGGGTCGAGTAGGCGGGTGGTACGTCGTCGAGGAGGGCCGAGAGAGGCCGCGCCTGGTGGGAGAGCTCTTCAAGAAGCCTGAGCCCCGCATAGAGGGCGTCGTCGTAGCCGTAGAACCGGTGCTTGAAGAAGATGTGACCGCTCATCTCGCCCGCCAGCTCGGCCCCGGTCTCCTTGAGCTTGTGCTTGATCAGCGAGTGGCCCGTCTTCCACATGATGGGCTTGCCACCGGCCTGCTCGATGGCCTTGTAGAGGCGGCTCGAGCACTTGACGTCGCCGATGATGGTCGCACCGGGCACCTCACGCAACACCTGCCGCGCCAGTATGAGAAGCACCATGTCGCCCCATATCACGTTCCCCTTCTCGTCCACAACGCCCAGCCGGTCGGCGTCGCCGTCGAAGGCGAGCCCAGCCTCGCACGCCTCGGTCCTTACGGCCTCGATCAGATCGACGAGGTTCTCCTCCTTGCCCGGGTCGGGATGGTGGTTGGGGAACGTACCGTCCGGCTCGGTGTAGAGCTCCGTGAGGCGGCATCCTACCTCGGTGAGCACCGTAGGGGCCACGATGCCCGCCGTGCCGTTTCCGCAGTCGAGCGCCACACGGTGGCCGGGCTCCACGGCGACGTTTTGCACCAGCGTGGATACGTAGTGGTCGGTGATCTCGCCCCGCCTGCGCGTGCCGTGGCCGCGCACGAAATCGCCCGCCTCGGCTATCTCTCTTAGCTTCTCTATCTCGGCGCCCCAGAGGGAGTCCGTGCCCGAGCACAGCTTGACGCCGTTGTATTCCGAGGGGTTGTGGCTCGCCGTGATCATCGCTCCGCCGTGGACGTCGGTCGTAAACAACGAGAAATACATCATGGGCGTCGTCACCATTCCGAGCTCGAGCACGTCGATGCCGGAGGTGAGCAGTCCGTGGCCGAATGCCTCGGCGAAGGGAGGCGAGCTCGGCCGGCAGTCCCAGCCCAGCGACACGCGGCTCCGCCCCTGCCGGTGCAGGTATGAAGCGAACGCCTTGCCCAGGCGATAGAGCACCTCCTCGTCGAGGTCGTGCTCTACGACGCCACGGATGTCGTACTCCCTGAATATCTGCGGGTTCATCGTCTCCATATGATGTGCGTACGGCGTTGCGACCGAAGGGTTTTGCGGCCCGCCCGAAGCGCGGGGGAGCCGGAGCGGTCTGCCTAACGAATTATACCCACAAAAGGGCTGCGTGCTTGATCCCTGGGGGGAAGGGAAAAGGGGCGGGGGCGTGCGGTTTGGGCTCCCGAGGCGACGGCGTGTCCCCATAAGGTGCCGTGAGGCAGCTCCCCCCATAGGGGGGATGGGTCAATCGGCGTCCAGCGCCTCGTCCTGCTTCATCTCCTGGTAGTTGTCGATCTCCTCCCTGTAGTGGACCCTGTCTTTCTCCCAGCGCATGAACTTGTCAAAGATCTCCTTGAGCCTCTTCTTGATCTGGTCCGACGAAAACTCCCAGCCGTAGTCTTCCCTGCTCTGGAAGAACATCTTGTAGAAGATGTTCTGCTCGATACTGGTGAAGGTGTCGAGCCCCCAGCCGGTACGGACGAAGCTGTAGCCGTTTGCAAAAGCCGTCGCCACCTCGCCGGTGAGCCCCAGCCTGCGGGCGGCCAGCCTTACGAGGATGCAGTAGACGCCCATCGATTCCAGCGTGCCGTAGCCGTGCTCGCCCACCGTCTCGGCGAAATCGGCCAGGTTTGCCATGAACTCCTCGCGCTCCTCGTCGTCGAGGGATCCGTCGGCGAGGAGCCTCTCGTCGAAGGGGCCGATGTCGCCGCACAGCTCGAGCGATGTGCGGATGTTGTCCCATTCCCTGCTTGCTACGGCGTAAAGGTCCATGGTCGCGTCCTCGTACGTCACCGTGGAGGGGAGTTAATAGTACTATACCAAACGCCCTGCAGCCGATACAACGCCCGCCTGGGGCGGGTCGTGCAGGGGTTGCACGCAGACGTCGAACGGGGACAGGTGGTGGCCGTCTACACTAGGCCGCGCGTACCGCGGGCTCCGGGCGATCTAGGTGCTGCGGGGGGGCTGAAGGAGGCTCCGTTTCCGGGACGGGCAACGAACCGCGCACCTCCGTGCGGTGCGGCACAAGTCCTCTCCCGTTGGGGGACGATGCGCTCTCCCGTTGCACTCGTCGCGCCCCCGGCCAGCTGCTCCACCCCCGCGCCGCGGCGTGGTGGTTCGGCCGCGCCCTCTGTTGCACGACCTGCCGGGCGTCGGCCTCGGTGCATGCCGCTCCACCGGCCGGTCCCGACGTCTCTGTTCAGGATCCCCCGTGCCGCTGCATGCCTCACGCGGAGCCGCCCCTGGCTTGACAGTCCGAGGCCGTTGGTGTTTATTTTTTAGCATGGGAACACAATCGGTTGCGAACGTCTCGCCCGAGGTGGGCCGTTACGTGGAGCTCCTCAGGCAGAGGGGGCCGCTTGCGCTTTGGGAGCTTTCTGCGATAGTGGAACTCGAGTCCTATCGGCTCAAGGAGAGGCTGGATCCGCTCGTCGAGTCGGGCTGGCTTCTCACCGAGGAGATGGAAGGGCGCACTTTCTACGTCCTGGCCGAAGGTGATGGTACCTCAGGCGGGGAGACGTTGCCGGACGGGGGAGGCTTTCTCGAGAGGGCCGTCTCGCTGGTGAGGCCCAAGCACACGTTCGAGCCCGTCCCGGTGAGAACGGCTCTCAAACGTAAGATGGTCGAGAGTTGCACCTACAAGAAACTCATCACCGAGGCGTACGTGCTCACGCTCGATGCTCAAAGATATTCGGAGAAGGAGAGGATAAGGGTCAACCTTGTGGTCGAGAAGGACCTCCGGAAGATAAAGGATCTCGACGACAAGAAGCTCTACCTGGCCGACTTCATCTACGAGAAGGCCCTCGGCAAGAACAAGGACTACTTCGCCGAGAGGAATCTCATCCACAACCACGGCGCCTCCTGACGCCGGGCGTCGCTGCTCGAGGGTGCCGCCGTTCCTTCGCCTGCGCCTCGCACGCTCCCTTTTGTGGAGCTCGGCGATATCGAGTACAATAATCCTCATCACCCACAACCAGAGCGGAGGTTCGATCTATGCCTGCGAGAATCATCACCGTGAGGTCGAAGACCAAGAAGGGGTTGAAGCAGCTGGTTGCAAGAAAGATAAAGGAGGCGGCTAAGCAAGGGTTCGCCTACGTGAGTGCAGGGTATAGAGAAGACCGGGTGAAGAAGGTTAAGGGTGGCTACGAGATAGAGATTTCCGTCCATACGTGAAGCCCTCCTAGGTGGGGTGGATGGGAGCCTTCGCTGCCTCTTCCTCCACAGGCGGCGGGGTGATGCGCCGCCGGGACCGAAAGGGCGATTTACGTGGAACGCCCGCCGCACTGGTCGGTGGGCGCGGCGGCCGTGGAGGGTTGTCCATGTCGAAGCTCGACGTTTTCGAGAACCAGTATCAGGACCGCGACTACGAGATCGAGATAACGTGTCCTGAGTTCACGTGCGTGTGCCCGCGGACGGGACAGCCGGATTTCGCCACCATCTACATACGCTACGTGCCCGACAAGCTGTGCATAGAGCTCAAGTCCCTGAAGCTCTACATATTTTCCTACCGTAACGAGGGCGTCTACCACGAGCACGTGACCAACCGCATACTGGACGATATCGTCGAGGCATGCCGCCCGCGGAGGGCCGAGGTGGTGGGCGAGTTCAACGTAAGGGGAGGCATCAAGACCGTCGTCCGTGCGACCTACGAGCAAGGTGGCGGTTGAGGATCTGGCCCCCGAGGGGGGAAGGGCCCCTTTTGCCCGCGCGCCGGGCATACCGCTCGGGAAGGGGTGGTGGCCGTCCCGCTGTACTACTCAGCTCCTCGTGGCGTCCCTGCGACGCGCATCCGTCGCGCGCGGTGCCGCGTCGACCTGGGGCTTCCTCGGTGAGCCGTATCTGCCTGCAAAAGCATAGTTTCGTCGCCGCCTGACGAACCGTCCACACATCTCCCCTATCCCGCGTCGATGTACAACGTCCGGACCGGTGCCGATGTTGGGTCCTCCTCCCGGCCCGCGGAAAGAGAAGGCGTGTGGGATGCCCCATGCCCGCCCCCCCTTTCGCGCCCCACGTTCCATGCGCGGGGGACGACTCGAGCTTGCAGTGCGGGCGTTATGGAAGAGGGCTGCGATCCACCGGGCGTCCGCGCCATCCCTGTGTCTGGGTCCGCCGTCTAAGGCGCTCCATTTCTATGAGTTCTCACTGCGCCCAGGTTGGGCATGCTGAATCGTCCTTTGTGGTGCAGAACAGCGGCCAGTGGGGCGGCTCGCAGCGGTAGGCGCGTCCTCTTCGGCGAGGTCCCTGGGACCGCACTGCCCACGTTTCCCCCCCGCGTGCGCAGGTGTTCCGGCGCCGGTGCGACGAGCGCGACGTAGGGTGCGGCGCGAAATACCGCCAAGGGGGAGCGCACCAAGCAGCGGTGCGATGAGGTGAAGGGAGGTACTGCGGCCGCTTCGCCATCCAGTCCTCTTCCGGTAGCCGCGGTGGACCCGTAGTGGCTGTCACAATCCGGGAGGACATGCGCCTTCCCGTCGGTGCGCCGCGTCCCTTCCTCCATCTCCCTCACACTGCGCTTCCCTCGGCGTGCGCATCTCCCCACGGAGAAGGGGTACCCACTTCCCCCCGATGGCGCGCCACCGAGGGGGCGCACCCGGTCGCACCTGCCGATGGCACCTTGCCCCTGGCTGCGATGGAGGTTTCCCCGTCGTTTCCCTGCCGCGCGGGCTGGCTTGCTCAGGTGCAAGGGGTATGGGACCCGCCGCCGAATGGTCTCCGGCTTCCCTCGGCGCGATCCGTTCCTCCTACGCCGGCTCGGTGTCTGCCGTTGGCGCACAACTACGACGCCGCTTCCTGCGAAGAGATATTGCATACACAACCACCCCCCTCCTTCCATGGACGCGGCGGTTCTGGGCCATAGGCCCGCGGTCGTCCCCGTCGGTGCTCAGGGCCGCTAACCCCGCTCGGTCGTCGTAAGGGGCGGCCCGCTCGCCCCTGCGTCGCCCCACCAGTACCGCCGCCCCCGCGTTGACACGGCCCGACGAGGCGGGTAAATAAAGTTGGCCCGCACAGGCGATGTGGGTGTGTCGTTCCCGACCCTTTGAAGGAGGTGTACCGACAGGTGGAGAGGACCCTCTCTATAGTGAAGCCCGATGGAGTGGAGAGCAACCTCATAGGAGAGGTGATAGGCAGGTTCGAGCGCGAGGGGCTCAGGGTGGTGGCCCTCAAGATGGTGCGCCTTACCAAGGAGCAGGCCGAGGGGTTCTACCATGTGCACCGCGCCCGCCCGTTCTACGGCAGCCTCACTGAGTTCATGTCGTCCGGGCCGTGTGTGGCGATGGTGCTCGAAGGGGAGGACGCCATTGCCAAGGTGAGGGAGGTGATGGGCGCCACCGATCCCGCCGAGGCCGCCCCCGGCACCATAAGGCGCGAGTTCGCCTCCAATGTGGAGAGGAACGTCGTCCACGGCTCCGACAGCCCCGAGTCGGCCGAGTTCGAGATAGGGTTCTTTTTCAGCTCCCTCGAGCTCGCCGCCGGCGCCGCCGGCTGAGCGGCGTTCTCCCTGCGAAGGGGTCGCTTCCCACTTGACTAGGCGCCGATTGTGGCCGATAATTTATCGTTGATGTGGGCTGGGGGATCGTCTAATGGCAGGACGATGGGCTCTGGACCCATAAGTCTAGGTTCGAATCCTAGTCCCCCAGCCAGTTCCGCTTTCTTGACCGCCGCGTCGACGACAACGTACCTGGCCCATGGTGCCGCTTTCCACCACATCCCATCGTGCCCGCCCCATCAGACGGAGGCCACAGATCGGAGCAGCCTGTGCAGCTCCACCATGGCGTAGGTGTCTCTTTCGCAGTAGCACTTGAGCGCCTCCGCAAGGCGCTTCCGTTCAGCTTCGTCGCTGCAATCGAGCATCTCGTTCCAGACGTATACGGCCTCCTGGCCGTTACGCACCTCGAGGTCGTCGTAGCCCAGGTGAGGGAGCAGGGCCGACGAGACGGTCTTGAGCGAATACGACCCCCTGAAGCGGGGGTCTATGTAGTGGCGCTTGAACACGACCGCCTGGTCCCACAAACGGGACGCTATCGATTCGAGCCTTGGAGCGAGTTGCGCATTGAGGCGGGCTAGCCCGGTGATGATCCTCCTCTCGAACGTGGCGTTGTACGCCACGACGCTTCCCACATCGCCCACGACGGCCGCTAGTGCACGCGCCACGTGCGGGCGTGGGTCGTCGCGCTCCAGGTGAAGGTAGTCACGGTGCTCAAGCGCGCCGTCGGCGTGCAATACGTGGCAGCTCAGCTGGAAGGGAACGTGTTCGAAGGGTCGCGTGCCGGCAAAGCGCGGCACCGGAGGGTTGTCGGCCTCGAAGTCGAGGAAGTGTATGGGGTAGGCGAGCTCGTCAAGCAGCGCCTTGATCCCCGCTGCATCGACGGCGGGCGTGGCGGCGAGCATGGCATCCACGTGGGTTCGCTGGCTCGAGGTGAGCGGAAAATCCCGGGGCAGGTCCTCGAGTCTCAGGATGCCCGCCGATGCGAGCGAGGCCTTCTTCTCCGAAGGGAGTCTCGGTATGTCGAGCACCGTGGGGCCGTCCACCCCTCTCCAGCACCGTTCGTGATGGGGGCAGGGGTCGGGCTGCCTGCAGTGTGGGCCCACCTCCACCACGGGCTCCGCCCCCGCCGCCAGCGTGCGCCTCAGTTCCCTTGCCTTTGCGCGCACGTCCTCCTTCGCCTCAGCCACGCGGTCCGATGCGTCTTGGAGCGTGAACAGGTTCGAGAGGTCGGGGTATATACAGTCCTTGTTGATGTGCTTTACGTACGTAGCGCCCACCTCCACGCCGGTCCCTTCGACGACCAGGCGCTGGAACGCAAGGTCGGATATGTGGTCGTCCTTGACGTTTGTCGAGGCCCGGATCGCCACAAGGTCCCACCGGCCGCCCGCCCCACGGCGCAGGACGTCGACTACGGCCGCCATCCCGCACGAGACGAACGCCCCCTTGAAGAGCACCTCGGCCCCACGGGCCATGGCCTCGGCCGTAAGGCGCACCCTTTCCGCAAGAGGGATGTCGCTTTCTATCTCGACCCCCGCCGGGAACCGGCGGCGGGCCAGCTCGAACACCTCGGCCCAGCCGTAGGGAAGCCTCCTCGCACCGGGCGGTTCCTCGTCGTCTCGAGGCGCGCGGGCGTCGAGCCATGGGCGCCTCGCGCACTGCAGCCCGCTCAGAAAGAGCGACTTCGTAAGCAGCTTGTTCATCACTCCCCTCCGCGCGCCGGTCTCCGATCCTCCTGCTCCCTAAGGTTCTCTAACACGCAGACGGCGTTTTTGCAAGGCGTCCCGCCCGTCGGCGGCGGGGTTGCGGGGCGGGCGGCTGTGGTTATTTTATGTTTGTGGGAGGGTGCGGGTGTATCCCCTCCCGGCAGGGGCTATGAGTCCGGACCTCGTGGAGAGGGAGTTCGTAGGGCCCTATTCGGTGGTGGGCCAATGGTGGCGCGTCGCCCCAGACGGGCGGCTCGAGTGCTACCTGTGTCCCCGCCGATGCAAGTTGAGGGACGGCCAGCGGGGGTTCTGCTACGTGAGGGCGGCCGAAAGGGGCCGCTTGGTGCTCACCACCTACGGACGCGCCTCGGGGTTCTGCATTGATCCCATCGAGAAGAAACCCCTCTTCCACTTCTACCCGGGCACGAGCGTGCTTTCATTCGGGACGGCCGGATGCAATCTGGGATGCAGGTTCTGCCAGAACTGGGACATCTCGAAGGCGCGCGAGGACGACCGCTTGACCTCGCGTGCTATGCCGGCCGACATAGCCGAGGCGGCCCGGATCCGCGGATGCAGGAGCATAGCCTTCACCTACAACGACCCCGTCATCTTCGCCGAATACGCCATCGATACGGCCGAGGCGGCACACGCGCGTGGTGTCAAGACGGTGGCCGTCACGGCGGGCTACATATCACCCGAGGCGCGCCGTGAGTTTTTCTCCCGCATGGATGCGGCCAACGTAGACCTCAAGGCGTTCACCAAGGAGTTCTACGGCCGCGTGTGTCTGGGTAGGCTGGAGCCTGTCCTCGATACGCTTGAATGGATACGACGCGAGACGGATGTCTGGCTCGAGGTCACCACGCTGCTCATCCCCGGCTTCAACGACTCCGACCGCGAGCTTCGTGAGCTGTGCGGCTGGGTGGCCGACCGTCTGGGCCCGGACGTCCCCCTACACTTTACGGCGTTTCATCCCGACTACAAGATGATGGATGTGCCTCCCACACCTCCCGCCACCCTGCGCCGCGCGCGTGAGATAGCGCTGGCGGCGGGGCTGCGGTACGTCTATACGGGTAACGTCACCGATCCCGAAGGGCAGTCCACTTACTGCCCTTCCTGCGGCAGCGTCGTCGTGGGGCGGAACTGGTACCGTATCGAGAGCTGGAACCTGGTCGAGGGCGGCAGGTGCGGCTCCTGCGGCCACACGGTGGCGGGGCGGTTCGACCCCCGGCCGGGCCGCTGGGGTGGTGGCAGGGAGCCGATCGTGATCCGTCCTTCGCGGGGGGTGGTGCGATGAAAGACGTGAGGGAGCCGATTGACGGAGGGTGGTATCCGGGTGAGCAGGCTGCGTTGAAGGCGACGCTGGAGGCCTTTCTCGACGCCGCTCCCAAGGAGCGCCCGCCGGGAGAGGTGGTGGGACTGGTTGTGCCGCATGCGGGCTACGTGTATTCGGGCCGCGTCGCCGCATGTGCCTACGGATGCATCAGGGATGAGAGCTACGATACAGTCGTCATAGTGTCGCCGTCCCACTACCACGGGGGCGGTGCCGTCCTCACAACGCGGCAGCGCGCGTTCCTGACCCCGCTCGGGATGGTGGACGTGGACGACGAGGTGCTCGAGCGTATCGACAGGGGGTTGAGCAGCCGCCTCGGCGAGGGAGTGGTGGAAGTGTACGATACCGTTGAGCACGCCGTCGAGGTCCAGTTGCCGTTCCTTCAGTACGTGCTCGAAGGATTCCGCATGGTGCCGCTGATGGTCTACGAGCAGACGGTCGAGGTGGCGCTGGCTCTTGGGGCGTCCATCGCCGAGGCCGTCGAGGGGCGCAAGGCGTTGCTTGTCGCTAGCTCGGATCTCTCCCACTACTATCCGCTCGCCGTGGCCGAGCGCTACGACCGCCAGATGCTCGCACGCATCCGGTCCATGGACCCGCGCGCCGTCGTCGAGGCCGAGTCCGAGGGAGTTGGCTACGCATGCGGCCGGGCGGCCGTGGCGGCCGTGCTCGAGGCGGCGCGACTGCTGGGCGCAGACGACGTACGGGTGCTCGCCTACGACACGTCGGCCTCGACCACGGGCGACAGGAGCGCCGTGGTGGGCTACGGGGCCGCAGTGATTGTGCGCGGAATGTAGTGGCCGCTGCGACTCTCGAAAGCGTCCTCGGCCGCTTTTGAAAGACGCATTCCCGAATCGCAGAGAGTGCGGGGTTTGCCGCAGCGGGGCTGGTGCGTCCCATGCCTTGTGGGGAGGGCGGAGAGCAGACGGCCTCTTCTTGGAGGGCGTGGGGGGAGGATTTCGCCCGAGCCGGGGGGGGTGCCCCAGCCGCAGAGGGCTTTTTGAATCTTCTCCATCGACGGGCGCTGCTCCGTACGCGCTCCGGAGACGGCCGGCTGCGCCGTACGTGGACACGCAGCGGCTATCCCTCCGTACCGCCGCCCGAGGTGCCCGGGGCGTGCCGCTGCGTCCGCTCGGCTCCCGCTTGCTCGGGCGTCCCTTCGGGCGGGGCCACCTCCACCTGGAGCCTGTTCTTGAACCACAGGTCTCGTTGGGGGAACGGTATCTCCACGCCGGCCTCCTTGAGGGCGTACCATCCGCGGTAGTAGATGTCGCTTACGAAGGGGTTTATGCGCCACAGCATCCGGATGTTTACCCACAGCAGCAGGTAGAAGACGAGAGAGCTCGAGGCCATCTCGGCGAACCACACGTCGGGGGGCGGGTTCTTGAGCACCTGCGGGTGCTCGTGGGCCACCTCGAGCAGTACGTCGCGTATCGTGTTGGGGTCGGAGCCGTACGACACCCCGAACGGCACGCGCACGCGGATGTAGTTGTCGGTGAGCGAGTAGTTGACTATCTTCTCCGAGAGGAAATGTGAGTTGGGAATCACTATCTCGATGCCGTCGCTCGTCTTCACCACGGTGCTCAACGCGTCGATGCTCACCACCTTGCCGTAGATCGTGGGCAGCGTGTTCTTGATCTCCCTGCCGGCGTTCCCCTCGAGCTCGATGACGTCGCCCACCTTGAGCTTGCGCGTAAACAGCAGGATGAAGCCGCTGAGGTAGTTGTTCATTATCCCCTGGAGACCGAACCCTACCCCTATGCCCAACGCCCCGGCCACGGGAATGAGCGCCTTCCACGTGACCCCCAGCATCGAGAGGAACACGATCGCCGTGACCAGTATGCCGGCGTTGTACACGATTGCACGTACGGAGCCGGCCTCGACCGTCCTGCCGCGCCGCGTGTAGTAGAGGTGGAGGGCGTGTCCGGCCGCACCGACCAGGGCCAGCAACAGGAACAGCACGTAGGTGGCCGATATCAGCGAGTGGAAGCTCATCTCTATTATGTCGGTCTTGACCACATACGTCCCCTTGAGCGTCGTTACGACCGCGTCGAGACCGAAGAACAGCTCGAACACCTTGTAGAGCCCGAGCCCCGCGACGAGAGCCACCGAGCGGCGCGCGGAGCGGCCGAGTGCGGCCGTATCGCCGGAGGGGCCGCCTGCTTGGTCGAGCCTTCGCGACAGCACGTGGGTGGCCGCCCTGTATGCGGCGATCAGAGCCAGGACCAACACCGCCCCCGGCAGAGCTCGGGGCGGCAGTGTGACGTCGCTTCCAAACCATATGGCGGTGGCCGCCAAGTATAGCGCCGCATAGAGGACGTTGAGGCTGCCCAGTATGCGCCTTGTCCGGACTAGGCGTACGGGCAGAGCCCTCATCAGCGCCCTTATGGCCCCCATGTAGAGGATGAACCCGCCCGTGGCCGCGGCGAGCTTGAAGGCGAGGGTGAGCGTCCGAGCCGGCTCCTCCGGGCCGCCGAGGGCGGAGGCCAGCAGAGAAGCGGCGAGCGCTGCTGCTGCCAAGCCGATGAGCGCATATACCACCGCCGGGTGCACGAAACGGCAGGGGCCGATGGCGGCGTCGGAGTTCCTTACGACCCCGATCGAGAGGTACAGGAACATGGCCGCCACCGTGAACGATTGGCCGACGGGTGCCGCGAACGGCAGGTGGAGCACCCGCAACATGGCGTAGTAGAGGGCCGGGAAGAGCAGGTCGACGAGGAAGCTCCACTGGAGGTTCGCCTCTATCCTTTCCCTGAATGCCTGGCGTATCCGGCGGTGGGCGTAGAGGACGGCCGCCAGCATCAGGCCTGCGAGCAACATGAACCACAGCTCTTCAAGGGCCCCTTCCCTGAGGGCTTGGGCTGCTTCAAGCATAAGTGCGGCAAGCTGTGACACGTGCTTTCTCCTCCCGGGGGCGGCCGTCGGCGGGTTGCACCCTCCCTCGCACACAGATTACAAGAATGGAGTGCGTATCACAAAACCATTTGCTGCCCGGGGGGTGGGCGCATGTGGCCGGTCGTGGGGGATAGGGGCGGGGTCGAGGGGGGAGCGTCGCGGGTGCGGGTGAGCCTGCGGTATGGGACGGGGACGTCGCCTCGCTGCAGTGTGGAGTGTGCGGTTACGGGGCCGGTGGGGGCGCGTACGGCTGAAGCGGTGCCTTGCGGTGGAGGTGTGGGGGGTACGCCTTGCCGGCCGGACCGCCCGGGGCCTGAAGTTGCCGGTTCACAGCCGCGTGCCGGGGTGGTAGGATGGTCTATAGGGATAGCTGTCAAGCCGTCCACTTCAGTGACGGGGTGGTGGTCGTGGCACCGAGGGTTTTGTTGTTCGTTGCGGCCGCTCTATTCTTGCTCGCCGTATCGTGTGCCGATAGGACCGTGTCGGCCTCGGCGGCGGGCAGGTCGCGGCTCTACGGCGTCGTCGTGGGGGAGGAGCCTCGGGCGGCGGAGGCCCGTGGCGGGGACCAGGCCCGCGACGAGCTGAGGGGCGTGGTGGAAGAGCGACGCAAGAGGCGGTGGCTGTGGTTCCTGCTGGGGGCGGCCGCCGCCGCGGGGGCTGCCGTGCTGGTGGGCACGCTCACGGGCGGCGGCGACGGTGCGGGGGTAGGTCCGGAGCATCCCCCCGTACCACCGGAGGAGTTTTTCTAGCCCGCCCGTGGGACCGGGCCGCGAGTGGTCGGCCGTCGCGTGTGTGTATGGGGAGCTCGGTTGGGAGCGCGGCGCGTGGGTTTGCCGCTCAGGGGGGCGTCAGGGCTCGAGCGAGCTCTTCCAATCGTAGGTGAGGCAGTCGACGATGTAGGCAGGCTCGCGGCGCCTGCAGTCCTCGACGAGGTCGGCCATCTCATCGAGCGTCTCGTACTCGTAGTAGGGCGTCACGGCCATCCTCATCCTCTTCTCGTCCGTAAACCGCCCCAGCGCGTCGAGCCTTCCGCGTGCGTAGGGGTGGGCCTCCTCGAGCCTCTCCTTGAGCCGCGGATGGGGGTTGTTGTCGGGTAGCTGGTCGAAGGGGCCGTCCCAGTAGGTGTTGAGCCTCACATCGCGGGCACTCACCCCTATGAGCACCTTGGCCCGCCGCTGACGGTCGTCCCAGAAGATGAACCCGCTCAGCGGGTCCAGCAGCATGCCCTCGGCTATCCTTTCCAGCGGCGGCGTGGGTCGTTCCTCGTCGAGCAGCCAGATGAAGGCCTTGCGCCGCGTATCGTAGACGAGCAGGAACGCTATGCCCGATTCGTCCACCGCACGCCCCATGAGTTCATCGCCCTCGGCCAGCCGCGCCACGGCGGGAGGCGTCCTGGGAGCAGGGTTCAGGTGGAAACGGACCGTTTTGCCCCTCATCGAGACGGCGTAAACGTTGTCAGAGACCTTCAGTACGTATACGCCTTGCTCGGCGCCCAACGCGGCCTGCCACGTGGCGCTCTCGCGCCAGGGTTCGCCGTGGGGGCGGTGTACGTAGTAGACGAAGCTCACTCGTCCCTCGTCGCGGTCGTAGACGTCGAACCGAATGTTGCCGCGCACCTCCCTTCCAGCCGTGTAGAAGGAGAAGTAGTAGTAGTTCTCCGTGGGGATGACGTCCACCTGTGGTGGAAGGGAGGAGAGGACGAAGTAGAACACTTCTCTTGTATCGGTGATGTCGAGGTTGGTGTGCAGTGAGCGGATGAACGCCTCGTTCGTCTGGAGCACCGGCCGAGGGCGTAAGGAGGGGTGCGGTGTGGAGGGGATGTGCGGCGGGGCCTCGCCAGGGCCGGTCACGGTGCCCTGCAGTACGGCTCCGCCGTCTGGCCCGGCCGGGGGGCCGGCCATGGGAGGAGTGGCAGCGTGGCACGCGACGCATAGGAGCAGAGCGAGCGCAAGCGGCGGCAGCGGGGAAAGGCGCCCACGCACCCCCCGCACGCCGCGCCCCTCCTCCCAGGAGCGCGCAGAAGGGTGCCGGACGCCGCCCCACCTCAGGCTCCTGCGCCGTATCCGCTGCGCCCTCAACGCTTCCCCTGCCACTTGCGGCTCTCGCCGTAGTTGTGGCCCTCGCCCTTCCACCTGCGCGAGAAGCGGTGGTTGTGCCTCTCGTCCTTCCATTTCATGGACGTCGTGTAGCGGTGTTCCTCACCACGCCAGCGGCGCGAGAGCTTTTCGCGGTGGAGGTCGCCTTTCCACATCTTGGTTGTGTCGGCCTCGTGTTTGCCGACCCGTTTTATGCTTATACCCGGCTGGTGTTTCTCGGCCCTCCACTTCCACGAATCGGCCTCCTTGTGGCCGTAGCCCTTCCAGTGCTTCGACGTCACATAGGAGTGTTTGGGCTTCAGGCGTGCCCATGCGGTGCTTTGTTCGTATGCATGTCCTTCGCCCCTCCACAGCCGCGATGTGCCGTGGGCGTGGCCGTCGTCCTTCCACCGCCGCGAGGCTTCGACCGCATGGTTCGAGTGTGACCACTGCCGGGAGCGGGCGTAGGCGTGCTTCCCCCAGCGCTCGGTCAACGCCAGCGCATGGCCCTCGGCACGCCACTTCCTGCTCGTGCTCAAGCTGTGCTTGCGCCCGACCCACTTCTCCGACAACTCTTCCGCGTGTCTCTCGGGCAGCTTCTCGGCCACGCTCACCGACTCGTTGTGCCGCTTCTTCCATCTGGAGGACGCGGCCAGGTCGTGGTTGACGCTCTTCCACCTGCGGGTGGTGGAGTAGTCGTGCCGGTCACTCGCCGCGGCTACGACGGCCGAGATGGAGAACGATCCCATCCTGACCGCTCTCACGGGTATGGTGGCTGTGAACAGGCCTTCTTCGTCCAGGTCGTCGGGGTTGATACGTACGGTGATCAGGTTGCCGCCCTCCATCGATACCACTTCGGGCGTCTCGTTCCGCACGTAGACGTCAAGCGGCCTGCCGTAGCCCGCGAGCCCCTCGACCGTCAGCTGGAGCGTCGTCTCCTCGCCTTGGTGCAGCTTGGTGCGGGGAGCCGAGAGCGAGACACCGACGTTGTAGATAGTGCCCTTGGCGACGACGTCGCCCTCCCGCACCTCGAGCTCCGTCCCGCCCACGACGTCACGAGGTGTGCGGACCACCACCTTGCGGGGAGATTCGGCCAGAAGGGGGATCGTCTCGCCGCCCATCTTGACCGCTGTGGTCCCGAACTCGCCGTCGAAGGGACCGCCGATCGAGATGGGTCTTCCCGCTTGCCCTATCTCGGGCAGCGCGAAGTCCTCGGGCAGGGGTTCCGCAACCGCGGCGGGCGGCGGTGCTGCCGCGACGGGCACCTCCGTGCGGGCTGCCGCGTTGCCCTTCTCATCCAGCAGTATGAGCGTAGCCGTACCTCCTGCCAGCGCCGCGGGCACCGTCCACTTGAGCGCGCCCTTTCCCACCGGCGCCTTCATCTCCTCGGCCGCCACGACGTAGCCTTCCAGGCGGTCGGCCATCTTGCGGCGCTTGCGCCCCTTGCCGGCCGGCGCGGCTACGACGGCGCCCGATATGGTGTCGCCCGCCGCAAGGTCGTCCGGCAGCATGACGACTACGTCGCCCTCGGGGACGGAGAATACCACCCGATGCAGCCCCCAGCCGGTGGTAAGGCGTCCTGTAGGGTCACGCGGCGAGGATTCCGTCGGTGCGAGTGCCACGAAGGATAGGGCGGCCAACAACAGGCAGCCCACCCGTAGTGGGGGTACAACGCGTGGGTTTATCATCTGGTTTCACCTCCGCCTCTGCTACGGGGTGAGCCCGTAGAGGGTGTGTTGGAGGTGATGGATGCTACGTGCTGCGGAGCTGAAGGGAGTGTGGGTGGCTGCGCGTAATATGTGGTGCGCGGCGGCAACCACCGCCGGATGCATGTGCTGGTAGGATTTCGCTCAGATGCGTCATAAGGCCGACGATCGGTCAGTGAACGAGACTCACCCCTCGATTACGGTTCTATTACTATTATAGTAGAACTACGAGGAAGGAATGCAAGGAATTCTTGTGGACAGCTCGGCCGCTCTGTGTTAGATTCCATAGGATTCGCCGTCTCTCCGCCGATACGTCATGGAGCACGACCACACCCCTGAAGCCATACGTGAGAGGCTTTCCCAAGGGCCTCGGCTGAGTTACCTGCGCGACTGGGTCTATGGTGGTATCGACGGCGCCGTGACGACGTTCGCCGTCGTGGCCGGCGTCAACGGGGCCGATCTCACCCCCGCCGTCGTCATCATACTGGGTTTCGCCAACCTTCTGGCCGACGGTTTCTCCATGGCTGCAAGCAACTACTCCGGTACCAAGACCGAGACCGAGGAGAAGGAACACCTTCGTGAGAGGGAGCGCAGACACATCGATACCCATCCCGACGGGGAAAGGGAAGAGGTGCGGCAGATCTACCGTTCCAAGGGATTCGAGGGCGAGGAACTAGAGCGGGTGGTGGAAGTAATCACATCCGACCGGGAACTGTGGATAAGAACGATGCTCACCGAAGAGTACGGCCTGCCGCTCGAGATACGCTCGCCCCTGCTTGCGGCCGCCAGTACGTTCAGCTCCTTCTTCGTATGCGGGCTTGTGCCCCTGTTGCCCTATTTGCTGGGCCTTCCGCATCCCTTCGAGCTGTCCGGCGTGTTCACGGCCCTGGTGTTCTTCGCCATAGGCTCGGCCAAGAGCGCATGGTCGCTCAAGCCCTGGTGGCGTTCCGGTTTCGAGACGTTTGTCATCGGCACCGTCGCGGCGGTGCTGGCCTACTTGATAGGGTACTTCCTTCGGGGGATAGTCTGAAGCCCTCACCGGGCCGCTTCGTTCATTATCCGTATGACGGTCTCTTCGACCTCTCGCGCCACCGCCTCTAGCTCCTCCTTTCCGAAGAGCGCGAGCATGGCC
Source organism: uncultured Spirochaetia bacterium (assembly GCA_964639895.1). GTDB lineage: Bacteria > Desulfobacterota_D > UBA1144 > Nemesobacterales > JADFKM01 > CAZXEJ01. The sequence continues at coordinate 119,162 of CAZXEJ010000001.1, read as the reverse complement.
GTGGGCTTGATCGTTGAGAGTGCCGACTTGGTCCCCTCTTCGTAGAGCGATATGCGGCACGGAAGGGCGGTCGAGATCTCCATATCGGCTTCGAGCACCCGCTTTGCCTGGTGGGGATTGCAGACTTCGTATATCAGGCATCTGGGCTTGAAATCGACCCCTTTCTTCTGCATCGTCTCCTTGAGGTCGTGTACTCCCACGATACCGAACTTGTTGCGCTGTACGGCTTCTTCGAGATCGCGGGAAAGTTGGTCGAGCGGCTTGTCCGATTGCACGGTGTAGAGCACTTCTACTCCCTCCCTGATGGTGTGCGAGTCAAACTACAATATACCACAGCCGAGCCGCGGCGGTCCGGAGAAGGAGGGACGGAGTCTTGAGGGGGGTGAAGCGGAGCGGACCCGTGTTGTATGGGTGTCGGGCCGTGTGGTGTGTGCGTGGTCGGTGCGGATGGGGCGACGGGCCAGGGGGGAGGGATCTCGCGGTCGTCTTTCCGGCAGATCGGGCCGCGCTTTTGAGCTGAATGGGGAGGTAGGGGAGTAGCGCGACACAACACCCTGGGACGCTGCCATCCCGCCGTTGCCGGATGCCGTGCGAATAGTGGTTGGTCCTTGCGCGAGGCTGCAAGATCATCTAGCCCCGATTCGCCTTACGTTACCGTCGCACCCGCCGCTTCCTCTCTTCACGGGCGATTGGCCCCGTGTTGCGGTGGGGTGTCTCCGGCCGTGGGGGTCGTGTAGCCGGAGAAAGGGGTTCGGGTGACGGTCTGGCGGCCCCTTCCCCGTAGAGGGTGGGGGGTATGAGCCGAGTCCCATCTACGACGGCCGTGAGTGGTACCATTTTGGGAATTGTAGGTAGTGCAACTTTAATTTAGAATATACGAACCCTGACGAATGTATCTGAAGCGGCAGTGGTACACTACGCTTGGATCCTCTTTATACTTATTACGAGAGCAAGTATAAAGAGGATCGGCGGTGGAGCATGCGCTCTCAGGATACCGGATGGGTGAAGTAGGCATTTAAATGTGGGGTAGGTCAGATGAAATATTTGGTCCACAGGCCGTTGGTCCCCCTTGCGGAGGTGAGTAGGACCCTGGTCATTCCGGAGTCTACGCTCAGAGACTGGATTCGTAAAGGGAAGATAGTGGTTGAGTCCGCCGCCAGATCGTACAGAAAATCTGCGCTGAACCTAGTGGATCTCAACAGTCTTGCCAACGAGCTCGGACGCGACACCGAAGAGCTGGCCGAAGAGCTGACGAAGATGGACGTGAAGATCTACATTCGCACGCTAACCCAGAGTGAACTGGAAGAAATGGACGACCACTCCCTCCAGGAGGCCGCCGAGCCCGAGGGTATCTACGAGGGCGACGACTCCTTAGGGCTCGAATTGCGCCTTCTCTACCACGAGCTCAGGCGTATCGATCCCGCCGTCGCTTCCCTGGGAGAGGTGACGGTGGAATCGATCTCCCGCTACCTGGATATCGAGCCTCAGCGGCTGCTCATCGAGCTTGAACGGGAGCGTCATCGGAGAAGGAGGTTCGTGGAAAGGTTGCTGGGCAGGGGACGTTAGACCCTGTGGCCCTGTCCCCCCACGGGGGTGGGACGAGATGCCGTCGCCACCGGCCGCGGCCGTCAGACGGGGGCTGCTATGGCTTCGTACCAGGCAGCGGAGTCTGATCGAGTCCCTTCTTGTATATCTCGGCCTCGATGAACACCTTGAGCAGGTCGCCGTCGATCTTGTTCTTTCTTGCCTCCTCTTTGAGGACCTCCAGGGCCTTGGCGGGCGTGAAGGTCTTCTTGTAGGGCCTGTCCATGGCCGTGAGCGAGTCGTATATGTCGGCTATCATCATCATGCGCGTCTGATAGGGGATGTGCCGGCCATCCAACTGGTCCGGGTAGCCGGAGCCGTCCAGCCGCTCGTGGTGGCGTCCGGCTATGAGGGCTATGTCCTTGAGGTCCTTCGTCCAGGGGATCTTCTTCAGGAAGTTCACCGTCTGGGTTACGTGCGACTCCACCTCGAGGCGCTCGTGCTGGCGCAGGCTGCCTACCTCGATCGAGAGGCTCTCCAGCTCGTACTGCGTCAGATAGGGTTTCTGCGCGCCGTCGACGTCGGTGTAGGTCTGTTGCGCTATGTGGCGCAGCTTGGCGAAGTTGTCCCGTGGCGTGGTGGTGGGTTTGTTACACTCTAGTATGAACTTCAGGTAGTCGTCTATCTTGCGAAACTCCCGGTCGATTTCTTCGTCCAGCCTGGCAAGGGCGTCGTCGGCGTCGCCGGTGCCGCTCTGCAATATCTCGAGCTTCTTCTTCAGTATGTCGGCCTCGATGCTGCGCTTTATCAGCCGGAACCGCATGAGCAGCAGCTCCAGCTCGTGTTCGTACAGCTTGTTGGATTTCAGCAGCACGGCTTCCCTGACGCCGATCTTGCCGAAGTCATGCAGCAAGCAGGCGTATCTCAGGGCCTTCAGTTCCCTTGGGGTGAAGTTGACGTCGGCCAGCGGTCCGGTGGTGATTTCGTTGACGGCTTTTGCCAGGCTGAGCGTGTAGGCGGCCACGCGGGCCGAGTGGCCCGACGTGGTGGGGTCTCGGGACTCGATGGCGTAGACGGCTGCGCCGATGAAGCTTTCCATTATCAGCTCTATCTGTTCATAGAGCAGGGCGTTCTCGACGGCCACGGCCGCCTCGCCTGCGAAGGCGAGCAGTATCTCCTCGTCCTCGGCCGTGAACGGCCCGCCGTGCTTGTTCAGGACCTCGATGACGCCGATGATGTCGTTCTCACGCGTAACCATGGGGGCGCACAGAAGGGAGTGCGTCTTGTAGCCGGTGAGCTGGTCCACCTCGGTGTTGAAACGCGGGTCCTTGTAGGCGTCGGCGACGTTTACGATCTCGCCGCTCGTCGCCACGTAACCGGCGATTCCGCGGTCGATCGGCATCCTTATCTCGGTGATCTCCAGGTTCTGCGCTATCCGGGACCAGAGCTCGCCCTTCTCACGGTCCACTACGAAGATGGTGCTCCTGTCGGCGTTCGTGACGTGGGTGACTTCGCGGGCGATCATCTCAAGCAGCTTGTCGAGGTCCCTTTCCGAGGCCAGACACTTGCCTATCTCCAAGAGGGCGTTCAGCTTCTCTACCTGCGTCTGGGTTCTCGTTCTCGACAGCTTTGTCGCCATCGTCACGCTCGTTCTCCTGTTGTTTTCGCGCGTCTTCCCGATAGGAGCGCGCCTGATTCGTCCCCTGCGTCTCCCTCCACTTTGGACGTGCTCACGCGCTCGACGTCGGCCCGAAGAGGGGTGTCTACTGCGCATTCAACCCAGCGGAGGCGGAGGCGGCGAGAACGTGGGTGACGGAGATGGAGTGGGCATCGGGGGTCCGCTCGGTATGGGCACCGGGGTGGGCTGGGTTTCCGGTACTACGCAGCTCGAAGTAGTTGGATCGCAGGATCCGGCGGTCTCGTCTTCGTCGAGACACAGCCTGCCGGCGCAGTCCCACGTGTCCTGGCAGTCGGTGAACCCGTCTCCGTCGTCGTCAATGCCGTTGGCGCAGTTCTCCTCGCCGCCCGCCGAGGGAGGGGCCGGAACCGGCGGCCCGGACGCCTCCGGCGGCAGCTCACACGCCCCTTCGATACATATCTTTCTCATGTCAGATTGATCGCACGGTTGTCCCTCGCAGCTTACGACGTCGGCGCAGTCGATCAGGCCGTTGAAATCGTCGTCAAGGCCGTCGGCGCAGTCCTTTGGCCTGAGCGGTATGACCACCACGTTGTGCCCGGGCTCGATGTCTGAGGTCGCCGACCCCGTGAACACGGTACGTCCTCCCTCGTCAGAGAGGACCACTCGGAATACCCTGTCGGGGCCCACGGGGACGAAGAGGAATATCCTTGCAAAGACGGCTTCGCCCGCCGAATCAAGACCGGGTGCGGAGAAGGTGCGCCGTATCTCTTCCATGTCGGGCCCGAGCACGCTGAGCGAGACGGTATCGATTCCCAGCGTGGAAGCACTCGATTCCGCCGATGTCACCCCCACGGCAGGGGCGTGGGGAAACTCCGTCATCACGGTGATGGTGGCCGTGTCGGTGCCCCCCCCGCCGCATGAGGCCGCGGCGGCGAAGACGAGAATGAGCAGAGCGGTCTTTACGGCGTAGGCCGCGAAACTACATGGTACGGTTTGGATCTCGGCCCCTTGCGCCGGCCCTTGGGTATGGCGTTGCTGTTTCGTCATCTCTCCTCACTCTGTCGCGGCGCCCTCAGGGTCCGGGCGGCGTGGGTATCACCACCTCGACCAGCGCCCTGTTGTGTACGTCCACGCTCGGCAACAGGTCCACGGGCGGCCTCAGCGGAAGGTTGCTTGCGAGCCAGCCGGCGCTTCCGCCCTCGAACGTCTTGGAATAGTCGTCGCCCGCCTCGCTGCCGGGGTAGTCTTCCTCCCTCGAGGGGTCTTGAGCACCGGGCGTCGGCTCGACGTGTGTGGCCTTCTCGAAGCCCTCTCTCAGTTCGTCGTCTGCCGCGGCCGGACTGGAGGGCGAACCTCCTTCGGGGATCACCGTATAGGTGCCGCTCGTAAGCACCACCTCGGCGGCTTGGGGGGCGGTGCCCCGTACATGCACCGTACCCTCCAATACGTAGAACACACCGCGGTCGGCGTCGACATACAGCACGGTACCCTTTATGCCGGCCACACCGCGCGGCGTCACAAACCTCACTTCCGAGGGGCCCGCGGCGAATCTCTCCACGACGGCCTTGAGGATGCCTTTCAGCACCCTGAACGTCGAGTTCCTCTCGGCCGCGGGGTTGTAGATGAACCGAGTGATCTCCAATTCAGCGTCGGCGCCCAGTGTGAGCAACGTGTCGTCGTCGAGCATGATGTTGAGCGCCGAGTCCTCACCCGTCCTGAAGACGTCTCCCACGTAGACGGCGGAGCCCGGCACCACGCGCTCCACGAGGCCGTTGCTCTCCACCGATACGGCGCCCACGGTCACCGTGACCACACCCACGGCGTCTCCCCGCTGTTGGGCGTGGGCGCGCCCAGCGGTTGCGACGCAGAGGATAATACACACTATCACCCCAGCCGAAGCCAGGACGGATGAGTTACGCACTTACGCCCTCCTAACCGTTAAATATAATGCTAAAAACGTGCGGACAAAGTGGCCGAGAAGATGTTGCGGAAATATTCGAACGGCTCGGGGCCGGGAAAGTCGCTGCTGGAGAAGTTGGAGACGTTCTCCCAGCCGAGGTCGAGCGAGACCGTCCGGTAGAGCCTGCGTGAGACGACCACCTTGAGGCCGAGCTGGTTGTCCACCCTGTCGAAGGGGTCGTTGTAATAGGAAGCGGCGTAGTAGTGTAGGCGGGCGAACAGGGTGAGCTCCCACGGCATGTAGGAAGTGGTCTCGATGAACACACCGCCCAGGGCCTGGTCGAAGTTGCGCCTGCCAGCGATATCGTCTGCGAAGTTGAACGATGCCGTCACACCGGGGCGCAGCAGCGTGAGCCCCCGCCTCAGCAGGATGGATTCGGCAACGGTGAAAGTAGCCCGGACGGCGTCACGCTCGGGGAACTCCTTGAAGTTGTCGAAGCGAAGCTCGGCCGCCACCTCGGTCGAGATGTGCTTGGCCCAGGCGACGCTCAACGACTGTGAGACGGCGTGCGTCTGGGAGAACAGCTCGTCGGCCGGGGAACCGTCGACGAGGACGAAGTTGTAGAAGTAGTTGAAGGTGAAGGCCGCCGGGTAGCGGCCGAGGGTGGTGCGTTTGGTGCTGGTGATGTCGAAGCGATGGGCCTGCAGGTTAAGCTGCTCGATGTCGGCGTGGAGGGAGAAGTATGTGTTCCAGGAGGCCTTGAGCTCGTAGTCGTCCTTGAGCACGGGCCTCCAGGCGACGGTGAAGTTTGCAAACCAGCGGCTGTCCTGCTCGTCGGTTATCTCGATCGCGTCAGGCTCAAGGACGACATTGGTGTCGAACTGGTAACCTGTGGAAAGGGCGCCGTAGTAGGGCTTGGTCAGCAGCTCGAGTGTGGCGATGTAGCTAGCGGCGGAAATGCCGAACGGTGTTCCTGCACCCCGGCGGCGGACGTCGCGGAGCGTGGCCAGCGCTGAGGGGTAGCGGCCGAGGTGATATAGGGAGAGCCCTTCGTAGAAGAGCGATGGGACGCTGAAATCGGCGTCCAGTCGCCGCGCCCGGCGTAGCTCGACCAAGGCTTCCTCGTAGCGGTCTAGGAGAAACAGCGTGTAGCCGATATTGAACGCCACGAATCCGCTTGCGGGAAGCTTTTTCTGTGCGTGCCGAAGTGCCTCGAGGGCCTCCTCGTAGTGTCCCTGCTTGAGGCGCGCAAGACCTATGTCTAGCTCTATCGCGGGAAGCGACGGATCGAGTCGACGAGCCCGCTCGAGAAATCCGATAGCCTCGTCGTAGCGGCCAAACTTGTAGAGCACTAGCCCCATGTAGTGGGTAGCGGCGACATCGTCGGGATTGGCCTCGAGCAGCGTCTCGAGCAGCGAGGCCGCCTGCTCGTAGTTGTGCCGGTAGTAGGCCGCCAAAGCCTTGTTGAGGCGGGTCTCGTAGGCTCTCCCGGCCGGGGGTTCTTGGGCATGGAGTGGTAGGGCGGCAAGCATGCCGGCTAGTAGTGCGGCGGTCGTAAGCAGATGGAGTCTCTTCATCTCATCCCTTCTCGCACCACTTCCCCGCCTGTCGCCCTACGGGGACGGACTTCCCCCACATTGTACAGCCTTTTTTGATCAAATGTCAATACGGGATAGGCGATTTGGACCAAAAGTTAATTGTGTCCTTTAATTCCGGTCCCCTCCGTCCATCTCGTGCGCTGGAGATTGGATATGTTATGATGCAAGCGAGTTAAAACGCATGGGTAAGGCATTTTCTCCGCTTCGTCACGTAACGTCCTGTAACGGCGTTTCTTGCCCCGGGGCTCTATGTGGTCTCGGGGAAACTTTCTTCCGCTTCGGCCTCAAACACCGCGTCCCACTCCGGCGAGGGCGGGTTCTCGATCAGGCGTTCGCACCTTCGCACGTATAGCAACGCTGGGCCGTCCGAGGGGTCGTCTTCCACTATGGCCCGGAACAGCGCCAGCGCTTCGCCAAACCTCTTCTCCGTATAGAGAAGCCTTGCCCTCTCGAACCTCTCGGCCCTGCGGGCGGCGTCTCCTGTAGGCACTATCTCGTAGACGGCCACCGGCCGACGCCGCCCCCTGAGCCTCACCGTATCGAGCCGCCTCGCAGTGAATTCCCCGTCGCCGAGGGCCTCGCGGGTGGATTCGCTTACGACGATCGTGGCCCCGTAGTGCTTCGAGAGCTCCTCCAGGCGTGAGGCCACGTTGACGGCATCGCCCACGGCGGTGAAGTCGAACCTCACGTCGGCCCCGATGTTGCCCACGACGGCGCGCCCGGTGCTGATGCCTATGCCCAGCCGCAGTGGTGCCAGTCCGCGCCCTGCGCGCTCTTCGTTGAGCCGCTCGACGGCGGCCGCCATCTCGAGGGCCGCCCTGCAGGCCCGCCGCGCGTGGTCCTCCACCTCGATGGGGGCCCCGAAGACGGCCATCAGGCCGTCGCCCAGGTACTTGTCGAGCATTCCGCCCTCGTTCATCACGATCCGGCTCAGGGGGCCGAGCATCGAGTTGAGCAGCTCGACCGTCTCCTCGGCCGAGAGGCTCTCGGCGAGTCTGGTGAAACCGCGCACGTCACAGAAAAGCACCGTCACCTCGGCCGTCCGTCCCCCCAGGCGCAGGCGGTCGGGGTCCTCGACGAGCCTGCGGACGAGCTCCGGGGCCAGGTAGGTGGAGAAGGCGCGCCGCAGGTACCGACGCCTCCTCTCCAGAGCGACGTTGCGGTAGCTCTCGAAGAGAACGAACGCCGCCGTGAGCGAGAGCGCCGGATAGAGGGCCGTCGTCGAAAGGTTGAATGCGCGGAACAGCCAGTAGCCCGCCGTTGCCTCCAGTGCGAGCGCGGCGAGCCAGACCGTCGCGCCGACGGGGGTAGACGGCACGAAGGCGAGCACAAGGCCCAGGGCGAGCGGCAGCACGACGAGAGCCGCGTAGTCGGCGATGCGCGACGCCGGGCCCTCTACGAGGAAGGAGCCGTCCAAGATGTTGGCGGCGGCCGTGGCCTGCACCTCCACGCCAGGCATGAACGGCTCAAGGGGGGTCGCCCGCGTGTCGGCTATGCCCGTCTCCGTGGCCCCGACCAATACGAGCCTTCCCGCAAGGGTGTCGCCGACGAAGGTTCCGTCGAGCACATCGGCTGCGCTCACCGTGGGGAGCGAGCCCGCGGGACCGTAGTAGTTGAGCACGAGCTCGCCGTGGGGTGTGGTCGTTACCTGGAGGCTGCCCAGCACGAACCCCTCCACCCCCCGGCGGGGGCCGGCTCGCATCGCCGGGGACCCGCCGACGAAGCTGCTTGCCGCCGCAAGGGCGAGCGAAGGGTATATGGCTCCACGGAACGACGCCACAAGGAGTGACCTCCTGAGGAGGCCGTCCGGATCGGCCGTGGGGAAGTTGAAAAACCCCATCGCCGAGGCCCCGCGCCCGAGCGAAGGTATGTTCAGTTCGACGTCCGGAAAGCCGAGCGGCGGCCGGTCGAGCTCGCCGAGGGTTATCCTGACGGCGCTCCTCTTGAGCTGCTCGAGCGCCTCGGCGGGAGGAGGTGAGGAGGCGTCGTCGCGGAAGAAGTAGCCCAGCACCACGTTGCCCGCCCGTGCTACGGCCTCGGCGAGGGCGCCGTCCTCGGCGGGAGTGGCAGGCTCGGAGAAGACGACGTCGAGGGCGATCGTCTTGGCCCCGGCTTTGGCTATCCTTTCGATGAGCGACGCCACGCGGCTCCTCGGCCACGGCCAGCGCCCGTAGCGGTTGATGCTCTTCTCGTCGATGGCCACGAGCACCACCTCGGCGGGGGGCCGGCGGGGGCCCCGCAGCCTCTGCCTCTCGTCGACGAGACGGCGGTCGATCTCATAGAGCGGCTGGGGATTGAGCACGTATAGGGCAGCGCCCAGCAGCGCGCCCACGGCACCAGCCAGAAGCGCCGCGGCGAGCGCCCTTCGTCCTCGGCTGGTCTCGCTTCGTCCTCGGACCATCGTATCCTCGTGCGCCGCACTCCCCTGGCGGCCTTCCCACGGCGCCCTTGCCGTGCGCTAGACGTCGATCGTCATGCCGTCCCTCAGCAACGTAAGCTCCATCCCCGTCTTCAGACTGAGCTCCATCAGCTCACGCGCTATGCGCTCCCTGTAGGGGGGTTTCAGGTGGGTCACGTAGACCTCCATCCCGGGGCGGGTGCATTTGGCAAGTTCCCTTCCCAGCATCCTCGGCGTAAGGTGGTCCGTCGCCACGGCCTCGCGCTCCATCTCGTTCGGGAAGGAGCACTCCACGATGAGCGCCCTCACGGAGGGGTCGCCGCCCACGGCCTCCCAGAATTTCTCCGTGGGGCCGGTGTCGGATGAGAAGGCCACGGCCGAGCGGCCGTCGGACAGGATGAGGCCGACGGTGGGGATGGAGTGGTCGACGGGAACGGCCGTGACCGTGTAGCCGCACAATGAGTGCGGCTCGCATGGCGGCAGGGAGACGTAGGTGATCGCCGGGCGGGCGGGGGTGGGAAGCCTCGTGAGATCGGGCCAGATGAGGTCGTTGAACAGGTGGTCTCTCAGCGCCTCGATCGTGCTCGGTGAGGCTGCAAGGGGCAGCGTACGACCGTCCCGGGCGTGCCGGGAGTCGAGCAGGAAGGCGAGCCCGCACACGTGGTCGAGGTGGGCGTGGGTAAGCACGACGCCGCTCAGCCCGAGCCGCGTCGAGTGCGGGACGTCGACGGCGGCCGTGCCGGCGTCTACGAGCAGGGTGTCGTCAACGAGGATGGAGGTCGTACCGGAGCCCGTCGTCTGTGAGCCTGAACAGCCTAGAATATGGATCCTCATGGCAGGCGGGTCGTGCGTTGGGAGGTTCCCCTTTCCACGCTCTTAATATTAAGGATCCCCGCGCGCGATGGCAATAGCGCACCGCCGCCCTCGGTGCCGGCGGGGTCGTTGAAACGCCGCCGCCCGTGGTATAGAATTTGAGCATGCCCGGCAACACGTTCGGCCGCTACTTCACCGTCACCACCTGGGGCGAGTCCCACGGTAGGGCCGTGGGCGTCGTGGTCGACGGCTGTCCGGCCGGACTGGAGCTCAGCGAGAGCGACATCCAGTTCGAGCTCGACAGGCGCCGTCCCGGTCAGAGCGTCATAACCACACAGCGCAAGGAGCCCGACGAGGTCGAGATACTGTCGGGGGTGTTCGAGGGCAGGACCTTAGGGACTCCCATATCGATGCTGGTCTACAACCGCGACGTCATATCGAAGTCCTACGAGGACATACGCGACGTCTACAGGCCGGGCCACGCCGATTTCACCTACGAGGCCAAGTACGGCCACCGTGACTGGCGTGGCGGTGGACGAGCCTCGGCCCGCGAGACGGTGGGCCGCGTGGCCGCCGGAGCCATCGCCAAGAAGCTGCTCGCCCGCCACGGGGTGGTTACCACGGGTTTCGTGCGCCGCGTGGGCAACGTGGTGGCCCGGAAGGTGGACCTCTCCGAGATCGAGCGCAACCCGGTGAGGTGTCCCGATGCGGAGGCCGCCCGCAGGATGGTGGAGCTCATCGAGGAGGTACGCTCGCAGGGAGACTCGGTGGGTGGGGTGGTAGAGGTCGTGACGCGCGGTCTTCCGGCGGGGCTCGGCGAGCCGGTGTTCCACAAGCTCGACGCCGACCTTGCGGCTGCTCTCATGAGCATAGGTGGCGTGAGGGGATTCGAGATCGGGCTGGGGTTCGAGGCCGCAAAGAAGAGGGGCTCGCAGGTAAACGACCTCATGTACGCCGACGCCGAGGGCAGGCTGCGGTTCAAGACCAACCGGGCAGGCGGCCTGCTCGGTGGGATCACTACGGGCGAGGAGTTGGTGGTGAGGATAGCCGTAAAGCCAACCTCGTCGATTCCCTCCGTACAGCACACCGTCGACCGCCACGGCCGCAAGCGCGAGCTCGTCGTGAAGGGACGCCACGACCCGTGCCTCTGCCCGCGCGCCGTACCCATTGCAGAGGCGATGGTGAACCTCGTCCTGGTGGACCACCTGTTGTCGTCCAGGCTCTCCCGCGTGGATTGAATAGAATAGAATCGGTTGACCGCCACATGAGCCGGCGCAGCAACGCTTGCGCCCGGCTGCGGGTGCGTTCCGGACCCGGCGTCCCTTGGTAGCGTATGCGGCGGGCGTGCGCTGCACGTACCGCATGGGCTGCGGTTTGGTGTGCATGCGTTCCGTGTAGTGGCGAGTCGGCTGGGGGTGGTGGGCTGCGTGTTGCCCGTCCCGCGAACCCGTGGGTTTGGTGGCCGTGGCCTCCTCGCCGGCCGGCCCCTGGAGAGGGAGGCGGATTGCGACCCGGGCGACCTCTCCGGGCTGCATGCCCGGCGGCCGAGGCGCGCCTTTGCGGCCATCGGGGAGGTGCGCACTCGGTGCGCCCAGCCGTTCTGGCCACGTCGGCTGCGCGCCTCCCCGTACCTGTCCGGGCCCTGGAGCTGCGTGGCCTGGAGAGGTTGCATGTAGGGCTCGCTTCCCGCGGTTGAAAACGGCCTCACACAAGTGTATTTTGATATGGCTGGTGGCAGGAGGTCTGCGGCCGTGGAGGTAGTGTTCAGGGTGTTCGTCGACGACGATGTGATCTACTCGGGCTCCTTCGAGGAGGTGCCCGAGCGCTACAGGCGCCGGCTCGCCGAGGACCTCGTGACGTGGGCCGATTCTCTTCGTGTAAGGAGCATAAACGAGCTCCTCTACTCCCATCTTGCGTGGTACGCCAAGGTGCTGCTTCGGTGTGCGGGGTGCGGGTGGAGCGATGAGAGCTGGCTCAACGAGCGGCAGTCCCGCGAGGGGGTGAGCTGTCCGTCGTGCGGGGAGCGGCTGAGCGTGAGCCGCGTGCACGAGAGAAGGGAGAAACTGGACAGGATACTGAGCTGCATCGGGATGATAACTAGAGTGGAAGTCTCGGAAGTGGCGTAGTCCGCCACGGTGTGCGGGCTGCGCGGCGAGAGAGCCGAAGCGGTTTGGTTCGTCATGGTGATGAAGGTGGAAGTGAAAGGTCAGGTCTTTCCCAAGGTGTGGGACGTCGCGCGCAGGGTCGAGAAGCTGAGGGAGGAGAGGATGCCCGTCAACCTGGGCGGAGGCACCGTGGCCGTGCCGGTCTACGAGGTGGAGCTTCCCGACCACACGGTACGCGAGGGGTTCTACATGAGGACGCCCCAGGGCGTGAGGCTCTACTACAGGCCACACAACCAGTACGAGGTGGGCTACCTCGTCTCCGAGCTCGACGACGATCCCATAGCACGCAGGCACTTCGGAAGGGACGGCTGAGCCGCCTCGGACGGAGGGGGCTCCTCTCCCGTCCATGGACGCCGCCAGAGTAGAAGGCGGCCTCGGCAAAAGGGAGTGCCGACGTGCTCAAATATACACAATCCTTTCGAGTTGCATGGGCGTTGCATCCTTGGAGCGCCTGTGGGCGAGCCGCATCGAGCCGTGGACGAAGGTGACGAGCACTCTCGCTCCGGCCGTATAGACCCGCCGTCGGCGGCTGGCTGCCGAACGCGTGCCCTGTGCTCGGGCTGCTTGTGGCGGCGGCATGTAGGTGCCCAGGCCCCCGCCACATCTGCGTTCCCACGGGCGCCGTGGGTCGGGGCGTCCATTGTTTGCCTCTACCTCTACGTGGTATGCCTCCCTTCACGCGGGCCCGCAAGTCGGACTCGACGGCGGTTGCCGTGTTGGAGCGGCTGCCATGGGATGAAGTACGTGCATGCGGCGTCTCGCGCAACTATGCGGTTCCGTCCCTTGCCCGGTGCGGCATTGCGGAGTGTGCTCCTCAGACCATGGTGGTAGGGGAGGCCGCATAGACGCCCCGTGCGGTGGCCTTTGTCCCCCCCTGATGCACGAGGGGTAACGCCCACCGGTGTCGCATTTCCCCGTTGTAAGCGTCTTTGTCCCTGTGTGTTGGGGGATCGGATGAGTGGAGGTTATCCTCGTCCGCCGGGGTGAGGGGGGGTACGGAAGGTTTTTGGTGGATAATGCTCGTGGTTCCTTAGTCCATGCGCTGGTGGGAGATGTGGGCGGGGGTCTGAAGTGATGTTGCCTGCTTGCTGCTTTGGATCCAGGAACCCTCGGCCGAAACACGGCCCCCTCGTAGAGCGCTCCTTCCCGGTCGTGAGCGCATGTGTCGTCGGCTGCTTTGTCACCGGCCCTTTTTTGTTTCATAATAGATTTTAGTTGGGTTGCTTGGGGTTTTCTCCCAGGGGACTATTCCGTGCAGGGGGTGTTACAAGGTGAAGGTCGCGGAACTGGTGGTAAGGTGTCTTGAGAACGAGGACGTAGCCTACATATTCGGCCTGCCCGGCGAGGAAAATCTCCACGTCATGGACGCCCTCGCCGACTCTTCCATCGAGTTCGTACTCACCCGCCACGAGCAGGGGGCCGCCTTCATGGCCGACGTCTACGGCAGGCTCAGCGGCAAGGCCGGGGTGTGCCTGGCCACCCTTGGACCCGGGGCCACCAACCTGGTGACCGGCATCGCCGACGCCAACCTCGACAGGGCGCCGCTTGTGGCGATTACCGGCCAGGCCTCGCTCGACAAGTTCCACAAGGAGTCCCACCAGTTCATCGACACCGTGAGCCTGTTCCACCCGGTGACGAAGTGGAACACGCGCATCATGCTGCCCGAGGTGACGGCCGAGGCGGTGAGGAAGGCGTTCAAGGTGGCCCAGACGGAAAAGCCCGGCGCCACCCACATAGAGCTTCCCGAGGACGTGGCCGCGCGCGAGGTCAGCGGTTGCGAGCCGCTGCTTGCGCAGTTCCCCTACAGGACGGAGCCCCTCGAGCACCAGGTGGAGCGGGCGGTGAAGATCATTTCCGAGGCCAAGTACCCGATGATGCTCGTCGGCAACGGGGCCATCCGCACGCGGGCGTCCGGGGCCGTGCGCGAGTTCGCCGAGAAGCTCAACATCCCCGTGGCCGAGACGTTCATGGGCAAGGGGGTGATATCGGACGCGAGCCCCTACTCGCTGAGGACCGTGGGCCTCCAGGTCAGGGACTACGTCTCGTGCGGCTTCGACAAGGCCGACGTCGTAATCACCGTGGGCTACGATCTCGTCGAGTACGCCCCGGCCAACTGGAATCCGAACAAGGACAAGAAAATCGTCCACATAGACACGTGCCCGGCCGAGGTGGACCAGCACTACATCGTCTCCGTGGGCGTTCTCGGCGACATCTCGCTTTCGCTCCGTGAGATAGCCGACCGCGCGACCCCCAGCGGGGCCAACTACACGAAGAAGCTCAGGCAGTACATCGTCAGGGAGTTCGAGGACTACCGCGACGACACGTCGTTCCCCATAAAGCCGCAGAAGATTCTCTACGACCTGCGCCAGGTGCTTCGGGCCGACGACATAGTCGTCTCCGACGTTGGCGCCCACAAGATATGGGTCGCCCGTGTGTTTCCTTGCTACGAGCCCAACACATGCATCATATCGAACGGCTTCGCATCGATGGGCATCGGCTTGCCCGGGGCCATAGCGGCCAAGCTGCTCTATCCGGAAAAGAGGGTGGTGACCGTAAGCGGTGACGGCGGCTTCCTGATGAACGCCCAGGAACTGGAGACGGCCGTAAGGCTCAACGTGCCCGTAGTGGCACTGGTGTTCAGCGACAACACCTACGGCCTCATAGAGCTCAAGCAGATGAGGGAGTTCGGCCGCAGCACCCAGATACATTTCGAGAACCCCGACTTCGTACAGTTCGCCCGCAGCTTCGGGGCGGCGGGCTACAGGGTCGAAGGGGCCGACGAGCTGAGAGACATACTCGAGGAGGCGCTCTCGCTAGACAGGCCGGCTGTGATCGATTGTCCGGTCGACTACAGCGAGAACCTGAGCCTTATGGAGAGGCTGGGTTCGCTCATATGTCCCGTATGAGGGGGGGTGGATGCGCGGGAGGGCGGGAGGCGACCGATTCCCGCCGGGGCGCATGCGTTGGAAGGAGTTGGGTGCGGCGTGCGGTAAAGAGGAGGGTGAAAGTCGCAGGATGGGCCGCGGCTCGTGCAACCGTACCGGGCGGCACGGAGGCGACCGTGGCGTGGGGGGTGTGGGCGGTGTCGGGGCTGGACCTGCCCCCTCCGGTCATGGCTCGCTCTCGACGGCCTTCTCGATGAGGGCGCGCGCGCGGGCGATGAGCTCGTCCTCCATCCGTCGCAGCTCGGGCTTGAGACTTATGTACGCTCGCAGCGCCTCGATCGGGTCCAGCTCGCCCCTCAGGGCCGGGCTTCGCGGCGAGGTGAGCGGCCCCTCGAACACCGGCTCCACGGTGACGGAGAAGGCCCCTTCCAGCAGGTGGCGTATGCGGCGCCCGTCGATGCGGAGTTCCGGGTTGCGTATCTTGCACCTTACACGCACGACCGCATCCTCTGTGCCGCGGACGGCTGCCTCGCCGCGCAGTTTCTCCTCCCAGCGGCCCTCGTCGTCTATCTCCACTTCGAGCGTGCGGAACGCCCTGGCGGGGGTGGGCACGAATTCGTAGCTAGCCGTCCACGAGCCGCCGTCCCGGATTATCTCCCCGGCCACGAACCCCTTGTCCTCCCGCTCCTCGGAGAAGTCCACCCTTTCGATGCTGCCCGCATAGACGACCGGCGGCCGCCTGCCGCGGTTGAGGTCCTGGAAGCGGTGTATGTGGCCCAGGGCCACGTAGGCCACCTTGTCCGAACACAAGAGCCCGAGCGGCAACGTGGGATCCTCGGCCTCAAGGCTCGTCCTCTCTGTCCCGCTGTAGACGGCGTTCCTTACAGCGGCATGGGCCGTGACGACGGCCGGCAGCGACGGATCCAGCTCTCCCAGCAGGCGCTCCAGGACGGCGGCCATGCGCCGTTCGGCCTCGCGCGTGATCTCGTCTACGGGAAGGGACTTGATGTCGTCCTTCGTAAGCAGCGCCCCCTTCCTCGCCCACGGCAGGCACGCCACCTGCAGGGGTACCCCTTCGGTTTCGAGCCTCAAGACGGCGGGTGCCCTGGCCACGTACACCCTCTCCATGGTGAGTGCGGGGAAGATCTCGACGGCCGCGGCGCGCCTGGTGGCCGACGGATAGTCGTGGTTGCCGAGCGTGATCACGACGTGGGCGTCCGTCTCGGAGACGAGCCGCCTTATGCGACGTGCGAACTCGATCTCCTCCGTCGGCGAGGGGTTCTCCTTGTGGAATATGTCGCCGGCTATGAATACGGCGTGCACCCTGCGGCGGACGGCCTCGTCGACGGCCGTATCGAGCGAGCCGAGGACGTCTTCGAGGCGGGTGTTGAGGCCTGTGGCCGTGTTGAGCCGGCCGTGGGTTTCGATGCCGAGGTGGAGATCGGAGAGGTGAAGGAAGCGGATCTGTTCTCCCATTGCCCTGTCCCCTGACCGCCCCGGCGACACCGGCGGCCTCAGCCCTCCGAGAGCACCTCAGCGGCCCTCTTCGTGCCGGCTCCGAACTCGAACTCGTACCCTATGTCGCGCAGCACCGATTCGACGGCGGAGATGACGGCCAGTATGTCGGCCTTGTCGATGTAGCCCATGTGGGAGATGCGGAATATCTTGCCCTTGGCCTGGTCCTGTCCGCCGGCCACCGTCATGCCGTACTTCTCGCGCAGCCCGCCTATGATCAGCTTGGCGTCGATGCCCGGAGGCGAATAGACGGCCGTCACCGAGGGTGAGGGCGACGTCTTGGCGTAGAGCTCGAGACCCATGGCCTTAAGCCCTTCGCGGGTGGCGCGGGCCAGCTTCTCGGCGCGGGCGTAGACGGCGTCCATCCCCTCGGACATGAAGCGTCGCAACACGGCCGCCAGCCCGATCACCAGCGTTACGGCCGGCGTGTAGGGGGTGGAGTTCTTCTCTGCACTCTTGCGGTACGCCTTGAAGTCCAGGTAGAACTTCGGCAGGTCGGAGCTCTCGTTGAACCGCCACGCCTTCTCGCTCATGGCCACGAAGCTCAGGCCCGGCGGCAGCATGAACGCCTTCTGCGACCCTCCGACCAGCACGTCGATGCCCCACTCGTCGAACGGCAGCGGGATCACGCCCACGGCCGAGATGCCGTCCACGATTAGGATGACGTCGTCCCTCTGGCGGGTTATCTCGGCGATCTCCCGCACGGGATGCATCACCCCCGTCGAGGTCTCGCTGGCCTGTACGAGCACGGCCTTGATCGACGGGTCGTTCTCAAGGATGTTCTTTATCAGCTGGGGTTCGACGGCCTCCCCCCATTCGACCATCACCTCGTGCACCTCGACCCCGTAGGCCCTGCATATCTTGGCCCACCTCTCGCCGAACTTACCGCCGTTTACGACCAGAGCCTTGGCCGAGGTCGACAGGGTGTTGGCCACGGCCCCCTCCATGGCGCCCGTGCCCGAAGCGGCGAGCACGAACACCTCCTGCTGGGTCTGGAACACTGTGCGCAACCCTCGTCGGACCTGGCCGAACAGGTTTTCGAACTCCTCGGTCCTGTGGTGTATGATGGGCCGAGCCATCTCGAGCAGTATGTCCTCGGCGACCGGCACGGGGCCGGGAGTGAAAAGGTATGTCTTCATCCTCGCCTTCTCCGTCGTGGGGGGGATGGTGTGAACGCAATGAATCTACCCGATCGGGGGAATTAATCAACCGCCGCAAGGGTGGGCGGCCGGCTGCGCCGCGCCTTGAATTCGCGGGGCGCTCACATAATATTATTCGTTGTGTTGCGACGGCTCCGGTTTCCAGTGCGGCCGTCGCCGGTGTCCTATGTACGCAGAGATACGAGACAAGATTGAGGACCTCCGCAGGAGGTTCGCCGAACTCAAGGAGTTCTACAACATTCCGGCCAAGTTGCGCCGCATCGAGGAGCTGGACGCCGCCACCGGCGAGGAGGGGTTCTGGGACGAGGCCGAGCGGGCACAGCGCATGCTCCGCGAAAGGGCCGCGCTCAGGGGGATCGTCGACGCCATCGAGGGGGTGGAGGAGGAGCTCGAGGAGGTCGAGGTGCTGGCCGAGCTGGGTGAGGAGGCCCAGGACGAAGCCACCGTGCAGGAGGCGTCCGGCAAGCTCGAGCGCCTGGAGAGGGAGGTCGAGTCGCTCGAGCTCAAGCGCATGTTGGGCGGCGAGGACGACCAGCGCAACGCCATAGTCTCCATCAACGCCGGCGCCGGAGGGACGGAGGCCCAGGACTGGGCCGAGATGGTGCTCCGCATGTACCTGCGCTATGCCGAGCGCCAGGGCTATGAGACCGAGATGCTCGATCTGCAGCCCGGCGAAGAGGCCGGCATAAAGAGCGCCACCTTCCTCGTCAAGGGCCCCTACGCGTTCGGCTACCTGCGCGGCGAGAGCGGCGTTCATCGGTTGGTGCGCATCTCCCCCTTCGACGCCAGCCGCCGCCGCCACACGTCGTTCTGTTCTGTGTTCGTGGCCCCAGAGATCGAGGAGGACGTCGAGGTCGAGATAGACGAGAAGGACCTGCGCATAGACACGTTCCGCGCAAGCGGCGCGGGCGGCCAGCACGTCAACAAGACCGATTCGGCCGTCCGCATAACCCACATCCCGACTGGCATCGTGGTAAGCTGCCAGAACGAGCGCAGCCAGCATCAGAACCGGCACACGGCGATGAAGATCTTGAGAGCGCGCCTCTACGAGCTGGAGAAGGAGAAGAGGCGCCGCAGGCTGGACGAGCTTAGCGCTGGAAAGAAGGAGATAGGCTGGGGCAGCCAGATACGTTCCTACGTGCTCCACCCCTACAAGATGGTCAAGGACCACCGTACGGGCCACGAGACGGCCGACGTCGAAGGCGTCTTGGACGGCGAGCTTGAGGGGTTCATAAAGAGCTACCTGCTCCAGGCACCCGCCCGCGAGCATTCGGCCGCCGATACGTCCTAGGGTGGAGGAGGGCGTTTTGACGCCCCCGGCGGGGGCGTTTATTATATAGCTTCGTCACCGTCCCGTCGCCCGTTGCGCCGGAGCCAATCCACCCGCCAGGGGGTGCGTCCGCAGTTGAGGATAGGCATCATCGGCAAGAGCCACTCTAAGGAGGCGCACGACATCGCCACCGAGCTTACGGCGTGGCTCCAAGAGCGCGGCGTCGAGGTGTTCATCGACGAAGAGTTGGACGAGAAGATCGGACACGGCCACTACGTCCAGCGCAACATGATGTCCCAGGTGGCCGACGTCGTCGTAGTCCTGGGCGGCGACGGTACCTTCCTGGCCGCGGCCCGCCTGGTGAGCGAGGCCGACATCCCTCTGCTCGGCGTCAAGCTCGGCCGTTTGGGGTTCCTTACCGAGATCGACCGCCACGAGCTCTACCCGATGATGGAGCACGTCCTCAGAGGAGACTATACGACCGAGGAGCGGAACATGCTCTCGGTCAACATACACCGTACGGGCGATACGTTGGGCGGGTTCGTCGTGCTAAACGACGCCGTAGTCAACAAGGGCGCCGTGGCCCGTATAATCGATCTCCAGCTGCTGATAGACGGCAAGTACATAACCACCTTCAAGGCCGACGGCATCATCGTCGCCACACCGACGGGCTCGACGGCCTATTCCCTGTCGGCCGGAGGCCCCATCGTCTATCCCACGCTGCCCGTCACCATAATCACCCCCATCTGTCCCCATATCCTCACCAACCGCCCGCTCGTCGTCTCTAGCGAGGCCAACATAAAGCTCGAGATTACGGCCGCCGACTCGACCGACATCTTCCTCACCCTGGACGGCAGGGGGGGCATCCCCTTGAGGCGGGGGGACGTGGTGGAGGTCGTAAGGGCACAGCACAAGGTGCGCATAATAAAGTCCCCCTTCAGCGATTTCTTCCGCACGCTCAAGGCCAAACTGAGATGGGGTGAGGGTTATGTCGCGGACTAAGGACGAGCAGTTCCTCCACGACTGGGTGATAAGGAAGATCAAGGAGCGCTGGGCCCGCGAGTACAAGGAGGTCCACATAAACCCGGGCGACGAGCGGAACTATGCCGTGGCGGGCCTATACCCGGACGTGGTGTTCGTGAACTACGGCCAGGTGGTGATGGTGGTCGAGGTGGAGACCCCCTCGACGGTGAGCGAAACCGAGGTGGAGGAGTGGAAGAGCCTCTCCGACCTGGGGGCGAGGCTGGTGGTGGCGGTGCCCAAGGAACTCCAAGCCAGGGCGCGTGAGCTGTGCTGGAACCACGGCCTTGCGGCCAAGGTGAAGGTTGGCAGCTACTCGGTCGAGTTCGCGCTCTAGCCCTTCCGGCTCCCCTCTCCCCCGGAGCCGAGCACCGTGCCCGTCTCGATACGGTGTCCGCGCAGGAAATCGGCCGCGCCCATGCGCTTGCTCCCCTCGAGCTGGAGCTCCTCTATCCGCAGCGCACCGCGGCCCGCGGCCACGACGAGCGATGTAGAGGCCTCTATCACCTCGCCGGGCCTGCCCTCTCCCTGGGCTACTACGGCGCGTATCACCTTGAGCGTCTTCTCCCCCCACTGGGTATAGGCGCCCGGCCACGGTCTCAGCCCTCGGACGAGGTTCCTTATCTCCTCGGCGTCGCGGCTCCAATCGATGAGCCCCATCTCCTTCTTGAGCATCGGAGCATAGGTGGC
Source organism: uncultured Spirochaetia bacterium (assembly GCA_964639895.1). Lineage (GTDB taxonomy): Bacteria > Desulfobacterota_D > UBA1144 > Nemesobacterales > JADFKM01 > CAZXEJ01. The sequence goes on along the minus strand of CAZXEJ010000001.1, from coordinate 98,585 downwards.
CGCCGAGTCGTCCTGGGGCCGTGGCGTGAGCGCTCCCCTCTCCAAGGCCTCGAGCGTCTCCACCAGCAGCTCGGCCCCCACGTGCGAGAGCCTCTCGGCCAGCGTCTCGGCATCGTCGTCTTCGATCGCGACCTGCCGCTGCAGCAGTATGTCGCCCGTGTCCATGCCCTCGTCCATGAGCATCGTCGTCACCCCCGTCGTCCGCTCGCCGCGGATGATGGCCCAGTTGACGGGGGCGGCCCCGCGGTACTTGGGGAGGAGGGATGCGTGGACGTTGATGCATCCCCTCGGCGGGATGTCGAGCACACGCTTGGGGAGTATCTTGCCGTAGGCCACGACGCACACCACCTCGGGCTCGAGCCCCTCGAGGCATAGGGCGAACTCGTCGGTCCGTATCTTGGCGGGCTGGAGCACCTGGATGCCGTGCGATACGGCCTCGCACTTGACGGGCGGCGGCGCTGTACGACGGCCCCTGCCCTTGGGTTTGTCGGGCTGGGTGACCACGGCCACCACGTCGTGGCCCGCGCTCACCAGCGCCCGGAGCGACGGGACGGCGAAGCGGGGCGTACCCATGAAGACGATTCTCATCCCGTTGGAGTATAGGGGGAAAGGGTGCCGTGTTCAAGTGGTGGTCGGGGCCCGGTGTCGGGGGGAGGGGACGCGAGGGGAAGGGGTGCCGGGGTGGTGCGCCCCGGGGGGCGTCGGGGTACGCGGCCGTGTGGGAAGGGGAAGGCGGCGCTCTGGGAGGAGTCTGGTGAAGTTGCGTTACGTGTCTTTCGAGAATGGGTCGGGGCCGCCGGCAGGGGTCGAGGTGCCTCCTGGGTGGCGGGTGCTGGGGGGAGTCAGGTGCGCTGTGCCGCCTGCGGGCGCGGGGACGGCGTGCGGCCTCGACGGGGGGCCGCCACGGCGTGGAGGTCGTACGTGTCGGCCGCTGTCACGGTGACGGGCACGATGTCGCCCGGTCTCAGGGGGGCCGTCGATTCTACGTACGTGACGCCGTCCACTTCTGGGGCCTGCGACGCCAAGCGTGCCTCCCAGCGTGCACCGTCGCGCCGCTCTATCAGGGCTTCCAGCTCCTCCCCGACGAGGGCGGCGTTGTGGCGCTGCGATATCGAGGCCTGAAGCTCCATGAGCCTCTCACGCCTCTCTTCCTTCTCCTCCGGGGGGACGTTGTCTTCCAATGCGGCTGCGGCCGTGCCCTCTTCGTGTGAATAGGTGAAAACGCCCACGCGCTCGAAGTGGGCTTCCTCGACGAAGTCCAGCAGCTCGCGGAACTCCCGTTCCGTCTCGGTGGGAAAGCCCACGATGAAGGTCGTCCTGAGCGTAAGGCGGGGTATGCGTTCGCGCAGCGTGGAAACCAGTTGTCTGAGCCCAGTCGAGGTGGTCTTGCGGTTCATGAGGCCGAGGATGCGGTCGTTTATGTGTTGCAACGGGACGTCTACGTAGTTTACGATCTTCTCTTCGGAGGCTATCGTGTCGAGCAGTGCGGGCGTAAAGCCCCAAGGGTAGCAGTAGAGGAGCCTTATCCACCGCACGCCCTCGATGCGGCACAGCCGCCCGAGCAACTCTTCGAGCGAGCTTCCTATGTCGCGGCCGTAGCTGGTCAGGTCCTGAGCCACGAGGTTTAGCTCCTTCACCCCGCCTCCGGCGAGCCGCTCGGCCTCGGCCGCAAGGTCGTCCGGCGTGCGGCTCCGCATCGGGCCCCTCAGCGACGGGATTACACAGAACGAGCAACTGCGCGAGCAGCCCTCCGATACCTTGAGGTAGGCCGTCCACGGCGGCGTGAGCAGCGCCCGCGGGGCGTCGGGGTCGTAGGGGTGGCGGGCCGTCGCGGCGGCAGGCCCACCGAGCAGAACCTCGAGCGGGGGAGTGGGGCCGGTGCCGCAGAAGACGTCGACCTCGGGCAGCTCCCTACGTAGCTCGTCGCCGTAGCGCTCCACGAGACAGCCCGTCACGACGAGCCTGCGGCAGCGGCCGCTCTCCTTGAGCCCTGCGGCCTCCACTATGGCCTCGACCGATTCTCTGACGGCGTCACCCAGGAAGCCGCACGTATTGACCACCACCACCTCGGCCTCTTCCGGATGGACGAGCTCGTGGCCTTCCCGCTGCAGCACCCCCCACATGCGCTCGCTGTCGACCAGGTTCTTCGCGCAGCCGAGGCTTACGATACCTACCTTCATGCGCGCCTCTTTACGAAGTGGGACATCTCGCCTCCGCTTGCGGTGAGCAGCACCTCCCCCTCGGCTCCCGTACCGAACACCTCGAACGCCACGTCTTCTATGTGCTTGGTCACTATGACGTCGAGGCCGCGCGCCCCGGTCTGGCGCTGGAGCGCCTCGTTGATGATGAGATTTATGGCCGCATCGTCTATGGTTAGCTGGAATCCCTCTTCGAGGAACTCCTTCTTGTACTTCTGTATCTTGAGCAGCAGTATCTCCTTGAGCGTCTCGCGGTCGAGCGGTGCGAACGGCACGATCCGGTTGAAGCGTGCGATCAGCTCGGGGAGGAAGCCGAACAGGTGGAAGCGGGATATGTCGTTGAGCTCCTCCTCGGTGATCTTGTAGGCGATGGCCTCCGGGTCGCCGCCGTCGCGGTCGACGTCGCTCAGGAACCCCATCGAGGGCCGCTCCATGAGGGTCCTTATGCCCGAGAATGCGCCTACCGAGAAGAAAGTGATGTCGCGCGTCGATATGAAGGCGCGCGGGCCGCGGTTGGAGAAGCCGAAGTCGAGCGGGATCTGAACGTCGGTGCCCTCGAGTATCTTGAGCAGCTCGCGCTGGACACCGTAGCCCGAGACGTCCTTCGTCGTTCCCTGGCCGGCGAACCGGGCGCTGCTCAGCGCACCTGCTATCTTGTCGAACTCGTCCAGCACCACGACGCCGCACTCGGCGATGTCGATGCTCTCGTTGGCGGCGAACACAAGTTGTACGAGGATGTTTACGACGTCATCGCCCACGTAGCCCGACTCGGTGAATTTCGTCATGTCGACGATAACGTATGGGAGCTTGAAGATCTCGCCGAAAAGGAGCTCGATGAGGAAGGTCTTGCCGCAGCCTGTGGGCCCGATGAGCACGGTGTTGGGACGCGCCGGCAACTCGGAGCGGGGCATCTTCTTGAGATGGAGGAGCTTGAGGCGTTTGACGTGCCTGTAGGCGGCCAAGCAGGCGGCCCTGCGGGAGGACTCCTGTCCACGGTAACCCAGGTTCTCGAGCTCCTGTGAGATCTGCTTCGGGGTGGGCAGAGGTATGGACTGGACGAAGTCCTTGACGTAATAGACCTTGTCGCCTCTTTTCATGGCTAGATGCACCCCGCTTCACATAAGTGTAGTGGTTGGCCGATTTTTTTTCAAGTCTGTCCCGCCGGGGGCGCCGTCACCCATAATGTGTTATATTGATTAGCCGTTACGGCGCCCCCGCACTCGGGCCGTGGTGCGGCGGGAGGGGGGGTCGGTTGCCCTGCCCCCCCATCGGTCGCACCTAGAGCCCCCGCCTGCGGCGGGCTGGGACGGCGCCCCCGACGAGAGGTGTAGCAGATGGAGATCATGGAGCCCGAGCGGCAGCTCGAACTACTGCGCCGCGGCACGGTGGAGATAATATCCGAAGAGGAGCTGCTCGAGCGGCTGCGCCTTTCCTACCGCGAGCGCCGCCCCCTGCGCATAAAGGCCGGGTTCGATCCCACGGCGCCCGACCTCCACCTGGGCCACTGCGTGCTGTTGCGCAAGCTGCGCCAGTTCCAGGACCTGGGTCACACGGTGGTCTTCATCGTGGGTGACTTCACCGCCCTCATAGGCGATCCCACCGGCAGGAGCGAGGCGCGCCCGCGGTTGAGTCGCGAGCAGGTGGCCGAGAACGCCGCCACCTACGAGCGCCAGGTATACCGCGTGCTCCGACCGGACCGGACGGAGCTGGTGTTCAACTCGCGCTGGCTCGAGCCCATGAGTGCGCTGGATCTGCTCGAGCTGGCCGAGCTCGAGAACGTGGCACGCCTGCTCGAGCGCGACGACTTCGAGAAGCGCTACCGTGAGGGCAGACCCATCACGCTGCGCGAATTCTTCTATCCGCTCATTCAGGCCTACGACTCCGTCCAGGTGAAGGCCGACGTCGAGGTGGGGGGGTCGGATCAGAAATTCAACATCCTCCTCGGCCGCCACCTGCAGCGCCACTTCGGCCTAACGCCCCAGGTGGTCGTGCTGCTGCCCCTGCTTGAGGGGCTGGACGGCAAGCGCAAGATGTCGAAGTCCTACGGCAACTACGTGGGGTTGGACGAGCCGCCCGAGGAGATGTTCGGCAAGTTAATGTCCGTGCCGGACGAGACGATGTGGCACTACTATGAACTCTTGAGCTCCCGCACGGCAGAGGAGATCGAGCGGCTGCGCCGCAGCTGCCACCCCATGGAGGCCAAGAAGGCGCTTGCCCGCGAGATAGTAGCGTGGCTCCTGGATGCCGAGAGCGCCGAGCGTGCGCAACGGGATTTCGAGACCAAGTTCTCCCGCCGCGCCTTCCCCGAGGACGCCCCCGTGGCCGAACTTGAGCGGACCGAGGGGATGAGCGTGCTCGATCTCGTCACGGCCGTCTCGTCACGGATACGGAACCGGAGCGAGGCCAAGCGTCTCATCCGCCAAGGGGGCCTTACTATCGACGGCACCCGCTACACGGACCCCACGGCCTCCGTGCCCGAGGGTGAAGAGCTGCGCGTAAAGATCGGAAAGAGAGAGTTCGTGCGCGTACGGTTCACCTGAGGCCGAGCCCCGGTTGCAGGAGCCGCTCGAGGGTCGTCGGAGGTCGGCGGTTGGAATGGTCCCACCGCGGGGAGCGTCGCCGCGGCGTTCGCGCGGGAGCGGTTCTGCGTCTCGCCGTGGGCGGGCTCGGTGATATGGTTCCCCACAGGTGATCACCGCCCCCGCCTAGGATGCGTTTTCCTACCGTCGGCGTCCCGCCGTGTCCGTTCCACGAGCGTTAAAGTTATGCCCCGGCGCCGGTGTACTACAGTAGGGTTGTGCTATGTGGGGAGGTTACGTGGAGACGATCGGCCCGGAGTGCCGACGGCGGCTGGGTCACAACGTGCGGTGCGCTTGCGTATGCGGCATAGAAGAGTACGTCGGCGGTGTCTTTCGAGGTGTTTCGGGCGGGTTTTTACGTGCGCTGGTATAGAAAAAACGGACGAGTGAGTCTGTAAGCCGAATTCTGTCGAGGATGGTCATCCATCTGGAGCGCCCATTGCTGGGCGCTTCGTGCGACCTACCCGGGGACATCGGGCGGGCCACCCTCAAGCGTCCCCCTATTTGGTCTTGCTCGGAGCGGGGTTTGCCTAGCCACGGCGTGTCGCCACGCCGTGCGGTAGTCTCTTACACTACCCTTTCACCCTTGCCGGTCCACGCCCCCCTCGGCGGGGGAGGTGGACTTAGGCGGTCTGCTCTCTGTTGCACTTTCCGTTGCCTCACGGCACCTGGGTGTTACCCAGCGCTCTGCCCTGCCGAGTTCGGACTTTCCTCCCGCCCGCTCGCTCCCTGAAGGAGCGAGGGACGAGCGACCATCCGACTCACTCGCCCACCTTATCTATATAATCATCTATCGCCTCGTTTGCAAGGCGGTCGGCCTCTTTGTTGAGCTCGCGCCGCACGTGGGTGACCGTTACGGAATCGAAGCCGCGCATTAGCGAGCGCACCTTCTCGTAGAGGCCCCTCAGCGTGGGGTCCTTGATCTTCCAGAGGCCGTTTACCTGGTTGGCAAGCAGCTGTGAGTCGGTAAATATCTGCAGGCGCCTGCTGCCCAGCTCACGCGCCTTCTTGAGGGCCGCTATCAGGGCTTCGTACTCGGCTTGGTTATTGGTGCGTATGCCGATGTAGGCCTTTATCGTCCCCAGCAGTGCGCCGTCGCTCCGGAGTACGACCCCTATGCCGGCCCTGCCCGGGTTGCCTCGTGATGCACCGTCGGTATAGATGAGCGTCACGGGAGGGGAGTCGCCGCCGGGGGGGTCAGGCCGTCGCAACCTTGTCTTCCTCAGTGTGGTAGAAGAGGATCCTCTGGCAGTTGGGGCACTGGATGAGCTTGTGCATGGTTACGACCTCGTTGTAGAGTTGCGGGGGGACGTTCATGTAGCAGCCCTGGCACACCTCGCCCCTGACAGCCACGACGGCCACGCCGTTCCTCGACTTTATCTTCTCGTAAAGGGCCAGTACGTCGGGCCCGATGGACGAGGCTATCCGCTTCTTCTCCTCGAGCTTCTTCTCGTATTCCGACCTGGCCGATTCCAGCTCCGCCGTGGCCTGCTCGATCTTCTCGCCGAGCTCTACGCGCTTCTTCTCGAGCTCCTTCTCCGATTCGGATATCTTGGCCTCAAGCCGCTCAATGGCCTCTAGCGCCTGCAGGATGTCGTTCTCTATCACCTTGCCCAGCCTCTTGGCCTCGGCCAGCTCCTTCTCGAGAGCCTCGTACTCCTTGTGGGTCTTTATTACGAACAGCTTCTCCTCGGCCTTCTTGATCTCCCCCTCGTTCTCCATCAACTCCATTTCCTTCAAAGACTTCTCGGCCGTGCGTTGCTTGAGCTCGTCCCTCCACGCCTCGAGAGAACGCTCCAGCTCGTCCAGCTCGCCGCGCCATTGTTCCATGCGCTTGGGGTACGTTTGAAGGCGTTCGTTCAATGCTTCCAACTCCAGATCGAGCCTTTGAAGCTTCTCCAGTGCATAGAGCTCTTCTTTCATCGAGTCCTCCTTGACGTCGACGTCGTGTGAACGAGGGATTGTAGCAAGGGAATTACACTGCGGTAACGGGTGAAGGACGGTCGTATGGATGGGACGGCTGTCGGTGGTAGTTGTTCGCTGTCGGTGTGGCGGTTTGCGCTCATGCGATACATAAACGGCAAAGCCCGCGGATTTTTTGCGTAATGGGCCCACCAGGATTCGAACCTGGGACCATCCGGTTATGAGCCGGGAGCTCTAACCAGGCTGAGCTATGGGCCCGCGACATGTGGTTGTCCGCCTCCATCCCCTATCCCCTGAACTCGATATTTTAAAACGAACCCCCGCCATTGTCAAATCCCCCGGCTTCCGCCGCGACTGTGCCTGGAGGGGGCGGGATGGGTTGAGTGGAGCGCCCCCCGGGTGCGGTGGGTGACGTACTGGCCCGTCGCACAAGAAATATAAGGAAAATACTCGGTGATGGATCTCCCGACAGGGGACGGTACGCAGGCGCGGGGACATATGGTTCCACTTTGAGGGTTTGCCGCTCTGGGTCGAGGACGTCCCCGGGCGCGGGGTTGTTCCCGATACGGGTGGCTTGCCCTCCGCCCGAGGGAGCGCCGTTGCACGGTTGCTCCTTCCGGTCGGGGTGGTAGGAGCGTCTGCCGGAGGAGGTGGGTGGCTGCAACCCAGGCGGCATGGCTCGGTGCAGGCGGGTGCCGCCAGCGGAGTGCTGAAAGGCTGCGTACGCACGCTTGTAACCACATCCTCCCCAATCGGCTCCGGCCACGTCGTATCTACGGCGGCGGTAGACCCACGGCGGCTCCCGTGGTAGGCGTCAAAATGCGTCTTGACAGCCTTTTTAAATGGATTAAACTCATAGGCTGAATTTTTCTAGGAAGTTCGTGCATATAATTGCCTTTTACTATTCCTTCCTAGAAAGAAGTGGTTCGCCTCCGTCGGTGGCGTGTAGGCCCGGCCGGATCCGGTCTCCGAGGTTATGATAGCCGTTGCATTCTCACTGGCAGGAATAGTGTTGCAGGCCGTAGTGTTCGCTCTCTCGGTGGCGTTCGCCCCATCGAGCGGGCTGGCCATCCAGGACACGCGTGACCTTGCCAACGTGGGCGTCGAGGAGAAGCTCGGGCAACGGGTGCCGGCAGGACTCGAGTTCACCCGGTCAGACGGTATCAAGGTACGGCTGGGCGAGCTTTTTGACGGTAAGAGGCCGGTGGTGCTGGGGATGGTCTACTACCGCTGCCCACGCCTGTGCTCGTTCATAATAGACGGCATTGCCGATGCCGTGGCCGGTTTGCGGTCGCTTGAGGTCGGAGCGGATTACAGGGTGGTCAACGTGAGTATCGATCCCACCGAGACCCCCCGCGACGCAGCGGCCAAGGCGTCGGCCATATACGAAAGGTTGTCCGACAGAGGAGTGGGTCCGGACGACTGGTTGTTCCTTACGGGGGGGCAGACCGAGATCGATGCCTTGGCCGCCGCCGTGGGTTTCCACTACGTCAAGGACGGGGATCAGTTTGCACATCCGGCTGCCGTGGCCGTCTTCTCGCCCGACGGAACCATCGTGCGTTATCTCTACGGGGTCAAGTTCCCCTCTTTCGACTTTCGGCTTGCCTTGGCCGAGGCGGCCCGCGGAGAGATAGGGAAGTCCACTCTTGCAAACAAGGTCCTTCTGTTCTGCTACCACTTCGATCCGGTGGGCAGGAGGTATGGTCTGGCGGCCTACAACATCCTCAAGGCGGGCGGCGTCGCCACCATGTTGGGTGTGGGCTCAATGATAGGTTACCTGGTGTGGGGTGGAAGAAAGGAGAAGAAGACGAAAGGAACTACTAGTGGAGGATTGAAAGGCTAGATGAATTGGCTTCCAGAAGCATCCAGTTTCGCGGGTAGGGTGGATGAGCTGCTTTGGTTCGTGACGATAATCTGCCTTGTGTTCTTCGTTCTCATATCGGGGCTGCTCGTATATTTCTCACTGCGCTACCGGCGGCGTGGTGAAGGTGAGAAGACCCCCTACATGGTGTCCAACCACACGCTCGAAGTTGTCTGGACCTTGGTGCCTACGGTGCTGGTGCTGGTCATCTTCGGCTACGGGCTGGTCGTGTTCCACGATCTCAGGACGCCGCCAAAGGGGGCGATGGAGATAAGCGTGCGCGGCAAGCAGTGGTTGTGGCAGTTCGACTATCCCAACGGCAAGCGCACCGTCAACGAGATGTACGTGCCCGCCGGCGTGCCGGTGAAGCTGGTCATGACGTCCGACGACGTTCTTCACAGCTTTTTCGTTCCCGCGTTCAGGACCAAGCAGGACCTGGTACCCGGTATGTACACGACGCTCTGGTTCAAGGCGACCGAGGAAGGGGAATACGTTATATACTGCGCCGAGTACTGCGGTGCGGGCCACTCGGCTATGCTTGGGAAGGTCAAGGTGCTGGCGCCCGAGGAGTACGACCGCTGGCTTGAAGGGGCCGTAGCAGCGGCGGCCGCCCCAGGGGGCAAGAGCGCCGCCGAACTGGGACGCGAGCTCTACGAGAAGAGGGGGTGCAACGCCTGTCACACCGTAGACGGCGCCCCAAGCGTCGGGCCCACGTTCAAGGGGATGTGGGGACACGAGGTGGAGTTGGCCGACGGTACTATGGTCGTTGTGGATGAGAACTACGTGCGCGAATCGATATACGAGCCTCAGGCCAAGGTGGTGAAGGGATACGCCCCGGTGATGCCTTCGTTCAAGGGGATGCTGAGCGAGGAGGACGTGGGCAACATAATAGCTTATCTCAAGACGCTCAAGTAGCGGCCGTAACGTCCGCAAGGTGAAGGGGCGCTTGCGGTGGGGGGAGAGGGGTGCGGGCCTGGGTCTCGGCCGGCGATGATGAGATAGGCCGGTGGAGGAGAGACGGGAGCCGAATACATGAAGCACAACTTCAAGGGGAGGTACTGTCATGGCTGATGCGACTGTGGCCAACGCCATGGTGAGGCCCTACTACGAGGGCAAGGGGATATGGTCGTGGCTGCTTACGCTGGATCACAAGAAGATCGGTATTCTCTATCTGATCACAATCCTCACCTTCTTCCTCGTGGGCGGCGTTGCGGCGTTGTTGGTACGGCTCGAGCTGTTTACGCCGGGCAAGACAATAATGGGTCCGCAGCTCTACAACCAGCTCTTCACGCTGCACGGCGTGGTGATGATATTCATCGTCATCGTGCCCGGTATACCGGCCACCTTCGGCAACTTCCTCATCCCGCTCATGATAGGAGCACGCGACGTCATATTCCCCAAGCTCAACCTGCTGAGCTACTGGATTTACGTGGCGGGCGCCCTCATAGCCCTTCTGGCCGTCGTCACAAATACCATGGATACGGGTTGGACGTTTTACACACCGTACAGCATACAGACGGCCACCTCCGTCATACCCGTCACCTTCGGCGCGTTCGTCATGGGGTTCTCCTCCATCCTCACCGGTATAAACTTCCTCGTCACCATACACAAGCTTCGCGCCCCGGGGATGACGTGGCACAGGTTGCCGCTCATGATTTGGGCTCTCTACGCCACGGCCATAATACAGGTCATAGCCACCCCCGTCATCGGCATCACGCTTCTCCTTCTCATAGCCGAGCGGGTGTTTGGTATCGGGTTTTTCGATCCCGCCAAGGGCGGCGACCCGATCCTGTTCCAGCACTTCTTCTGGTTCTACTCGCACCCGGTCGTCTACATCATGATACTTCCCGCCTTCGGCGTGGTATCGGAGATAATCCCCGTCTTTTCGCGCAAGCCCATATTCGGCTACAAGGCCATCGCCTATTCGAGCCTGGCCATAGCGTTCATAAGCTTCCTGGTCTGGGGCCATCACCTGTTCGTTAGCGGGCAGGCCGAGTGGGTGAGCGTGGTGTTCTCTTTCCTTACGTTCTTTGTGGCCGTTCCCACGGCCATCAAGGTGTTCAACTGGCTGGCCACCATGTACCGGGGTTCCATCAGCCTCAAGACGCCCATGCTGTACATTTTGGCATTCCTGTTCCTCTTCACCATCGCCGGTCTGACGGGCGTCTTCCTGGCCACGCTCGGCCTGGACGTTCAGCTCCACGACACCTACTTCGTCGTGGCACACTTCCACTACACCATCATGGGCGGAACGATGTTCGCGCTGTTCGCCGCCATGCACTACTGGTACCCGAAGATAGTGGGTAAGTTGTACGACGAGACCCTTGCGAAGGTTGCTTTCTGGCTCACCTTCATAGGGTTCAACATCACCTTCCTCAACCAGTTCGTGCTGGGGTATCTGGGCATGCCCCGCCGTTACTACGACTACCTGCCGCGGTTCCATTCGTGGCACGAGTTCTCGACCATAGGGTCGTGGATTCTGGCCCTCGGCATCCTCGTGATGTTGTACAATCTCGTCAAGGGCATTTTCTCCGGCGAGAGGTCGCCTCAGAACCCCTGGGGGTCCCTCTCACTCGAGTGGCAGACAGCGACTCCTCCTCCGACGGAGAACTTCGATGAGATACCGGTGGTTGAGGAGTGGACCTACAGCTACGGGAAACCACGTGAGAAGAAGTAAAGGAGGGTTGAAGCCGGCATGGAGATAGCTAGCCAAGCGGCACGAATGCATTCGGACGGACATTTCGTCACCAAAGAGGACCAGTACTCTTCGATGAAGCTGGGTATGTGGCTGTTCATAGCCACTGAGCTCCTTCTGTTCGGGGGGCTTTTCACCACCTACGCCATCTTCCGGGCGAAGTTCCCCGAGATGTTCTTCGAAGGGCACGAAGAGCTGAGCCTGAGACTGGGCACCATCAACACGTTCATCCTCCTCTTCAGCAGCTTCACCGTGGCCATCGGGGTTACGGCCATACAGCGCGGAAACCGCCGGCTGCTCACCCTGATGCTCCTCGTCACCATCCTCTGCGGCTTGGTCTTCGGATTCAACAAGTACCTCGAATACTCGGCCAAGTTCCACCACGGTATTTTCCCGAGTACCAATATCTTCTTCGCCCTCTACTTCATGATGACCGGTCTGCACATGCTCCACGTCTTCGTGGGCGTGTGCATACTGTTCGTGCTGCTCATCCTCAATCTGAAGGGCCGATACTCGGCCGACAACTACACGGCCATCGAGGTCGGGGCGCTCTACTGGCACCTGGTGGACGTCATCTGGATCTACCTGTTCCCGCTCCTATATCTCGTGGCGTGACGATACGAAAAGGGGGGATACTCACATGTCAACGCAACCGCATCTCGGTCATGAGGTAAGCTACAAGACGTACGTTTTGGTGGCGGCGTCGCTGTTCGTTCTCACGGGGCTTACCGTATGGGCGTCGCGGCAGGATTTCGGCGCGGCCGCCATCAACATCGTTATAGCCATGGCCATCGCGTCGCTCAAGGCGACGCTGGTCGCCCTGTGGTTCATGCATCTTAAGTTCGAGGACCGCCTTACGTGGGGAATAGTGGTCTACCCCCTTGCCCTGCTTGCGCTTCTCATAGGCTTCACGCTCGTAGACGAGTTCATGAGACTTGCCGCCGTGATCGGCGGGACGTTCACCCACTGAGCGGGGCTATCTGATGCTGGGGAAACTAACCGTCCTGCTGCTCATGTTGTTGCTGGTCTGGGGCAACGTGGTGGCCGGCATAGGGGCTGGCCTTGCGTGTCCGGATTGGCCCCTGTGCTACGGCTCCGTGTTGCCGCCGTTGCGGTGGGACATCGTGATGGAGACGGGCCACCGGCTGCTTGCGGCCGTAACCGGGGTGGCACTGGTCGCACTCTGCATCCATCGGGCGTTGCGGTGGCGCGGGTGGTCGCGTCTGGTGCCCGCACTGGTGTTGGGTCTTTTGGTCTTGCAGGTCTTTCTCGGGGCCGTGGTTGTCCTGCTCGAGATACCCGTGCGCGAGGTAACCCTGCACTTCGCCGTCGCCGTCTCCATGTTCGCCCTCACCCTCTATGTGGCACACTTTGACGGCCGTCGTTTTGTCCCCGTCTTCTCGCTGTCCTCTGTGTCCGCTCCCCTGTTCGTTCTGGGTCTCCTGGTGGTGGCACAGTCGGTGCTCGGTGCCTACGTCCGCCACAGCGGTGCCGCCATGGCGTGCGGCGCTCAGTTTCCTACGTGTCTGGGTTACGTCGTGCCCCCTACGCTCAAGGGCGGGGTGCTGTACCATTTCGTACATCGCCTGGGGGCGTATCTGTTGTTGCTCTATACGCTGGTACTCTCGCTGGCCTCGATGTTCCACGCCGCGCTGCGGCCCTTCCGGGCGGCCCTCTTCTCGGCGCTCGCCCTGGTGCTCGTGCAGGTGGGGGTCGGTGTTGGAGTGGTGTTTTCGCGTGCCGACGTGGGTGCCGTGGCGCTGCACCTGGTGGTGGCGTTGGTGTTCATGGCCGTCGTGTTCGACGCGTGGTTCCGTTCGATGGAGGTTGAGGCCGGTGTTGTATAGGGGACATCTGCTGGGAGGGGAATGCGTGGTAGGGGAGGAGGTCGAACGGGCGCCCGGTCTGCTGCGCTCGCTGGTACTGCTCATGAAGCCGGGCATAGTGCTGAGCGTCACGTTCACAGGCTTTACGGGGCTGGTGGTGGCCGCCTCCGGCTTGCCCGACCCGTGGGTTGCGGCCGCGGCCATGGCGGCACTTGTGTTGAGCGCAGCCGGGGCGGCGGTGCTCAACAACGTCCTCGACCGCGGAATAGACGTGTCGATGAAGAGGCTCGCAAGGCGTGTCGAGGCGCTGCGCGCCGTGGGCGAGCGCAGGGCCGCGGCCGTGGGCGCCGCCATGATAGGGGCGGCGCTGCTGTTGTCGTTCTTGCGCCTCAACGCCGTCGCGACGGCGCTCATCGCGCTCGCCGTCCTTTCCTATACGCCTCTCTATACGCTCTATCTGAAGAGGGAATCGCCCTTCGGCACCGTACTGGGCGGCATTCCGGGGGCGCTTCCCGTTCTCATAGGCTATACGGCGGTCGACCCGACGCCTTCGCTCGGGGCCTACATACTGTTCGTGTTCATGATACTGTGGCAGCCGCCCCACTTCTGGGCCCTCGCCCAGCTCTACAGGAGCGACTACGAGGCCGCCGGCCTCCCCGTCATGCCGGTCGTCTACGGTTCCAGGTACACGAACCTCTTGATGCTAATATACACGGTGGCACTCGTCCCCATCACGCTGTCGCTGTGGTTCTTCGGCTACGCCTCTGCCCTCTTCGCCCTCTGGGCCTTCCTGCTGGGAGGCTACTTCGTCTGGGCTACGGCCAGGAGCCTACGCACGGAGAGAGGCTACGGGCACGCCTTCGGCGTATCGATTCTCTATGTGATGGGTATAATGGCGGCCCTCGTGGTGGATACGGTGCTCAACGCCCCGGGACCGGTTTGACGTAGCTTATCCTGTCCTCCCGTTCCCTACCGCTCCGGAGGGTAGCGCCCTGGCTGAGGACGGTTCAGTGGTCCTCATCGAACTCGTCGTCCCAGTCTTCTTCGTCCTCCTCGTCCTCATACTCTTCCTCTTCCATGAGTTCATCGAACTCCTCTTCTTCCCAGGGCTCGATGCGTCTGCGCTCGGCCCCGTTACCTTCCTGCCATAGAGGGTTACGTCTTGTCTCCATACCTTGGCTGCCCATCACACTACTCTCCTTGAATTCTGTCGCGGGGGGACTCACCTTGCCGCCCGCCTGAGGCGGCCGGGCCGCCTCGGTGGATTTAGAAATTATATCACAAAAAAGGGGCCTGCATTCCCTGACACTGCGGCCGCCAAGGGCTTTACCCCCCGGCGACTCGCCCTGCGGGTTGGCCTGAAAAGGGCGGTTGCGGTCCAGTGTTTGAGAAGCGAGCGGCTTTGGAGGACTATTGAGGACGGGCGGGCTCCGGCATCCCCCACCGGGTCCGTGGGAGCGGGCGGAGTGAGGAGCGTGCCTCGGCTCAGGGGGTGCGGTAGGAAGAACGGCTTCGGGAGTGCGTGAGGGGCGAATCGAGCTTCGCCTTCACCCCCCCCTCGGCAGCCGCCTTGGAGGCAATGTGACGGCCGCCCCTTATCGCCTTGATGTGCTCTCTGTGCCTTCACCCCTCGGCGCCGGCTGCACGGGTGGGCGCCCCCGGTGATAGAGGCGGTGAGCCTGGGGTTGAGCGCCCCCCTTTTTCTTCGTGGGGCCACTCAGCTGCTCGACCTGCTCCTCCACACCGCTGCACGGGAGGTTGAAATGTGAGCAAAGCCCTGCTGCCGTATGAGCGATGGGCCTGCCCGTTGTGGTGTGAGGGAGGTCGCGTGAGCCCTGCGCCCGTAGAAGAAAAAGAAGTGAGGAAGCAATAGGGCGCGTCCCAGCCTGTGGGTCCCGTGGCGGTCGCGTGGGCTGTAGAGATAGCGTGAGCGGATCTTTGCCCCTCGTATCTCCATTCCGGCGGGGGCCCTCTCGTCTTTTTATAGATGTGAAAAGATTATATGATGTAGAATCTATCCAGTGTCGAGTCCCGGAGAGACTTAGGTGGAGGCGTTCAAGCAAAGATTCCTCGTACCGCTCGTCATCTTGTTCGTGCTCAACTGGTTCGGTACGGCGGGCTATATGGTGATAGAAGGGTGGAGTTTCGTTGACTCCCTCTACATGACCGTCATCACGCTCACCACGGTCGGCTTTCGGGAGGTCCATCCCCTGTCGCTATCGGGCAGGGTGTTCACCATAGTGCTCGCCACCTTCGGAGCCGGCACGGCGCTCTACTTGGTGGCCGTGTTTGCGAGTTTCGTCCTCCACGGCGAGCTGAGGGACTTTTTCGGGAGGAGAAAGATGGAGAAGGCCATAAGCAGCTTGAGCGGTCACTACATAGTCTGCGGCCTCGGACGTATGGGCAAGGTGGCTGTGTCTGAGCTCAAGCCCACCGAAGAGAAGTTCGTCGTCGTTGAGAAGGACCCTGAGGTTGTGCCGCCCGATACGGATCTGCTCTACTACATAGGCGATGCCACCGACGATGCCGTCCTCAAGGCCGTGGGGATCGAGCGAGCGAGCAAGCTCATCTCCGTCCTCGGCACCGACGCCGACAACTTGTTCGTCGTGCTCAGCGCCCGCAGGCTGAACCCGGACCTCTTCATCGTGGCCCGCTGCGAGCGCGAGGGCTCGGAGTCGAAGATGCTCGCTGCCGGGGCCGACAAGGTGGTTTCGGCCTACAGGCTGGGAGGGATGATGATAGCCCATTCGGCCCTGAAACCGAACGTCGTGGACTTCCTCTCGCTGGCCACAAGCTCCAGCCACCTGGACCTGCAGATCGAGGAAGTGAAGGTGGCCGCCGGTTCAGAGCTGGCCGGAAAGACGTTGGGTGAGTGCGACATATCGTGCAGAATGGGGATAATTCTCGTGGCCGTCATCAGGCCTGACGGTACGATGAAGTTCAACCCGGACATGGAGACGGTGGTGTCGGCTGGAGATACGTTGATAGTGATGGGCGAGGTGGAGAGGCTGAGGGTGTTCCAGCAGGCCGCCCAGGGCAGGGGGTAGAGCCCCTAGGGCCGCCGGGCACCGTCGAGTCGGCAGATGTTGAGACTCCTTGAGCGCTTTCTCGTTCGACCGGAGTTGAGGGGTAAATGGCGTCCCGGCACCGAGGTGGCGGCCGGCGTGGTCAACTTTCTGGCCGCCGGTTACATAGTGGCCGTCAACCCTCACATCCTCTCTGCGGCCGGCATGCCCAAGGGTGCACTCGTGGCAGCCACCTCCTATGCGGCGGCTGCCGGGTGCTTCTTGATGGCGCTGCTCGCCCGCATGCCCATCATACTTGCTCCCGGAATGGGGCTCAACGCCTACTTCGCCTACTCGTTGTGTGTACGCGGCGGGGTGGAGTGGCAGGTGGCGTTGGGTATCGTGTTGTTGTCGGGTGTGCTTTTCCTTCTACTCTCGTTGTGGGGACTGAGGGAGAGGGTGCTCTATGCCGTCCCCCCCGCCTTGAGGGCCGGTATCGTGGTCGGAATTGGGCTGTTCATAGCGCTGATCGGCTTCATCAACATGGGCGTCGTAAAGTCAAGCCCCACGACCGTCGTCACACTGGGCCCCATCACCCCGGCCACGGCCGTGGCCTTGGTCGGAGTGGTGGCTGCCGTCGTGCTCGAGCAGCGGCGTGTGCCGGGAAGCCTGCTCATCGTTGTAGTGGCCGTCACGGTCGTAGGACTGCTTGCCGGCTGGGTCGCGCCGCCGGAGCGTATTCTCTCGCTTCCACCGTCCGTCGGGCCCGTGGCCCTGCAGCTGGACGTTGCGGCGGCGCTTGCGCCCTCGTACTGGGTCGCCATCTTCATCTTCCTCTACGTCGACATGTTCGACAGCCTGGGCTCGCTGACTGCACTCTGCTATCAGGCGGGTTTCGTTGAGGACGGAAGGATCAAGGGGCTGAGGGAGATGATGGTGGCCGACGCCGCCGCCACCGTGGTGGGTTCTCTTCTGGGCACCTCCACGGTGACCACCTATATAGAGTCCTCGGCCGGCGTCGCGACGGGCGGCCGCACCGGGCTTGCCGCCGTGGTGACGGGTGTGTTGTTCCTGGCGGCGCCGTTCTTCGCCGGGGTGGTGGCCGTCGTGCCCCCCTATGCCACGGGTGTAGCCCTCGTTCTGGTGGGAATGTACATGATGCGCCACCTGGCCGAGATCGATTTCACTTCCTGGGAGAGCGGGGCTCCGGCGTTCGTAACGTTGATGCTCATGCCGCTTACGTTCAGCATCGCGACCGGAATATGTTTCGGCGTCCTCACCCACATCGCCTTACTGGTTCTGGGTATGAGGTGGAGGGAGGTGTCGCCCGTCATGTGGGTGGTGGGAGCGCTTTCGGTGCTGTACCTGGTCTACCATGCCGCCTGAATGGGGGCGGCTAGCTGTTGTCCTTTATGAATTTGACCACTTCTCTGGCTATGGCCTCGTACACGCCCGGCGTTATGAAGCCACGCTTGAGGAAACCGAGCGAACTGGAGCTGTTTATCTCGCCGTTGGTGATCTCTCGTCCCGTGGCCTTGTCCACTATGCTGAGCCTCACAGTGAGGGCGGCTTCACCGAACTTGATACTCCCCCCCTCGGCCCTCAGTTCGGTTCCCGGCTGGTAGTCGACGATGGTGCCGAATATAACGAAGACCCCCTTTTCGTAGGGCAACTCCTCGTCCCCCCATACGACCTGCTTGAAGCCCAGATTGGCTTTTCTTATCTCCTTTGCCACCGCCTTGGGCAGCAGGTCGAGCGCCTCGTCGGGTACGTCTTCTACTTCGGTCTCGAACGTCGCCACTTCGACGTAGTTGTAACTGCTTAGTTTGGTGCTGGTGGGGGCGATGTAGGAGACGGTCTTCAGGTCGCCGCATCCTACGGCCAGCAGCGCCGCGGACAGTATCGCCGCGGCTGTAAGGGGTCTTGGAAAGCGTCCCATAGTTCGTGTCTCCCCCTGTCGTGGTCTTCGCCCGGATATGCGGGGCCGCGGTTCCAGCAGTGCCGCACGCAGCATCGTCGCGGGCAACCCATTATAGAGCAAATGGGAGTCGATTTCTACAGGGACGCTCTCGCTGACTTAAAGTTGGTCATGAGGTTTTCCCCTTAATATTCCTTCAATACGAGCAAATATCGTAGCGATTTGGGACAAAGATTGTCAGCCGATCGGGGCCTATCTTGACAAAAATTGTCAGGGATCCGGAAGTGCCTAATTTTTACGCACTCATAATGTCAACGATTTCCGGATGTTGCGACGGCCAGCCGAAGCGGCGAGTGGCACGTTACTTGTACTATAAGCAGCCAAAGACTGTTCAATGGAGGTGAACTATGTTCCACCCACTCAGGTCTATCAAAGGGGAGAAGGGTTTCACCCTGATCGAGCTGCTCGTCGTGGCGGCCATCATCGGGATCCTTCTCGCCATCGCCATACCGAACCTCATAAAGGCGAGGATTTCGGCGAACGAGGCCAACGCCCGCAAGGCTCTACAGACCTTGAGGGACGCCGAGGGCGAGTACTTCGAGCAGGACCTCGACAACAACGGTGTCAGGGACTATATCGACACCATCGGTTCCCTGGGGACCTCTCCCTCGCTGCGAGACCCCGAAGGGACTGCTCAGGAGGAGGACGCCCTCATCGACGACAGCTTCGAAGCCGCATCCGACGCCACCGGTACGGCCACCTGCAGCGGACCCAAGGCAGGCTATTGCATACAGTGGGACACGAGCGTGACGGCCGTTGGGACGCCGGCGGTGTTCCAGGACTTCGGCTGGCAGGCCTCGATGACGTCGTTCAGGAAGACGGGTCGTAGGGACTTCGCCGTCTACGCCGACGGCGTTATAAGGTGCAGCGTGAGCACCTCGACTACAGGCAACCCGGGGACCTTCGAGGCGGACCGTAACGACGGCGCATGCGACTGATGATAGGGTTCCGTGGTCGCACGCCGACGAGGGTGCAGATGTGTTGCAGTGCAGCGTAGTTGCGATCGGAGGGTGGAAGGACGACGGCCGAACGTTCTCCGCCCTCCATATCGGTTTGTCCCAAGTGGGGAAGGTGGCGGCTTGAAGTTTCGGATAGCGGTGCCCTCCCATCCCCCCGGGGGGGTGCCCCCGCTTTGGGGATGACTGATCTCCTCTCGAAGCGTCGTCCGGTGTGCCATCGGCCTCGGTGTCCGTACGTGGGTCAGGGCGCGGTCGTAGCCGTCCGTTGGCAACGTTCAGGATGGGGTCTGCGTGTCCAGGAGCAGGTGGTGGGGATCCGGCCGGCGTTCAGGGCGGACGTTCTGCTTGATGTCGGGCTCATCCGGCCTTGCGGCCGCACACAGCTCAGGCTAAGGGGGTACGGAAGTATGGACTATCGGTACGTCAGGGGTTACGTTGGAGCGAGGGGCTTTACTCTGGTCGAGCTTCTGGCCGTGGTCGCGATCATCTCCATCCTTACCGCCATAGCCGTGCCGAACCTCATGAAGGCGCGAATCAGCGCCAACGAGGCCAGCGCGCGAAAGGCGCTGCAGACGCTGAGGGACGCCGAGGGGGAGTACTTCGAGCAGGACCTGGACGAGAACCAGGTTCTCGATTACACCAATCTCATCGGCGACAGGACGACGCCGGGTTCGCTCGTATGCCCAAGGGCCGGCTGCACGCGGGAGGACGAACTTATAGACGACACCTTCATATCCGCCGTTGCGACCTCGGCCGGAACGGCGTTGTGCGCGAGGCCCAAGGCGGGCTACTGCATACAGTTCGACTCCGCCAACATCCTGCCCTCGGGTAGCGGGTACTACGACGACTTCGGCTGGCAGGCATCGCCGGTACAGATGCGCAAGACCGGCCGCAAGGACTTTTCGGTCTATTCTGACGGCGTCATACGCTGCAGCCTTGGCTCGGTATCGACCGGTTTGCCGGGCAAGTTCGAATCGAACAAGTTCAATTCCACCAAGTGTGACTGATCCTTACCCGCCGGCGGCCTGCGAGTTCGTCCGGCGGCCTGCACTCATCTTTCCCGCCGCCTATGAGGGAGCCTGAGCAGGGAACGGCGAAGGTGATTTTGGGTGAGAGATTGAATGGTTTATAGTTAAATGGCACGATGCCCCCGGTGGGGCGCTGCCCGCTGGACGTTTGGTCTCGCACTGTTTCGCCTTCAGCGCCATGCTCAAGATCCGAGGTCTGGTCAAGGAGTACAAAACGGGTTTCTTCAGGAGCAAGGTCCGTGTGCTGCACGACGTGAACCTCACCGTTCATCGGGGTGAGATCTACGGCTTCGTGGGCCACAACGGCGCCGGCAAGACCACCACCTTCAAGGTGATGCTCGGTTTCTCCGAGCCCACCTCGGGTGCGATCGAGATAATGGGAAGGCCCCATACCGACGTCGGTCTAAAGGCCCGCCTGGGATACCTGCCCGAGAACCCATACTTTTACGACTATCTGACCGGCGAAGAACTGCTCCGCTACGTCGGCGAGCTGCACGGCATCCCCCACCGCAGGCTGAGGGTGCGTGTGGACGAGCTTCTGGAGAAGGTCAAGCTCACCCATGCCCGCGGGGTTCAGCTGCGCAAGTATTCCAAAGGGATGTTACAGCGGATAGGCATTGCTCAGGCACTTATCAACGATCCCGACTTCCTGGTCCTCGACGAGCCTATGAGCGGCCTCGATCCGGTGGGCCAGCGCGAGATGAAGGACGTCATCGTGGAAGAGAAGAGTCGGGGCAAGACCATCGTGCTCAGTTCCCACATCCTCTCCGATCTCGAGGCGCTGTGCGACAGGGTGGGGGTGATAATGCACGGCAGGACGGTCAAGGAAGGTACGCTGGGAGAGCTTATCAAAGAGGTGCGCGCGGGCTACGAGATGCTGCTTGCCGGCGTGGACGACGAGATGGTCGCGCACCTGGCCGGCCTCGGCGTGGAGGTGAGCGAGAGAGCGGGCATGGTTGTTCTCAGCTTCCCCGAGGAGGCCAAGGGACGCGTGCTCAAGGCCGTCGTCGATGGAGGTGCCGAGGTCGTTTCTCTCTACCCGAGCAGAAAACCGCTGGAAGAGTTGTTCAAGAATGAGCGGCAATAGGTGTGCTGTGAAGGGATCGTTCTCGAGGGTCTGGTCGGTCGCCAAGAACACGTTTACGGAGGCCATACGGGACAGGGTGCTCTACAGCCTGTTCCTCTTTGCGGCGCTCATGATCCTGAGCTCGCTGGTGATCGCCTCCATATCGGCCGAGCAGTACGGCAAGATCGTAAAGGACATAGGTCTCGCCGCAATCTCCGTGATAGGGATAATGATCTCCGTCTTCCTGGGGATGGGTCTCGTCTTCAAGGAGATAGACAAGAGGACGGTCTACAACATATTCTCCAAGCCGGTGCGGCGGTTCGAGTTCATTCTCGGCAAGTTCTTCGGCCTGTCGTTCACCCTGTTCGTCAACACTCTGGCCATGGCGGCCGTCCTTACGGCGCTTGTGTTGCTGGTTGAGACCACACACGGCGGCATATCCCGGTTCTACTACGGTGGCAGCCACTACCCGCAGTATTTCACGGCCATCTACTTCGAGTACCTCGAGTTCCTGGTGCTGGTCGCTCTTGCCATACTGTTTTCCACCTTCACCACACCTGTCATGACGGTGTTGCTGTGTTTCCTCACCTTCGCAGCCGGCCGGTTTGCCTCGGACGTCAGACTCTTCGCCGAGGAGGTAAAGGCCCCTCTGGCCAAGGCCGTCACCCAGTTCGTCTACGTTATACTGCCCCATCTGGACGCCCTTGACATGAGGGCGGAGGCGGTCTACGGCGGATACATAGGCTGGAAGTACGCCTTCCTCGTCACCTGTTACGTGGCGCTCTACACCGCCGCGCTGCTCTTCCTCTCCATCGTGATCTTCAACAAGAGGGAGTTCAAGTAGGCAGGAGGGAGAGATGCTCGGTTTCTTCAACAGGCGTCCCTGGGCGGCCGTGGTCGTCGTTGGAGCTCTAATCGCCCTCTCACTCCCGTTGCAGCGTTCGATCGATCATGCACGTGGTAGGAAGGCCGTCATACGGGGGACGCTGTATATGAGCTCGGCGGCGCTCAAGAGGTTATCGCTGGGATACGACGAGGTGCTGGCCGACCTCTACTGGTTGCGGGCGCTGCAGTACTTCGGCGGCAGCTCCATCGAAGAGCTTGACCCGCAGGAGCTGTACAAGTACTTCGACATCATAACCGACCTCGACCCGGGGTTCGTCAACGCCTACCGTTACGGGGGTACCTTCCTCGCCGACCTCCCCCCCATCGGGCTGGGAGCCACCGACCTCGGGATAAAGCTTTACGATAAGGGACGTGCCAACCTGCCCGACAACTTCCGCATCCCGCTCGAAGAGGCCTTCATCTGGATGCTCTACAAGAAGGACTACCGGAAGGCGGCCGAGCTCTTCTCCGAAGCCGCATCCAAACCCGGGCTCAGCGATTTCCGGCGCGCGTCGTTGAGGGGGATGGCGGCGCTGGCCCTCTCCAGGGGCGGAAAGGAGGAGCTTGCGCGAAGGGTGTGGCTCTACATATACGAGAACTCCTCGAACGAGGGCAGGCGTAAGTTCGCGCTGAGGAGGCTCAACGAGATAGAGTCGCGCAGGCTGGAGCGTATGCTCACCGAGAAGGCTCGGGAGTTCGAGAGGCTGCACGGCCGCCTGCCCAACGACGTCGAGGAGCTTGTGGCCGCGGGGCTCATCGACCGCGTGCCGTCTGATCCGATGGGCGGCACCTTCATCGTGGCACCGCGTCTGCGGGGGATCAGGAGTTCGGCTCTGGTCGACGAGGAGCTGCTCCAGGCGGCGGGGTTTCTTACGGCGCGCGCCCAGCGGTTCAAGACTCTGTACGGCCGATATCCCAGCGACCTGGACGAGCTCAAACGGTTCGTCCTCAAGGACAAGACGGTCGAGTTCCCCAAGCACCCGCTGGGTGAGGAGTTCCGATACGACCCTGAGACCGGCACGGTGAAGGACACCCGCTGAGAGCAAGGGCGGGTGGGGGCCAAGTGCGGAGGCAGTGTGTACGTAAAGAGGACCGTTCTCAAGCGGCTCGATTCCATTCTCGGAGGACCGTTGTGCCTGCTGGCGCGCGTAGTGGTGCCGCCGCGCACGGCGCCTCCGCGGCCCGGCGGACCGTTGCGCGTGCTTGTCATAAGGCCGGGCGGTATAGGGGACGCCGCGCTCCTGTGGCCCGCTCTGCGCAGGCTGAGCGAGGAACCCTCCGTCGGGAGCATCGACGTCCTCTGCGAGAAGAGGAATGCGGGTCTTCTTGAGGCATGCCCCTACGTGGACGCCCTCCATACGTACGACTCTGCACACGGACTCTTCTCCGTTCTCCGGACGCGCTACGATGTGGTAATCGACACCGAGCAGTGGCACCGTCTCTCGGCGCTCGTCGCGTGGCTGACACGCGCCCCGCGCCGGGTGGGGTTCGCAACCAACGAGAGGCGCCGGATGTTCTCGACCGCAGTGCCCTACGACCACGAGGAGTACGAGGCCGTAAGCTTCCTCAGGCTTGCGGCCGCCGCCGTGGGGGGCGATGTCGGCGTGTTCGATCCCGAGCGGGCGTTCATATTCCCGCACCGGCCCGAGGAGGGGGGAGAGCCGATGTGGGTGGGACGGCTCAACGGGTTGCGCCGGCGCAGGGGTTCCGTCGTGGGCCTGTTCCCGGGAGGGAGCGTGAGGGAAAGGCGTTGGGGGGAGGAAAGGTTCGTCTCTCTGGCCGGCGTGTTGGCCCAGATGGGTTACGGCGTCGCGGTGCTGGGCGGGAGGTCTGAGAGAGAGGCCGGGCGCCGCGTGGTTGAGGCTGTGGGCGGCGAGGGGGCGTTGGACCTGACGGGCGCCGTAGAGCTGCGTGATACGCCGCGTCTTGTGGCTGCGATAGACCTCCTCGTTACGGCCGACAGCGGCCTAATGCACATAGCGGCCGGTGTGGGTACGCCCGTCGTCGCGCTGTTCGGCGCAGGTGTAGAGGCTAAGTGGGCCCCCCGCGGCGGGGCCGCACGCGTGGTAAACAAGCGCCTTCCATGTAGTCCTTGCACGCGGTTCGGCTACACGCCGCCCTGCCCCCGCGGGGTGGAGTGTCTTGCCTCCATATCGCCCGCCGAGGTGGCCGAGGCCGTCCGTACACTCATGTCTGAGGCGGTATCGGGGCGATGAAGGCCGCAACCCGTGCCCTGTGTGTAGGGGGGCCGTATTGTGCCACCGCGCCGGGTGTAAGGGATGCCCCCGGTGTTGGTTTCTACGCTCTCATCGTGCGTGTCCTGGCCCGCTGGCACCGCCGGAGAGAGGTGGATAGGGAAACTAGTCTCTTT
Organism: uncultured Spirochaetia bacterium; assembly: GCA_964639895.1. Taxonomy (GTDB): domain Bacteria; phylum Desulfobacterota_D; class UBA1144; order Nemesobacterales; family JADFKM01; genus CAZXEJ01. The sequence goes on along the minus strand of CAZXEJ010000001.1, from coordinate 74,211 downwards.
GTGCGTACCTGATTGTCGCCGCTGGAGGGGTTGATTGAGCAGTACGGGAGAGGGGGGTACGGCCCTCTTTCCTGTAGTCCTCACCGATCGGTAAAGCCCGCCCCTATCCCCCCTGGTGCAGCCGCCTGCCTGCTGTGGGTGGAGGGTCCGGATGCTCGCGCCCTATTACTGGTGGGAGAACCGCCGGAAGGGTCCAAGGGAACAACCATACTAAGTAGTGCCGCGAGAGAGAGGTCGGAGGCGGTAGGGGTAGGGTGGCATCACGGTGGGCTACGGCGGATGGATTATGGTGGTTGGAGCGGTCGCGGTTGCGACGGCTCAGGCGGGGGGTAGCGTGCGAGCAGATAATGAGCCTCCCGCCGCAGTTGTCCGCACGGCGATGGTGCCGTAGGGGATGAGAGAGCAGAGTGAACCGCTCTCTCGCAAACGTGTCTGCTGGGATGGGAGAGGTGGCCACGGGATTGATGCGGGCAACCTCCTCGGGGGTACCGGGCGCCGCAGGGAGGCGCCGCGTGGTGCGACGGCTGGCCGTTCGGGTGCGCCGTACGACTCTTGGAGGGTACGGTCGGGATGGAGGCCATCTACGTGACGCATCGCCCGAAATTCGTTTCCCGCTCATACTCCCGCCCTGGCGTTTCCGTGGGTGTCCGGTGCGGGGTAGGGGAATGTGCTCCGGGCCGTCATGGTCGGCCGCTTCCCCCTTCGTCGCAGGGGCCAAACTCCTCCCGGGGGGGGCGCGGTCCGCCCAGTCGGTTTGCAGTGGGGACGGTAAGTGTGGCCGCACCACTCTTTCCGGCTGGGACGGACAGCCATGTTGGCGACAGCAACGCAGCTACACCTTGCGCCATAACCGCGGGGGCTGGCTGTACCTTCCCCCCGCACGACCGCCGAGAATGCTCCCCCTGGCTCAGACCCCCTTTTCCTTCAGCACCTCGGGAAGTTCACCGTAGTAGGGCGAATCCTCATTGAACAGCGCTTCCACGTGCTCCCGCGGCATGTCGGGCAGTCCTTCTTCGTAGCCCAGCATCCTGCAGACGTGTTTTATCTCTTCGTCCCTGCCAGGACGCGGGGCGGGGGGCTGGAACAGGCCCAGAGCCTTGAGCTCCTCTTTGACCTCCGGGTCCTCGGGCAGCGGCGTGCCGTACTCGTTCAGGTGGTAAAGCCTGTCGAAGCGCTTTCTGGGCCTCTGGCCCGGTTCTTCGGCTGCGTACCCCACGGCCATGAGCCATACGGGCACAATGTTGTCGGGCACTCCCAGCACCTTGGGCAGCTCCTGCGGTTTCCTTCCTGCGGCCAACAGGCAGCATCCCAGCCCCAGGTCGGTCGCCGCGAGCAGGGCGTTTGCTATGGCCTGGCCGGCCTCTATACGCAGCATGTCCTCGGCCCTGTCGCGGGGGAAGCTCATCAGACGCGGATAGGTGACCTCGGTGAGCAGCTTGTAGGTCCAGCCGTGCGCCGCGCTCACGGCCCGCGCCGGGAAGAGGACGGCGAACGATTTGAGCAGTTCCTTGTACCATGCGTCCATGTTTATGAGCCAGGCGATCACGATAGGTGCCGTGCGCATCTGTATTTCGTTGAAGGCCGATACGCACCCGATCAACTGCTCGAAACGGTCCTCGGGGTAGGTGCGCTTGTCGATCACTATGGCCTCGGTGGAGTTGCAGTTCCCTTGGCACGATGCGAGGCGGGCGGCCTGCAGCATGACCTGGATCTTCCAGTCCTCGACCTCCTTCCAGGGCTTGAAAAACCTTATGCTCCTGCGGCTTCCGATGGCTTCAAGCAGTTCCATCACTCACTCTCCTTAGGTGTGTTGTGGTAGTATCCCTATTTAAACACTTCTCCCTCCGGCGGTCAACAGTACGTGGACGTCCTGCGAACGGGGTGGGGGCGGCCGTGGCGCGAGGAGGATGGCATGGCGACGCTATACGTTAGACTGGCCGACCCCAGCGATACGGCCTACTTCCAGATGGTGTTCGGGGCATATGGGCACGTGGCCTGGGTAAGGGCCGTGCGCCCGAGCGAGGGGCTGATGCGTGTGATAGCCACGCCCGATACGGTGGGCGACGCCATGCGCGTACTCGAGGCGCTGGCCGACGAGGTGGACTTCGATATAGTGGACGCAGCCGCTTTTGATCCTCGCTGAGGGGGTGGAGATGGTCGAGCCGCCCCCGCGCTGCCGCGCCGTTTAGAGAATGTGGGGAGTGAGTCCGGGGGGTTGGGGCAAAGGAAGGGAAATCGTCAGGGGACTCATCTCCCCACGCGTGGGTCGTATAGGGGGTTGGGACTATTGCATCCGCAGGGCCACCTGTAGTTGGTACGCAAAGTACCCGCCCTCACTCGGCGGGACCCCCCATGATAACCCGCGTATCGGTCGTCATCCGTTTTCGTTCCCGCCTACACAATCTATAACCTTCCGTGCGCGGGATTGGTTTCAGCGGTGCCCTCGGTGCGGCTCGGACCCGGGCGGGCGTGTCGGCAAAGGGGCTTTCCTCCCGCCGCCTTGGGGGGTGGGTGCAACGTCCTGCGCGCCTGTGCTTGCGGTACCCTCTTCCGACACTCCCATCACGTGGTCGCCTGCGGATTTTGGTATCGCGTCCCTCTGGACTACAATTGGAGTTGCTTTCTTTGTGTGGGGGATAGGGGGGCATAGGTTGTTGCGGGAACGAGTGGCGGGATCTAGGGCTCCGAGGTGGATGAGATGGACGAACGACGCAGCATGGTTCGCGCGGCCGGTCTTATAGGAGGACTCACCCTTCTCAGCCGGGTGGGCGGCTACGTGCGCGACGTCGTTCTCGCCTACTACTTCGGCGCTAGCGGTCAGACGGACGCCTTCTACGTGGCCTTCCGGATACCCAACCTGCTGAGACGCCTCTTCGCCGAGGGGTCACTTACGGTGGCGTTCATCCCCGTCTTCACCGAGGTGTTGCGCACGGGCGGCAGGAGGGAGGCCAAGGTGGTGGCCGACGCCGTGTTCACCGCCCTCGTGCTCGTGCTCTCGGCCCTTACGGCCGTCGGCATCGTGTTCTCCCCCTACGTGGTCAAGCTGTTTGCATCTGGGTTCGATCCCCGCTACTTCCGGCTTGCGGTGGAGATGAACCGTATCATGTTCCCCTACATATTGCTTGTCTCCGTTGTGGCGCTATCGATGGGGGTGCTCAACACGCTCAGGCATTTCTTCGCCCCCGCTCTCTCGCCGCTCCTGCTGAACCTCGCCGTCATAGCCTCCGTCGTCGGGCTCAACCGTGTCCTGGGCGTCCCCATCTACGCTGCGGCCGTTGGAGTGGTGGCCGGAGGGGTTCTGCAGGTGGCGATGCAGTTGCCCTTCCTCCGGAGATACGGTTTCCTGTTCAGCCTCAGGAGGGCTGCGTCCCACCCGGCCGTGCGGAAGATATACCTGCTCATGGCGCCCCAGCTGTTCGGCCTCGGGGTCTACAACATAAACATAGTCGTCAGTACCCAGTACGCCTCTCACCTGCCGGCGGGGACGGTTTCCTATCTCTACTACGCCGAGAGGCTGATCGAGTTTCCGCTCGGCGTGTTCGCCGTCTCCATCGCGACGGCCCTGTTGCCCTCGCTAGCCCGTGAGGCGGCGGCCGGCAGGCGGGAGGCGTTCGTCGGCGGCTACGTCTCGGCACTGAGGCTGATGTTGTTCGTCATGGTGCCGGCCCTGGTGGGGCTCGCCGTACTGCGCGTCCCCATATGTAGGGTCCTCTACGAGAGGGGGGAGTTCGGAGCGACCGAGACGCTCTATGCGGCCCAGTCGCTGCTCGGCTACGCCGTAGGGCTCTGGGCCGTGGGGGGCGTGCGGATCACGGCGCCGACGTTCTACGCGCTGAAGGACACGGTGACACCCGTGCTTGCAGCCGCCGTCTCGCTGGTCGTAAATGCGGCACTCGGATACGCACTCGCATTCCACTTCGATCTCAAGCACCTGGGTCTCGCGCTCGCTTCGAGCGCCTCGGCCGCCGTCCAGTTCGCCGCCCTGCTCGTGGTGCTCGACCGCCGTATGGGCCGTATCGGGGCACGCCCCGTGCTGGACGGTGCGGGAAGGATAGCCGCCGCCGCGGCGGTCATGGGCGTCGTCCTCCACCACCTCTCGGCGGCGGGCGGAGGCGTCTGGGCTGCTGGCGGGGGTGCTGCCGCGGCGGCGCTGCTCGGATTGCTCGCAGCAGGCGGCTTGGTCTACGTGGCCTGCTGCCGCGTCTTCGGCGTCGACGAGGTGCGATACGTGTTCTCGGCCCTGCTGCGCCGTGACCGCTAGCGGCGGCGCCGCCACCCTTCTCGTTGACGCCATGCCCCCTTCTGCCCGGGGAGAGGAGGGATCCGTACCGGCCGCCTTGACGAGAGCGGCGGGGATGGAGTAATATCACTCACAAACGGAGGCAGGGATGAGGATTCTCGTCGTGCACGGGCCTAATCTCAACCTTTTGGGCACGCGTGAGCCCGATGTCTACGGCACTACCACGTTGGCCGAGATAGACTCCCGTATCCAGCATGAAGCCGGACTGCTGGGTGTTGAGGTGGAGTGTTTTCAATCCAACTCCGAAGGGGAGATTGTAGAGCGTGTACAACGGGCGCCTGGACGATTCGACGGTATAGTCATGAACCCGGCCGCCTACACCCATACGAGCATAGCCATCCGTGACGCCGTAGCCGCCGTCGGGGTGCCGTGCGTCGAGGTCCACATATCAAACACGGCGGGTAGAGAAGGGTTCAGGCGCCGCTCCTACATCGCCCCCGTGTGCGTGGGTGTGGTGTCGGGGTTCGGCGCCGACAGCTACCTGCTGGCCCTGAGGGGGTTGGTGGCACATCTGAGATCCCTCGCCTCGGAGTAGCGCGGCCGCCCGGCCGTTCCTCAGGGTTGGAGCGACGGCGGTCGGCACCTCGTACGGGCCGAAGGGCCGCCTGCGCGTGGACGTCCGTTCGTCCCGTATTCCCCCGAGTTCCCGGTGGTTAAAGAGAGATGGAGAAGGAGTGGTCGCTCAAGAAACCCGATCGCGGTGCCGTAAGCCGCCTCTCGGCCGCCCTCGGGTTGTCACCCCTTACGGCTCAGGTGCTTGTCAACCGAGGATACGTTACGGAGGCCGAAGCCAAGGGTTTTCTAGAGGGCACGCTCTTCGACCTGCCGTCGCCCTTTCTGCTCAAGGGGATGACCGAGGCCGTCGACAGGTTGGTAGGTGCACTCCTCAAGGGGGAGAAGGTGGCCGTCTTCGGCGACTACGACGTGGACGGCGTGACGTCGACGGCTCTGCTGTATTCGTTCCTGGGTCGCCTGGGCTGCGACGTCGTCTACTACCTGCCCGACCGCGTGGAAGAGGGCTACGGCGTAAATGCTGCGGCCGTCGAGAAGCTGAGACGGCTGGGGGTGAGGCTGGTGGTGTCGTGCGACTGCGGCATCACTGCGGCCGAGGAGGTGGAACGGGCCAAGCGTTTTGGGGTCGATTTCATCGTGACCGACCATCACGAGGTGCCCGAGCGGCTGCCCGCGGCGTGTGCCGTCGTCGATCCCCATCAGGAAGGCTGTACCTACCCGGACAAGGAGATAGCCGGCGTGGGGGTGGTGTTCAACCTGCTTATGGCCCTTCGCAGGACGTTGCGCGAGAAGGGGTTCTTCCGCGGGGGGGCCGAGCCCAATCTGGGTGACTACCTGGACCTGGTGGCCCTCGGGACGGTGGCCGACTGCGCCCCGCTGGTGGGTGTCAACAGGATACTGGTCAGAGAGGGGCTCAAGCGTATCGCCATGGGGTACAGGCCGGGTGTCGAGGCCCTAAAACGCGTAAGCGGCCTCGGCGAGCGGGTGAGCGCCTCGGACGTGGCTTTCCGTATGGGCCCGAGGCTCAACGCCGCGGGAAGGCTTGCGAGCGCCCGTGCCGCGGTCGAGCTGCTGGTTACTAGCGACCCCCGGAGGGCACGCCGTCTTGCCGAGTCGCTCGATGCAGACAACGCGCGGCGCCAGGCCGCGCAGAACACCGTCGTCAGCGAGGCGAAGGCGGCCGTCGGCGGAGGAGAAGCGCCGGTCCTTGTGGCGGCCTCGACGTCGTGGCACCCGGGGGTGGTGGGCATAGCCGCCTCGCGGCTCGTATCCCTTTACGGAAAGCCCGTCGTCCTGGTGGCAGTGGGCGAGGACGGAGTGGGCAGGGGCTCGGCGAGGAGCATCGACGGGGTCAACATATACGACGCCCTGCGCAGCTGCGGCGAAGGGCTCTTCGTCAAGTTCGGCGGCCACGAGCTGGCGGCCGGCTTCTCAATACGGGCGGAGGACGTGGAGCTGCTGCGCGAGCGCCTGGTCGAGTCCATGCGCGGCGTCGTGGAACCGAGCGTTCCCAAGCTGGAGATCGACGCCGTATGCGCCCTCGGCGATGTGAACGAGCATCTCGTCGAAGAGCTGGCCGCCCTCGAGCCCTTCGGCGAGGGCAATCCCGAACCCGTTTTCGCCGTGCGGGCGGTGCGCGTCGAGGAGAGGAAGGTGCTCAAGGAGAAGCACCTGCTGCTGGGGTTGTCGTCGCCCGAGTGGAGAGTGAAGGCCCTGTGGTTCGACTGCGGGTTCGTCCCCGCCGAGGGAGAGGTGGTCGACGTGGCCTTCACTCCGGAACTGGATACATGGAACGGCAGGCACGAGGTGCGCGCCCGGGTGGTCGACTTACGGCACGCCGTGCCCTAGCTCCGGGCCGCTGTGGTCGGCTGGCGTCGAGCCCCCGGTCAGCCACCCGCGGGGCGTGGGACCTTCGACGGGCGTCTCTTCCAACCCCCTCTAATTACTGATTTTCTTTGGCTCGTTCTCTTTCCACACTGCAAAACGGAGCGTTTGACACCCCACCCGTTTCATGTTAAACATTTTCGCCGGCGGACGGTATGGCGGTCCGTATCCGGCGTTTCCCGAGAGGCAAATGGCTGCAGAACACACTTCGGTCTTTCCTGTTGAGAAGTTTCTCCTCGCACTGGCGCTGATCCTTGTATCTTCCAAGGTGCTCGGAGAGATAGTGGAGCGCATCCGGCAGCCCGCCGTCCTGGGTGAGCTTTTCGCGGGCGTGCTTCTGGGCGGGAGCGTCCTTGCGTTGCTGCCGTCTGGTCCCGGGGCGCCCGGCTTCGAGACGTTCCATCTGCTGGCCGAGGTGGGCGTCGCTATATTGCTGTTCGAGATAGGACTCGAGACCGATCTCAGGGACATGATAAGGGTCGGTCTCAGCTCTTTCGCCGTGGCCGTAGTGGGCGTTGTGACCCCGTTCGTGCTCGGGGCGGTGGTGGTGCTGGTGTTCGAGAAGATGGGGATCCTCGGAGGGTCGGACCCGCGTCTCGTGGGTGTGGTGGCGATAACGGCGGGCGCTACACTGACGGCCACCAGCGTAGGCATAACGGCGCGCGTGCTCTCGGAGATGAACCTCCTGCGGGCAGCGGAGTCCCGCATAGTGCTTGGTGCGGCCGTCATCGACGACGTGCTCGGCCTGATGATACTGGCAGTGGTGACCGGACTGGTGGAGGCCGTCGAAGGCGGGTCGGCCCCTCACATCTCATTTCTTACGGTGGGCGTCATATCGCTCAAGGCGTTCGGGTTCCTGATCGGCTCCGTCGTGTTGGGCAACCTCTTTTCCCGCAGGCTGTTCGACGTTGTGAACAAGATGCGTGTGAGGGGGGTGCTGCTGCTCAGCGCACTGGCCTTCGCATTCATCTTCGCCTACTTCGCGAAGCTGGTGGGCCTGGCCCCCATCGTGGGATCGTTTGCAGCCGGCCTCGTGTTGGCCAACACCAACCAGGTAGAGTCCATCGAGACCAGGCTCAAGCCTGTAGCCGACGTGTTTACGCCCATCTTCTTCATAATGGTCGGAGCCGCCGTCGACGTTCGTGTGTTCAATCCCTTTCATGAAGCGAATTTGCCGGTATTATTAATTGCTGCCGTTCTTACGGTGGTCGCCATAGTTGGGAAGGTGATCGCGGGATACGCCGTCGTTCAGAAAGGACTCAACAAGATAGCCATAGGTGTCGGCATGATACCCCGCGGGGAGGTCGGTCTGATATTTGCGCAGTTCGGCCTCATCTCAGGCGTCTTCGATACGAGGATGTTCTCGGCAATCACGGTGATGGTCATGCTTACCACATTCGTTGCGCCCCCCCTGCTCAAGGTGGCTTTCGGCGCCGACAGGATAGAGAGGGCGAGGATAGAGGAGGATCTGAGACTCAAGACAAGTGGAGGAGGAAACGGGTGAGTCCCCGGCGCTCGTGGATATTGCTGGTTTCGGCGGCCGCTTGTGCGGCGGTCGTGGCTTCGGCGGTGCCGGCCTACGCGGCCGAGGACATCCTTGCGCTCGACCGCACGGTGCTGGTGCAGATGGCGCTGTTTGTGGCGACCGTATTCCTGCTCGACTCGCTGGTGTTCAAGCCGCTTCTCGACCTGGCCGAGAGGCGCCGTAAGCTGACCGAGGGCGCCGCCCAGGAGGCCGGCTCGATAGACGCCGAGGCCGAAAAGCTCGCCGCCGAATACGAAGCCCGTCTTCGCGAGGCCGTCGAGAGGTTCACGCAGGATAAGGAAGAGGTCAAGCGGAGGGCCCAAGAAGAGGCGCGCCGCATAGTGGCCGAAGCGAGAGAGCAGGCCCGCGCGGCGCTGGGTGAGGCCCGCCGTGAGATGGCCCTTGAGGCCGAGAGGTTGCGCGAGAGCCTGCGTCCCCAGGTGGATACGCTGGCCCGTGAGATAGCCGCGCGCGTACTGGGAAGGGAGGTGGAGCGGTGAGCGGTCTGGATCAGCTGGTGTGGCTCGCCGTCACGGGCGCTTCCAGGCATGGGGGCGGCATGGACTGGTTTTTCCTCGGCGAGCATACGGTTAACGTCATAATACTCGTCCTGGTTCTGGGTTACTTCTTGAGGACACCCCTTCGCAACTTCTTCCTCGAGCGCCGCGGTCTGATAGCCGCTTCCATGGAGGAGGCGCAGGAGAGGCTCGCCGCAAGCCGCAAGCGTTACGAAGAGTACAAGGGCAAGCTCGAGGCGATCGACGATGCCATCGCGTCGCTCGAGGAGAAGATGAGGCGCGAGGCTCGTGTGGAGAGCGATGAGATATTGAACGCCGCCCGCGAGGGTGCGCGCAGGATAGAGGCTGACACCAAGCTCACCATCGAGGCCGAGCGCGAGAAGACCATTCGCGCCGTCCGAGGGGAGTTCGCCTCCCAGGTCGTCGAGCGCTCCGTCGAGGTGATACGGCGCAACATCACCGAGGCCGACAACGCGAGGTTCGTGGACGAGTTCCTCGAGAAGGCTCGCCAGGAGGCGTCATGGCTACGGTAGCTACGCTGAGAGACATGACAGAGGCCCTGATTGAGGCGGCCAAGGAGGATGGTAAACTAAGTGCCGTCACCCGTGAGCTCGAGGCCTTCGGGGCCCTGGTAGAAAGAGAAAGGGAGCTGAGATACGCCCTTACCACGTCGGCCTACGAGGTCGAAGACCGCAAGAGAGCGCTGGCCGCCCTCTGCGAGAAGGCTGGGTTCGGCTCTCTCACGCGCAACTTTCTGTTGCTCGCAACCGAGAAGGGGAAGCTCAAGGAACTGTTCGGGGCGATGAGGCATGTGCTTAGGAGGCTCCGCGAGGCCGCCGGCATCGTGAGAGTGGAGCTGACGTTCGCCTTCCCGCCCGCCGAAGAGGTGGTCGAAAGGATAAGGGAGGCCGTGGGTCGCGGGGGTGAGGTGGAGGTGGAGGCGGCCGTCGATGTGGATCCCGCACTTGTGGGAGGGGTGGTGGCCAAGATCGAGAACAGGCTCTACGATGCGAGCGTACGGAAGCGTCTCGAGACGATAAGGCAGATGTTGGCCGAAGCATAGAATCTTTTGCAAGGAGCTCACTCTGAGATGGAAGAGCTTAAGATCGAAGAGATAGGGGAGATACTGAAGAGCCGTATCAAGGGATACGAGGGGGGTGTGGAGCTGGCCGAGGTGGGCACGGTCCTCTCCGTGGGCGACGGCATAGCGCGCGTCTACGGACTGGACGAGGTGATGGCTGGCGAGCTGGTTCAGTTCGAGAACGGGCTCATGGGGCTTGCGATGAACCTTGAAGAGGACAACGTCGGGGTAGCCATATTCGGCGAGGACACCGAGGTCAGCGAGGGCGACACCGTACGGCGCACCGGCAGGGTGGCCGAGATACCCGTGGGCGAGGGGATGAAGGGCAGGGTGGTCAACGCCTTGGGCCAACCGCTGGACGGCAAGGGCGAGATAGCGGCCGAGGGTACGCGCCTCATAGACATCAAGGCACCCGGCGTCGTGCAGCGGCAACCCGTCAAGGAACCGTTGCAGACGGGTATCAAGTCGATCGATTCAATGATCCCCATCGGAAGGGGACAGAGAGAGCTCATCCTGGGCGACCGGCAGACCGGAAAGACGGCCATTGCAATCGATACCATCATCAACCAGAAGGGCGAGGACGTCTACTGCATATACGTGGCCATTGGACAGAAGCAATCGACGGTGGCTCAGGTGGTGGAGAAGCTCAAGGAGCACGGCGCTATGGAGTATACGACCGTGGTGGCGGCCACGGCTAGCGACCCGGCGCCGTTCCAATTTATCGCACCCTACGCGGGCTGCGCGCTGGGTGAGCATTTCCGCGACACCGGGCGGGCGGCGCTGATCGTGTACGACGACCTTACCAAGCACGCCTGGGCCTACAGGCAGCTGTCGTTGCTGCTGCGCCGGCCCCCCGGCCGCGAGGCCTACCCGGGCGACGTTTTCTACCTCCATTCGCGCCTGCTCGAGCGTGCGGCCAAGCTCAGTGACGAGGAGGGCGGGGGCTCGCTCACCGCGCTGCCCATAATCGAGACCCAGGCGGGTGACGTGTCGGCCTACATTCCCACGAACGTCATATCCATCACCGACGGACAGATATACCTTGAGAGCGACCTCTTCTACGCCGGCGTAAGGCCCGCCATCAACGTCGGCCTCTCCGTCTCCCGCGTGGGCGGCTCGGCGCAGATCAAGGCCATGAAGAAGGTTGCCGGCACGCTGAGGCTCGAATTGGCCCAGTACCGCGAGGTCGAGGCGTTTGCCCAGTTCGCCTCTGACCTCGACAAGGTGACCCAGGCCCAGCTCGCCCGAGGGAGCCGCCTCGTCGAGGCACTCAAGCAGGATCAGTATTCCCCCCTTCCAGTGGAGAAGCAGATACTGCTTATCTACGCAGTCACAAACGGTTATGTGGACGACTATCCCGTCGAGAAGGTGCGCCCGTACGAGGAGAGGCTCTACAGGTTCTTCGAGGCCAACTACAATGACGTGCTCGAGGCCATACGTACGAAGAAGGAGATAACCGACGAGATAAAGGCACGTATCGACGAGGGGCTCGAAAACCTGAAGGTCGAGTTGGGAGAGTTCAAGTAGAGAGCCGCGACGGGGAAGGAGGTGAGCCTCCATGCCGAGCCTGAGGCAGATAAAGACCAAGATAAGCAGCGTACGAGGCACGAGGCGCATCATGAGCGCCATGAAGCTGATCTCGGCCGTGAAGTTGCAGCGCGTCCAGGGGCCCCTCATTGCCTCGCGTCCCTATTCGGACGCCTTCGCCGAGCTAGCGCGCAACCTGGCCTCGGTCTGTGACCCTTCGCTCCATCCGTTGCTTAGGGTGCCCGAGGAGAAAAAGCGGCTGCACGTAGTCTTCATGACTTCGGACCGGGGTCTGTGCGGCAGCTTCAACAGCAATCTGATCCGCAAGCTTGAGACCTACCTCGTGACCGAGGCCTCCCGATACGAGGAGGTGACGTTCCGCTTCCTCGGCCGGCGAGGCCGCGACCACTTCCGAAGGCTCGGCTACACCGTGATCGACAGCTACACGGGCACGAACGAGAGGAACTTCACCCAGACGGCCAAGGCCATCTCCTCCGCGCTTACTGAGGAGTTCAGCGACGGGCTGATAGACGACGTCGTGCTGGTGTACAACTTCTTCATCTCGGCGCTCCGGCAGGAGACCATATTCGAGCGCCTGCTCCCCATCGAGCGCCGCAAGGCTGATGAAGGTCTCGGGGTCGACTACATCTTCGAGCCCGACCGCGGCGACGTGCTCGAGGCGGTGTTGCCCGAATACGTGAGGGCGCGCGTCGAGAGGGCCGTCTTCGAGACGATAACCAGCGAGCACGCGGCCCGTATGGCCGCCATGGACAGCGCCACGCGCAACGCCGACGAGGTGGTGCGCCAGCTCACGCTGCTGTTCAACAAGACCCGTCAGGCCTACATAACCAAGGAGCTCATGGACATAGTCAACGGTACCGAGGCTCTGAAGAAAGGAGGTGCAGTGTAGAGATGGAGATCGAGCCGGGCAAGTTGGGAAGAGTGTTGCAGGTAGCCGGCCCCGTCGTGGACGTGGAGTTCAAGGACGGGGACCTGCCCGAAATCTACACGGCGCTCAGGATCACGAACCCCATGATAAACGACCAGGAGTGGAACCTTGTGCTCGAGGTGGCCCAGCAGCTTGGGGGCAAGCGTGTAAGATGCATAGCGATGGATTCCACCGAGGGGCTCAAGCGCGGCCAAGAGGCCTACAACACCGGTGAGCCCATCACCATACCCGTGGGGCCCGAGGCTCTGGGTAGGCTGATGAACGTGGTGGGAGAGCCCATCGACGGCGCAGGCCCCATCAAGGCCGCCAAGCGCTACCCCATACACAAGCCGCCTCCCACGTTCCAGGAACAGAGCACCAGCGTCGACGTGTTCGAGACGGGGATCAAGGTCATCGATCTCCTCTGTCCCTTCCTGAAGGGTGGGAAGATAGGCCTCTTCGGCGGCGCCGGCGTGGGCAAGACGGTGCTGCTCATGGAGCTCATAAACAACGTGGCCAAGGAGCACGGCGGCGTGTCGGTGTTCGGGGGCGTGGGCGAGAGGACGCGCGAAGGCAACGACCTGTGGCTTGAGATGAAGGAGTCGGGGGTTATCAAGAACACGGGCCTTGTGTTCGGCCAGATGAACGAGCCCCCCGGGGCGAGGGCCAGGGTGGCACTTACGGCTCTCACGCTGGCCGAATACTTCAGGGACGAAGAAGGTCAAGACGTGCTGCTGTTCATAGACAACATCTTCCGCTTTACGCAGGCCGGTTCCGAGGTTTCGGCCCTCCTGGGGCGCATCCCCTCGGCCGTGGGCTACCAGCCAACGCTGGCAACCGACCTGGGTGAGCTACAAGAGAGGATCACCTCTACGGTGAAGGGCTCGATCACATCGGTCCAAGCCATCTACGTGCCGGCCGACGATCTCACCGATCCTGCGCCGGCTACGACGTTCGCCCACCTGGACGGCACGATCGTGCTGTCGCGCCAGCTCACGGAGCTCGGCATCTATCCGGCGGTCGATCCGCTGGATTCGACCTCGAGGATCCTTGATCCTCACATATTGGGCGAAGAGCACTATCGGGTGGCCCGTGAGGTGCAGCGCGTATTGCAGCGCTACAAACAGCTCCAGGAGATAATCGCGATCCTAGGTATGGACGAGCTCTCCGAGGAGGACAAGATAACGGTCGCAAGGGCGCGCAAGCTGCAGCGGTTCCTTTCGCAGCCCTTCAGCGTGGCCGAGCAGTTCACGGGCACGCCGGGCAAGTACGTGCCCATCAAGGAGACCGTCGAGTCGTTCAAGGAGGTCATAGCCGGCAACGTCGACGACCTTCCCGAGCAGGCGTTCTACATGGTGGGCAATCTGGAGGAGGTCCACGAGAAGGCCAAGCGCCTCGTGATGTAGAGCGTGGTGGGGGGCGGCGTGATCCAGTGCGTACGGTGGAGGCCAGGGTGAACGGCAAAGTATTGGTTGAACTGATAAAGCCCTCGGAGATGGTCCTCTCGAAGGAAGTCGACAGCGTGGTGGTGCCCGGCGAGAAGGGCGAGATGGAGATTCTGCCCCAACACAGGCCGCTCGTCTCCACCGTGGCGCCCGGCGTGATGCGGCTACGCCAGGGATCGGCGGAGGAAGGGTTCGTCGTGTGGGGTGGGGTCGTCGAGGTGTTGGACGACCGGGTGAGGGTGGTTACGGTCGAGGTCGAGCGCCCAGAGGATATAGATGGCGAGGCTGCCCGCAGGAGCGCCGAGGCTGTAAGGGCCAAGCTGGCCGAGTTCGGCGGGGACGAAGACGAACTGAGGCGGTTGCGCAACGAGCTGAGGCTCGCCGAGCTGAGGGCCATGGTCGCACGATGAGCTTGTCGGGGCTCTACGCCGGGGTGAAGTGCGCGATCCGAGGCTTCCCCGGGGCGATCCGCTGAGGCCTACCAGCTCGTGGGAAGGGTGTCGGGAATTCCGTGCTGATCTTTCCGGGTTCCCGGAGGCTTAAGCGCGTGGGTATCACTTCTTCTACTACCTCCATTCCTGGGGAGTAGTTTCTGCAGTGGTCTGTGCTGGGGGGAGCAAGGGATAGACTTGCCTCGGCAGCAGTAGATGGGGATCCACACGTGTGGGGGGCGATTTCAATCAACATCGAGGTGTTCCAGCGGGCGGCTGTTCCTGCGTGAAGGGTGGGCTGGTCGGCAACGGTGTGCGCGGCTGATGTTATGGCGGCGTGTTCGACGGTTAAGTTGCCCACACGGCGGGTTGAGCGGCGTGTGAGGGGTGGGAGAGAACGTTTCGCCCAAGGCCCGATATCCTCCCGGCGTGTAAGGTGCCGGGTCTTGGGGCCGTTCATATGAGACAGGTATGTTGTCGACGCCTCGAGTGCGGAGGCGGGGGAGATGCGGAGGAAAAGGGGCTGGGATGCGGGTTCCCGGAGCGGAGGGACGATGGGGGCGCAGCAGAGGCGCTAGGGGATGCGCGACCACTGGGAGTCGATGATCCGGAATGAGTGTGTCGAGGGCGGGCGGAGTGTGCCGCGTACGGTTTATCTCCCTAGAAGCGAGGCGGGATCTGGGTGCGGGTTAAGGGGTGTCTGGGGGGACCGAGGTCGGGGATGCCGGCGTCGGGGGGCGGGGCGGCCTTGGGTGCTCCTCTGAGGGTCGGAGCTCGGTGGTTGTGGGTCGCAGCTGCCGCGTGGGGTATCGTTAAACTTGCCACCAGAGGAGTTCGGTCTTTGCGCGCCCGAGGCGCTGCATTGAGTTGCTTCCGGCGGCGCATGCGGTGACGAAGAGAACACGGCGATCCCTTTCCCAGCATCCGGTGCGTTGCCTGCCCTTGGGGGGTTGAGCAGAGGCTCAGCGGAAGAGGACGCAGCGGCTTTTCCGGCCTACCGGCTTGTTCTGGGCGAGGCCCCTGCTTCTGTGGGGGGGCCGAAGGGGTTGTCCGCCTTGCTCGGCTCCCCAGGGATGGCGGGAGTAGGAAGGGGTCCTCGGCGGGCGGAGTCGTGGTGGGGTGGACGGGTGCCTTCGTGACCTGCATCGGCGGGAGATTTTGGATAGTGGATCCGACACATCAAGCGGCTAGGCGAGGCGGGATGGAAGTGCTGAAGAGTGAGCGCCTGAGGTTCTTTCCCGCCCCTACTTTCCTGTGCCGCAGCGGATGCAACGGGCGGGGTCGGGTGGCTGTCGTCGCCCAGTAGTTAGCGGCCGTATGTGCTCGTAGGATTGTCAACTCCGGCTCTCTTTCCCCTTCGTGGTCCCCAGACGTGACATTTCGGGTCCCTACAAGAGAGTGGTTGAGGGGGCTTCGTCACTGAGACTGCGACCCGAGCCGCGGGGGTTGTGCGTACTGTGCCGCGTTACTCTATCTTCAGTATGGTGTACTCCTTCCGTCCGGCGGGCGTCATAACCTCGACAAATTCGTCCACGCTCTTGCCCACAAGCGCCCTTCCCAGAGGCGACGTGATAGAGATCAACCCCTTTTCGGGCTCCGATTCGTCCGGACCCACGAGCTGGTAGGTGACCACCGTTCCTTCCTCGTCGTCTTCGAGCGTCACTTTGGCGCCGAAGACGACGCGGTCCTTGTTCGTGATCTTGGCCGGGTCTATTACATCGGCGCGCGAGAGTTTGCTCTCAAGTTCCTTGATGCGGGCCTCAATGAAGCCCTGCCGGTCCTTGGCCGTCTCGTATTCAGCGTTCTCCGACAGGTCGCCGAGTGATCTTGCGTGCTCGATCATGGCGATTATGCGCGGCCGCTCCTCGGTCTTGAGCCTGCGGAGCTCTTCCTGTAGCTTCTTGTAGCCGTCGGGTGTTATGGGAACTCTCTCGACCGTCATGGCGATCACTCTCGCTTCGAGTTTGTATCGACCGGGATGAGTTTCGTGCCGTCGGATCTGGAACGTGCGCGATCGGGCGCCGTGCCGACTTCCGCCTGCCCCCCCTCTACTCTATTATACCGATTTTGTAGTACTCTTGAAGCGGCCTTACCCCCAAGCCCTCTTCTCTCAAGGCCTCGATGGCGCTCACGGCGGCGTTGGCCCCGGCGATGGTGGTGAAGTAGGGAACGTTGTGAGTGAGGGCCGAGCGGCGGATGGTGAACGACTGGGCTATCTCGACCTCGCCCTGTGTGGTGTTTATGACAAGGTGGACCTGACCGTTGGTTATGTGATCCACTATGTGGGGGCGGCCCTCGAACACCTTGTTGACCGTCTCGCACCTTATGCCGTGCGATCGCAGGAAGGAGGCCGTCCCGCGGGTGGCCAGCACGTCGAACCCCATCTCGAGCAGTTTGCGCGCGCTTTCCACTATGCGGGGCTTGTCGTCGTCCTTTACGCTTATGAACGCCACACCCTCGCGCGGCAGGTTGTTGCCGGCTGCAAGCTGGGCCTTTGCGAACGCCTTCCTTAGCTCGGCGTCGATGCCCATCACCTCGCCTGTGGACTTCATCTCAGGGCCCAGTATTGTGTCCACCCCCGGGAACTTGATGAAGGGGAACACCGACTCCTTCACACAGTAGTAAGAGGGGGTCTTCTCGCGCGTGAACCCCAGTTCCTCGAGCGTCGCACCGACCATTACCTTTGTCGCTATCTTTGCAAGCGGCACCCCTATGGCCTTGCTCACGAACGGCACCGTGCGGCTGGCCCTGGGGTTGACCTCGAGCACGTAGACGTCTCGTCCGCGGACGGCGAACTGTACGTTGAGTAGCCCCCTGACGCCGAGCGCGAGCGCAAGTTCGCGGGTCTGGCGCTTTATCTCGTCGACGATCTCCTCGTCGACGGAGAAGGGGGGCAGTACCATGGCGCTGTCGCCCGAGTGTACGCCCGCCTCCTCGATGTGCTCGAGCACCCCCCCTATCACCACCGTTCGGCCGTCGCACACGGCGTCTACGTCGAGCTCCTTGGCGTCGCGCAGGAATTCGTCGATGAGCACCGGGTGGTTGGGCGAGACGCTCACGGCCTGGGCCATGTAGCGCTTGAGAGCCTCCTCCGTGTAGACGATCTCCATTGCCCGGCCGCCCAGCACATAGGATGGCCGCACCATCACCGGATAGCCTATGCGCCGGGCGACCTCGAGCGACTCCTCTTCGCTGCGGGCGACGCCGCTTGTTGCCTGCTTGAGCCCGATCCGCTCCAGCAAGTCCCGGAACCGCTCCCTGTCCTCGGCGAGATCGATGCTCTCGGGCGATGTGCCGAGCACGTGGGCGCCGCTCCTCTCCAGAGGTATGGCGAGCTTGAGAGGGGTCTGTCCCCCGAGGTGCACGATCACGCCCCGGGGTTTTTCCCTCTCGATGATGGCCGAGGCGTCCTCAAGCGTGAGGGGCTCGAAGTAGAGCCTGTCGGAGGTGTCGTAGTCGGTGCTCACCGTCTCGGGGTTGCAGTTGACCGTTATCGTCTCGTAGCCCTCTTCCCGCAGGGCGAACGAGGCCTGCACGCAACAGTAGTCGAACTCGATCCCCTGCCCTATGCGGTTGGGGCCGCCGCCGAGGATGACGACCTTGGGCTTGGCGGTGGGTGGGGCCTCGTCCTCGTCGCCGTAGGTGGAATAGAGGTAGGGCGTGTAGGCCTCGAACTCGGCCGCGCATGTGTCGACCATCTTGAACACCGGCGCCACTCCGCGGTGGAGCCGCGCCCGTCTTACGGCCTCCTCGGTGGTGTTGCACAGCTCCGCTATCCTTGCGTCGCTGAAACCCCACTTTTTCGCCCTCTGCAGCGTGGGCCCGTCGAGCGGGAGGCCGTCCGAATGGCCGTTGCCGCTTCCCTTGGCCCCCGTCCCGGCCGCCGCGCGTCTCATCTCCTCTTCGAGGGCGACCAGCTGCCGTATGTTTTCCAGGAACCAGGGGTCGATTCGCGTGAGCGAGTGTATCTCGTCCACACCTATGCCGCAGCGCAGGGCGTCGGCTACGTACCAGAGGCGGTCGGGATTGGGGGTGGCCAGGTTGCTCTTTATCTCCACCGGGTCGATGGCCCTGGGCTCGAGACCGTAGGAATCTATCTCCAGCGAGCGGATGGCCTTCTGCAGCGCCTCCTTGAAGGTGCGGCCGATCGCCATCGCCTCGCCCACCGACTTCATCTGCGTGGTCAGGTGAGGCTCGGTCTGGGGAAACTTCTCGAATGCGAACCTAGGCACCTTCACCACCACGTAGTCGATGGTGGGCTCGAACGAGGCCGGCGTGTAGCGGGTTATGTCGTTTGGAATCTCGTCGAGGGTGTATCCGACGGCGAGTTTGGCCGCAATCTTGGCGATGGGGAACCCCGTAGCCTTCGAGGCCAGGGCCGAACTGCGCGACACGCGCGGGTTCATCTCGATGACCACCATGCGCCCGTCCTCGGGGTTGACGGCGAACTGTATGTTGGATCCCCCGGTATCGACCCCTATCTCGCGCATTATGGCCAGCGAAGCGTCCCTCATGCGCTGATACTCCTTGTCGGTGAGGGTCTGGGCCGGGGCCACCGTTATGCTGTCGCCCGTGTGTACGCCCATGGGGTCGAAGTTTTCTATGGGGCATATGACGACGACGTTGTCTGCGCCGTCGCGCATCACCTCGAGCTCGTACTCCTTCCACCCGAGTACGGACTGCTCTATCAATATCTCGTTCACCGGGCTTGTGGCGAGGCCGGCGCGGGCGTGTTCTTCGAACTCCTCTCGGTTGTAGGCGATGCTGCCGCCGCTGCCGCCCAGTGTGAAGGATGGTCTTATGATGAGGGGGAACCCCAGCCGGTCGGCCACCTTCCAGGCGTCTTCCATCGTGCGGGCGGTGCCGCTCGCGGGCACCTCGAGCCCTATGTTGCGCATGGCCTGCTTGAAAAGCTCGCGGTCCTCGGCCTTTCGGATGGTCTCGATCCTGGCCCCTATGAGCTCGACCCCCCAATGCTCGAGCACCCCATTCTCGGCCAGCTCGACGGCTGCATTGAGCGCGGTCTGCCCTCCCACGGTGGGAAGCAGCGCGTCGGGCCTTTCGGCGGCGATGATCTTCTCTACTACGTCGGCCCTTATTGGCTCGATGTACGTTCTATCCGAAAATTCGGGGTCGGTCATTATGGTGGCGGGGTTGGAGTTTATCAGCACAACCTCGAACCCTTCCTCCTTGAGCGCCTTGCAGGCCTGCGTGCCCGAGTAGTCGAACTCACACGCCTGCCCGATTACGATCGGACCGGACCCAATGATAAGTATCTTGTGGAGGTCTTCTCTTCTAGGCATGAGTCCGCTTCACCGCGTGGGGCTCACGCCCGCAGAGATGCTAGGTGGTGGAACTTTCGGCATCCTCGTGTATGTTGAGCTCCCCGTACTCCTTCGTATTCCCCTTGAAGCCCGGCAGCGCCTCCAGCCTGTAGAGGGCCGACCGGTACCAGTTCTTGGCCGGCCTCACCTTGACGGGAGCCAGGCGCCAGGCCTTGGTGTCCTCCTCGTAGCCCCAGTTGACGTACTCGTTGAAGTTGTGGACGATGTCTGTGATGACGACGTTGTAATCGAGGAGCATCTTCTGCAGCTTGTGCCACTTGCTGAGCGACGCTTCGCGGTGGGTGAACCCGAAGTAGCCGGCCGAGCCCGGAGCCCTGAGGGCCGCTATGCCGCGTCCAACGAACGCGTCGGCGGCCACAAGCGTCTCCGGGGGGTCGGTGAAGAAGGTGTCGTAGCGGCCGTGATGTTCGGGCGAGAGAGCCTTGCGCAGGTCCATCTGTTCAAGCCTGACCTCGAATCCCTCCTTGCGGGCGGTGGCGTCGATGAACTCAAGCAGCCGCTCGTCAATCTCTACGACGGTTATGCTGTTGGGCAGGCCGCTCAGGCCGAGGACGATGCTCATCAGGTCGTCGTCTCCCAGGATGAAGACGTCCTTGCCCTCTACGTCGCCCCTCTCGTAGGCTATGAGGAACCGCGAATATGTGCTGCTCGGCGTCACGTATCCCTGGTCGAACTGGTGTGAGGCAGAAGGACGGTCCTTCTGGGCGCGCACGAACCTTTCCCAGAGCTCGGGGAACGATTCCATGTCGAGTCCCCTGCCCTCGCAGTACTTGCACGAAAGGTCGCGCACAGTGTGGGCGCGGCGTGCCGCCTCGGTACCGGCCGGGGTGAGCCTTATGCCGTCGCCAGCCACCGTGACGAGACCCTCCCGTTCGAGCGCCCTCAGGGACTCGAAAACCGCCGGCACGGGAAAATCCGCCTTGTCGACGATCTCCCACAGGTCGCCCGTTGTGGCCACCGCTCCGAGGAGTCTCTCGATTTCTTTTCCGCTCACGAAGACGCTGCAGGCTTCTGTCACTTGTTCTGCAAGCTGTGCAAGGTTCATCGTTTCCTCTCCAGTAGTGGGTAAAGGCTCGGGGCGTGAAAAATGTACCCACTAACCTCGGTGGTTGCAACCGCCGTTGCGTGATTGGGGCGGTTGGACGGACTCTGCGGGGTGTGGCGCGGGTGGCGGCGTGCCTAGCGGGGTGCAGAAGGGGGGGGGAGGTAAGCCGGTACTGGGCTTGTTCCCGAAGGGATCTCCCCGCGCTTGTGCTGGCGGGTAATTTTTCGCTCCCGCCCCAGCACGCAGGTAGCGGGGAGGACGCTGCAGGTCTCGGGTGTGCTCGGGATACATTTCGAGTGAGCCTCCGGGGCGGGTCTTCCCGTCGCCTGCCTCGAACGTCATGCAAGTAGGGGGGGTTGGGTGGGAGGCGAGCACTCTGTGGGTAAGGGTGCCGGCTGCGCCTCCGCGGTTCGCGCTGAGCCCGGAGCCGGCGTGGGTCGAGGCTGATGGTGGGATTGGTCTCGCCGTAGGGGGCGTCGTGTGCCAGGTACGTTGGGGACTCTTAGCTTCTCGGCTTCCGCTGGTGCCCACCACGGTGGCGGCGGCGTCGGCCACCATCATCTCCCTCAGCCCCTTGATTCTTCCGTCCTCAGCGAAACCCGCCTGATAGCAGAGCGCAGCCAACGAGCCCAGGCTGTCGAACGTTTCGACATAGAGGAAGATGAAGATGGCGACCCAGCCGGCGAGCAGTCATACGACCGTGACGGCCACTATAACGATGAGCAGGCTTCCCGGCACACGCCGCTGCTCTAGCACGACGGCAGCCACCACTCCGACCAAGGCCACGGCCGTGGCCGGGTTGATGGGGCCCTGTGTGACGACGGTCGTTGGGCTTGCCTTTGCGACACCCATGTTGATGAAGCCGATCAGCGCTATGAACAGCCCTATTCCGACCCCGATACCGGCCCTCAAGGCGGGGGGACGACGGGTACACCGCATGCCCTGCCGCTGCCGATGTGGACAGCGTGGACTCAGGCGCGCACACAACGAGATTCTCAGTCTTTTTCTGGGATGCGGGAGCCGCTGTTCGCGCCGTGCATTATCGGTTCCATTGCCTGGAAGGCGGTGCTTCTTCGTCCCCTTCTTACGGGTGGCGTGGCCTATATGCATCGCGCCCCCCGTGTGGTGTAGCGTATGGTCAACCGCACCGCCTTTGTGATGCGCTCGTTCGCTTATACGGTACGGAGGGGGGGTGTAGTAGTGCCCCCCGCGCAGCCGTGGGCGTTTCCGGTTCCTGCCTTCGTGGATTGGGGCTGCGGGTTTGTACTCGGCCCGCCTACAAGGGGTGGGCCCTCCCCGGGTGGGGCTAGAAGAGAGCCCGACTCCGCCGTTGTGTTGCCCCTGAGTGCCGTGGCGTCTCAGGGGGCGTTCCTTGTGCGGCGTGATACGTTCGTTACGGCACGTCCGGGCACAGCCGGAGACATAGCGAGTGAATCGAGAGTAAGGCTCGTTCACGTGGCTCCTTCCCAGGTAGGCCGCCATCCCCCGCTGTAGTGTGACGCGACAAGAAGGCTCGGCCGGAGCGGCCCGCTTGGAAGGAGACTCGGTGCCAGACCGCGTCTACGTGGGAAGCGGGGGGGAGAGTGGATGCGGCTCCTTGATCGTGGGGACTGTCTGCGCAGCCACAGGGGAGAGGAGGCCGCTCTCCCCCGATGGCGGCATACACAAGCGGTCTGCCGCTTGACCCGTGGGGTTGTTGTAGTCGGTTTACCCCTGCTGTGGGCTTCCCTCGGTGCCGTTTTAGGCTCCGCCGAGGGGGGGCTTGTTCCCCCTCAGCAGGGGCCCTGCGGCCGGTCGGTTCAGGCCTTCATCTCTTGTTCTGCGATCTCCACAGCCGCGTCACGCAGGTCCTGAGTCATCTTCATGGGGCAGAACTTGGGGCCGCACATCGAGCAGAAGGGAGCCTCCTTGAAGTAGTCGTCGGGCAGCGTCTCGTCATGCATCTTGCGGGCGAGCTGCGGGTCGAGTGAGAGGTCGAACTGCTTGTTCCACTGGAACTCGAACCGCGCCCTGGAGACTGCGTCGTCCCTGTCCCGGGCTCCCGGTCGGCCCCGGGCCACATCGGCCGCGTGGGCCGCAATCTTGTATGCGATAACGCCCTGCTTTACATCCTCGGGGTCGGGAAGGCCGAGGTGCTCCTTGGGGGTTATGTAGCACAGTAGCGACGCCCCTGCATAAGCGGCCATCGTTGCTCCTATGGCCGAAGCGATGTGGTCGTAGCCGGCGGCGATGTCGGTCACAAGCGGCCCGAGCACGTAGAAGGGCGCTTCGTGGCACAGCTCCATCTCTTTTCTCACGTTCATCTCTATCTTGTCGAACGGCACGTGGCCGGGCCCCTCGATCATCACCTGCACGTCCTTCTCCCACGCCCTGAGCGTCAGCTCTCCCTGGGTCTTGAGCTCTGCGAACTGGGCCTCGTCGCAGGCGTCGGCTATACAACCCGGGCGCAGCGCGTCGCCGATGCTTATGGTGACGTCGTACTTGCGGCAGATCTCGAGAATCTTGTCCCAGTTCGTATACAGCGGATTCTCACGGTTGTGGGCGGCCATCCACTTGGCCAGTATCCCCCCGCCGCGGCTGACGATTCCGGTGATTCTCTTTTCCGTAAGGGGGATGAAGCGCCGAAGGATGGCGGCGTGGATTGTCATGTAGTCGACGCCCTGCTGCGCCTGGTATTCGATTATGTCGAGCAGGTCCTGGGGTTTCAGGTCCTCGGGCCGCTTGACCATGGCCATCGCCTGGTAAATGGGTACGGTGCCCACCGGAACGGGGCTGTGTTCGATTATGGCGGCCCTTATGGCGTTGAGGTCGCCGCCCGTGCTGAGGTCCATCACCGTATCGGCACCGTAGCGCACGGCGTTATCAAGCTTGCGTAGCTCTTCATCGATGTCGGAGGTGACGGAGGAGTTGCCGATGTTGGCGTTTATCTTGCATTTTACGGCGATGCCGATGCCCATCGGCTCGAGGCTCAGGTGGTTTACGTTCGAGGGGATGACCAGCCTTCCCCGGGCCACCTCGGAGCGTATCAGCTCGGGGTCAAGCCCCTCGCGCCGGGCCACGTAGGCCATCTCCTCGGTCACGAGGCCCTGCTTTGCGTAGTGCATCTGTGTGACGCAGCTTCCGGTCGTATCTCTTCGTATCGGGGTCTTCATCGTCTCTAGCCTCCTTACAATATGGATTATATGTGATGTGGGGGAATAATCAATTCAAACGTGGCCCCGGGTTGTGCTGCGCCGGGCCGCGGTTACAATGATAGCGATCCCCACCGCTTGCGCGCGGGAGAATCGCCGCTCATGGAAGTCGAATTGGTGCTGGGTATCGAGAGTTCGTGTGACGAGACGGCGGCCTCGGTCGTCGACCGGGGCAGGAGTGTGCTGTCGAACGTAGTGGCCTCTCAGATAGACATCCACAGGCCGTACGGCGGCGTCGTGCCGGAGCTCGCCTCGCGCAGCCACGTCGAGGCCATCGTCGCGGTGATCGACCGCGCGCTCGAAGAGGCGGGCCGCGGTCTTGAGGGCGTCGACGCCGTCGCCGTCACACGTGGACCCGGGCTGGTGGGCTGTCTCATGGTGGGGGTTGCGGCTGCAAAGTCGATCGCCCTTGCACGCGACATTCCCATAGTGGGTGTCGATCACCTCGAAGCCCACGTGGCCGCGACCTATCTCGAGCACGACCCCGCTTTCCCGTTCGTGGCGCTCGTCGCCTCGGGCGGCCACACGTGTCTCTACTATGCCCGCGGCCGCACCGAGTTCGAGCTCATCGGCAAGACTCGCGACGACGCCGCGGGCGAGGCGTTCGACAAGGGGGCCAAGCTGCTCGGCCTGGGCTACCCCGGAGGGGTGGAGATCGACAGACTGGCCGGAGAAGGCGACCCGGAGGCCGTACCCTTTCCGCGGGCGTTCGTGGGCAAGGGGTCGCACGACTTCAGTTTCAGCGGCCTCAAGACGGCGCTTGCCTACTACGTCAAACGCCACGGCGTGCCCCGGGGGAAGGGGCTCGCCGACCTGTGCGCAAGCTACCAGGAGGCCATCGTCGATACGCTGGTCGAAAAGACGCTCATTGCCGCCCGCGAGAAGGGGGTCAGGACGGTGGTGATGACAGGCGGTGTCGCATGCAACAGCCGCCTGCGACGCAAAGCGGCTTCGGCGCTCGAGGCGGAGGGAATGGAGCTGCTCATTCCTTCGCCCGCCTACTGCACGGACAACGCCGCCATGGTGGCCTCGCTCGGCTACTTCATGTTGCGAGAGGGCAAGCGTTCAGACCTGGGGTTCGCCCCCTATTCCACATCGAGACCACGCTACGTGCGCGGCCGGGGCCTGCTGGCGCCCTGAATCTGTGTGCCGGTGCTGGGAGATGGACCCGCGCCAAAGGGGAGACGAGGCCGTCTTTGCGTTCCTCGTCCCAGACCGGTGCCGCAACGTGCGTCGCAAAGGTAGGTGGCGGTGTCTGCATGTGCGCTCGGGGCGGGCGGCGCCCGTACTGGATAGGGCAGAGGAGGATGGTGCCGCAGTCGGGCTTATGGGGAACGGGGGGTAGGGCCTCGCTGCCCGTTACACGCGGGTGGTAGGGGCTCTTGTCTTGGGAGGGGAAGGTCGCGTGCCCCTTGGGGGGATGCGTCTCTTCCATGGGGAGCGAAGGGAACGGGCCTATGTGGTGCGGCCGCAGGCAGCGGGTTCCTCTCGTGACTCCTCTTCACAGCCTATGCCGTCCCCAAGGGCGGGGTGATCCCGGGTGCGTGCACTGAGTAGGGTTGCATTGTGGTGCCGTCGGACGTGCCACCGTGAAGGCGAAGTCGGAACCGCCTCCGGTGGTCGCAACATCCCCTGCGCTCGGCCCCGGCCTTGGGGCTACTCGTCACTCCGCGGCTCCGACCTCGTCGGCGCTCAGTGCTTCAAGTCCGAGACGGGCCTTCCAACGGCGGGGAAAGGATCGGCCACGGCGGCCTCCTTGTCTGCCAGCTCGAGAGTCCTCTGCAACTCCTCTTCCTTTCTGGCCTTGAGCAGCTTGGCCATCTCGAACGGCAGGACCTTCCAGAACATCGGCAGGTAGTGCTCCCAGTTGTCCAGTATCTCCTTGGACCTCAGGCTTCCGGTCGATGTGTGGTGGCGCTCGATTAGGGAGCGAAGGGTTGCGATGTCCTCATCGTCCGATACCCTGTGCAGCCCCACGTGCTCAGGGTTGAGCTTCTTGGGGAAGGTTCCGTCCTCGTCGAGCACGTATGCGATTCCGCCCGTCATGCCGGCCGCAAAGTTCTTGCCCGTGGGCCCTATCACCACGACGGTGCCGCCGGTCATGTACTCGCACCCATGGTCGCCCAGGCCCTCGACTACGGCCGTGCCGCCGCTGTTGCGCACGCAGAACCTCTCGCCAGCCAGGCCGGCCGCGAACAGGTAGCCGCCCGTGGCACCGTACATGACCGTGTTGCCCACGATAACGTTCCTGTCCGTGGGAAAACGCGCCTCGGCGGGAGGCTTTATCACTATCTCGCCGCCGTGCATGCTCTTGCCGACGTAGTCGTTGGCCTCGCCCTCCAGTATGAGCCGCATGCCGCCGAGGCAGTAGGCACCGAAGCTCTGGCCGGCCGAGCCGCGGAACCTGATCTCGATCGTGTTGCCCGGCAGCCCTCGGTCGCCGTAGCGGTAGGCGATCTCACCGGCCACCATCGCTCCAACGGTACGGTGGATATTCTTTATCTCGTAGCTGAGCGTCACCGACTCGGCACCCGCTATGGCGTCCATACATTCTTGAAGAATGAGGTTGTCAAGCGGGGCGTCGTGACGGTCGTTGCGCTCCATTATGTGGAACCGCGGCCTCTTCTCCAGCGGATCGGGGTCGGTCAGTATGGGCTTGAGGTCAAGGTTGGCCGTCTTGGGAAGCTCCAGGTCGCGGCGCACCCGGAGCAGGGTGGGGCGCCCTATTATGTCGTCGAGCCTGCGGAACCCCAGCGAGGCGAGGATCTCCCGCACCCCCCTGGCGACGGCCATGAAGTAGTTGACCACGTGCTCGGGCTTACCCTTGAAGCGGGCCCTGCGTTCGGGATCCTGGGTGGCCACGCCCACGGGGCATGTGTTGAGATGGCACTGGCGCGCCATGACGCAGCCTGCGGCGATGAGCGCGGCCGTGCCGAAGCCGAACTCTTCGGCCCCGAGCATGGCGGCCACAACGACGTCGCGGGCGGTCTTGAGTCCGCCGTCCACGCGCAGCACCACACGGCCGCGGAGGTCGTTGTGGACGAGCACTTGGTGAGTCTCAGCGAGCCCCAGTTCCCAGGGGACGCCCGCGTGCTTCATCGAGCCGAGCGGCGAAGCGCCCGTCCCGCCCTCGTGGCCGCTTATGTGTACGACGTCGGCATAACCCTTGGTGACTCCTGCGGCCACCGTGCCTACGCCTGCTTCTGCCACGAGCTTGACGGCTACCTTGGCTCTCACGTTTGCGTGCTTGAGGTCGTAGATCAGCTGGGCCAGGTCCTCGATGCTGTAGATGTCGTGGTGGGGCGGGGGCGATATCAACGTGACGCCCGGCATCGAGTGCCTCACCTCGGCTATCTCGGGTGTCACCTTCTTGCCGGGCAGCTGTCCGCCCTCTCCGGGCTTGGCCCCCTGGGCCATCTTGATCTCTATCTCCTTGCACGAGGCCAGATACTCGGGGGTGACGCCGAACCTGCCCGAGGCGACCTGCTTTATCTGGCTGTTCGGCCAGTCGCCGTTTGGCCGCCTGTGGAAGCGGTGGCGCGATTCGCCGCCCTCGCCGCTGCACGCCTTGGCCCCCATCCGATTCATCGCGATGGCGAGCGTCTCGTGCACCTCGCGGCTGAGCGCCCCGTAGGACATGCCCGGCGTGCAGAATCGCTTGACGATCGATTCGACCGGTTCGACCTCCTCGATGGGAATGGGGTTGCGCGGCTTGAACTCGAGCAGGTCACGGAGGCTTATGGGAGGCGTTGAGTGCACGGCCTCCTCGAACTTCCGATAGTCCTCCATCGTGCCTGTACGTGCCACCTTGTGGAGCGCGCGGAACACGTCGGGGTTGAAGCCGTGGTACTCACCTCGCTTGCGGAACCTGTAGAACCCCTCTTCCTGGAGCGAGAGTTCCTTCTCCTCGAAGGCCGACCTGTGGAAACGCAACACGTCGCGCGCTATCTCGCGCAGGCCCACACCGCCGATGCGCGACTCCGTGCCGGTGAAGTAGCGGTCTATGAGCTTCTTATCGATGCCCACGGCCTCGAATATCTGTGCCCCGCGGTAGCTCGCCACCGTGGTGATGCCCATCTTGGCCATTATCTTGAGCAGCCCCTTCTCGGCCGCGGCCTTGTAGTTCTCGAGCGCCTTCACCACAGTTGTGCCCTCGGTCTTCTTGGCGATCTGAGCCACCGTCTCGAAGGCGAGATACGGATTGATACAGCTCGCACCATAGCCTATGAGGCAGGCCATGTGGTGGTCTTCGCGGGCCTCGCCCGTCTCAACCACTATGCTCACCTTCTTGCGTTTGCCCTCGCGTATGAGGTGGTGGTGTACGGCGCTTACGGCCAGCAGCGCGGGTATGTTGGCGCTCTCGGGCCCCACGCCCCTGTCGGTGAGGATAAGTATGGTGCATCCCCTGTCGGCCGCCTTGGCCGCCGCGTGGCAGAGCGAGCGCAGCGCTCTCTCCATGGCCTCCTCGCCCCCCTTGACGTTGAACAGCATCTTGAGTTCCTTGGTCTTGAAGCCCGGGATGTCCTGGCTCCTCAGCCACTGGAGCTCTTCGTTGCTTAGGATGGGGCTGCGGAACCGTATGAGGCGTGCGTGCTCGGGGGACTCTTCGAGTATGGACTTCCTCTCGCCCAGCATGGTGGTGAGCGACATGACGATCTTCTCCCTCAACGAATCGATCGGAGGGTTGGTCACCTGGGCGAACCGCTGCTTGAAATAGGTGTAGAGCAGCCTCGGCTTGGGCGAGAGCACCGAGAGCGGCGTGTCGTCGCCCATCGAGCCCACCGGCTCCTTGGCCGTGGCCGACATGGGCTCCAGGATGCGCTCGATGTCTTCCAGCGTGTAGCCGAACGCCCTCTGTTGCTCGATCAGCGTCTCGTCGTCCATCGTGCCGACATCGCTCCACCGGGGGGTCACGCCGCGGTCGGCGGCGTCGATGACGTTCTCGGCCACCCACTTGCGGTAAGGGCGCAAGGTGGCGAAGTAGGACTTTATGTCGTCGTTGTGGAGAAGCTTCTTGCGGGCCGTGTCTACGGCTATCATCATCCCCGGCCCCAGCCGCCCCTTCTCGACGACGGAGGACTCGTCGATGGAGACCATCCCGACCTCTGAGCCCATGATGACGAGGCCGTCGCTGGTTACGATGTAGCGCGCCGGCCTGAGGCCGTTCCTGTCGAGCGTGGCCCCGACGATTACGCCGTCGGTGAAGGCGATCGAGGCCGGCCCGCCCCAGGGCTCGGAGATGCAGCTGTGGAACTCGTAGAACCCGCGCAGCTGGGGGTCGAACAGCTCGATGTTCTCGTAGGCCTCGGGTATGAGCATCATCAGCGCATGGCGCACGTCGCGGCCGGAGAGCGTGATGAGCTCGAGCACGTTGTCCAGGTTGGCCGAGTCGCTTCCGCCCTCCTGGATGATGGGCAGCAGCTTGCGGATGTCGTCGCCCCATACGAAGGAGGACAGCGCGCGCTCACGGGCGCGGGTCCAGTTGACGTTGCCGCAAAGGGTGTTTATCTCGCCGTTGTGGGCCAGCATCCGGAACGGCTGGGCCAGGTACCAGCTCGGGAACGTGTTGGTGCTGTAGCGCTGGTGTAAGACGGCGAGGCTGGTCTCGAAGTCCGGGTTCTTGAGGTCGAGGTAGAATTTCCTCAGCTGGGGAGCGACCAGCAACCCCTTGTACACGATCGTCCTGTGCGAGAAAGACGGTATGTAGAACTCCTTTATGTCATGGCGCAGCACGTGGCGCTCGATCTTCTTTCGCGCAAGGTAGAGCGTGCGCTCGTATTCGTCCCCCTTCGCTCGGCCGTTGCTTCCCACGAGCACCTGGTATATGGCGGGCAGCGTCTCGAGCGCCTTCTCGCCCAGGACAGAGGGGTCGATGGGCACCTTGCGCCAGCCGTAGAACTTGAGGTCGAAGCCCGCTATGACCTCTTCCACGATGGTCTTGCACCGCTCCTTGGCCAGCGGGTCCTTGGACGGCAGGAATATCATTCCCACGGCGAGGTCGTCCACGTCGGCGTCCTTGCAACCCATGTTCTGCAGTTCTCTCTTGAACAGCTTGCGGGGTATCTGGGTCAATACACCGGCACCGTCGCCTGTCTTGGCGTCGGCGTCTATCGCGCCGCGGTGTGTGAGGTTGGTGACCGCCTCGAGTGCTGTCTCGACGATTCGGTGGCTCTTGCGGCCCTCTATGTCCGCAATGAACCCGACACCGCAGGAGTCCTGATCGTATGCCGGGTCGTATAGGGGTGGTGTGGCGTCGAACAAAAACTCTCTCATAACTACAACCCTCAGCGTTGGATAGCGATTCTAACCCTCTCGTCTCAGGTGGTCGGGCTAAAGTACTGTAGCGCAAGTGGACGGGGCGGAGCAGCGGCCAAGGGAAGGCAACATCATTATACTATGGTCGGACGGCGCCATCAAGTTTTTTGTCAGCGCCTGTAACGGTTGGTGATGGGGAAGCGGCGGTCCTTGCCGAACGCTCGGGTGGTGATCTTTATGCCTGGCGGGGCCTGGCGGCGCTTGTACTCGTTGGTCTCGACCATCCGTATGACACGGTCTACGAGCTCCGGCTCGTAGCCCATATAGACGATGTCCTCGCGGCTGAGGTCGTCTTCGACGTAGGCTTTAAGAAGCGGGTCGAGCACCTCATAGGGGGGCAGCGTGTCGCTGTCCTTCTGGTCGGGCTTGAGCTCGGGCGAGGGGGGCTTGGTAAGGATGGACTCTGGGATTACGTCGCGGCCGTGCCTGGCGTTGTAGTGGCGGGCAAGCCTGTAGACGAGCGTCTTCGGCACGTCTTTTATTACGGCGAACCCCCCCGCCATATCACCGTAGAGGGTGGTGTAGCCCACGCTGGTCTCGCTCTTGTTGGCAGTCGTAAGCACCAACCAGCCGAACTTGTTCGAGAGAGCCATAAGCAGGTTGCCCCGTATGCGGGCCTGTAGGTTCTCCTCCGTCACGTCTTCCCGGGTGCCAACGAAGTGGGGGGCGAGTGTGTCTAGGTATGCCTTGAACGCCTTCTCGATCGATATCTTTATCAGCTCTATGCCGAGGTTCGAGCACAGCTTCTCGGCGTCCTCGACACTTCCCATCGAGCTGTAGCGCGACGGCATGCTGAGCCCCACGACGTTGTCGTTGCCGAGCGCCTCGGCCGCTATGGCGGCCACGAGCGCCGAGTCTATGCCGCCGCTTATGCCGATCACCACCTTCTCGAAGCCGTTCTTCGTCACGTAGTCGCGCGTCCCGGTGACAAGGGCCCTCCAGACCTCCTCTTCCAAGGAGGGGAACTCGTTGATCTCGCCCGGCAGCGAGGGTGAGGGCGACTTGGCCCTGCCGTCCAGAAGCTTTAGTGGCGTGGTGGGCGGCCGCTGGACGCCGTCGATGAGGATGTGCTTCTCCTTCCTGAGGCGTGGGTCGTGGAGGCGGGAGCGGAACACCCGCAGCGGGTAGACGTCGGCCACCAGGAGTTTTTCCTCGAAACAAGGGGCGCGCGCCACTACGTTACCCCTCTCGTCGATGACGACGCTGTTGCCGTCGAACACGAGCTCGTCCTGGCCTCCGACGAGGTTGGTGAATGCGACGATGCAGGAGTAGTCGACGGCCCTGGTGGCGAGCATCCTCTCGCGTGATGCGGCCTTCGACATGTGGTAGGGCGATGCGGAGATGTTGAATATGACCTGGGCGTTGCCGAGGACGGCTTGGCTGCGCGTGGGGTCGCCCGGGTACCAGATGTCTTCGCAGATGTTGACGCCGAAGACGAAGTCACCTAGCTTGTAGACGCCGGCCGACGAGCCGGACTGGAAGTAGCGGTTCTCGTCGAAGACTCCGTAGTTGGGCAGGTAGTGCTTGTGGTAGACGTCGACCAGCTTGCCGTCGTGTATAAGGGCTGCGGCGTTGTATATGTCCTCGTCACGGTCGACGAAGCCTACGATGACGATTATCGATCTGGAGGCCTCGACCACCGCCTCGAGCGCCTTGAGGTTGTCGCTTATGAAGCTCGGCTTGAGCAGGAGGTCCTCGGCCGGGTAGCCGGTGAGTGCCATCTCCGGGAAGCACACGATGTCGGCCTGCCGGCGGCGTGCCTCCTCGATGTAGTGGATGACCTTGGCCGTGTTTCTCTCGAAGTCGCCCACCCAGGTGTCGATCTGTGCGAGAGCTATACGCAGGTTCCTTACCATTTCGACCATGGCCTCAACACCCTGACCGACGGGGTGGGCGCCTCGTGCCGTAGTGGGCGAGGCGTAGTAATTAATGATAGTTGCGTTTTACCGGATTGCAACCCCGCGCGCCGTGGGCGCAGGGGCGCGGTTGTGTTGTGGTGAGGAGCGACCGTCCTGCCGCCGCCCCGGACGGTCTCCCCTCCGCCCCCTACGTGGGGGCCGGCCGGTGGTGTTGCCGGCCACACCGGTGTAGGGGCCTGTTACAAGGCGGTTCCGCGCGTGGATGGATGGGTCGCGGGCGAGGTGGCGGGGCGGAACGTCGCGCGCGTCTCTTCTCAGGCGGGCGGCAGTGTATGGTGAAGAGGGGACTTGAGGGGCTTGAGCGGGGGCCTCTTAGGTGCACGCGGTGGGGAGGTGCGGCTTCCTACCCCAGTCCTTAACGCTTGTGAGAGGTGCGTTCCAACTACCCGCGTTGCCCGTGGTGGAGCGGGTGCACCCGGCCGCCCGCACTCGCCGGGTTTGACGCCGCCGCGGCCGTCCCTTTAGAATTATAGGCGTCCTGCCGTGCAGGGCCGGTCGAGAGCAGGAGGTGGAACGGGTGGGCATTGCAATGGGTTCGACCAAGCGCTACGGAGTGATAGTGGTCGGAGCGGGACACGCCGGCTGCGAGGCTGCGCTCGCCGCGGCCCGCATGGGCGTGCGCACGCTCGTCGTGACGGCCAACCTCGACACCATAGGGCTCATGTCGTGCAACCCGTCCATAGGGGGCGTGGGAAAGGGCCACCTTGTAAAGGAGATCGACGCTCTGGGTGGAGAGATGGCGCGTGCGGCCGATTTCGCGGCCATCCAGTACCGAAGGCTCAATACCCGAAAGGGGCCGGCCGTACAGGCCACGCGTGTCCAGGCCGACCGGTGGCTGTATCGCCGCTACATGAGGCGGGTGCTAGAGGCCGAGCCCCATCTCGACCTCAAGCAGCGCATGGTCGAGGGGTTCGTGACCGAGGGCGGGGCCGTCGTGGGGGTGCGCACGGCGATGGGCGAGACCTTCTACGCAGACGCCGTCGTAGTGACGCCGGGCACATTTCCAAACGGCCTCATACACATCGGCGCCACACGCGTGCCGGCCGGCCGCGCCGGCGAGGCGCCGGCGGTGGGCATTTCGGAGGCGTGGCGCCTGATGGGGTTTACGGTGGGCAGGCTCAAGACGGGCACCCCGCCCCGGCTGGACGGAAGGACCATAGATTGGAGCGTGTGCGAGGAGCAGTGGGGTGACGAAGACCCCACGCCGTTTTCGGCCTCGAACGACCGTATCGTGAACGAGCAGCTCCCCTGCCACATCACCTGGACCAACCCCGACACCCACGACCTCATAAGGCGCAACCTCGACAAGTCGCCCTTGTTCTCTGGGGTCATCAAGGTGGTGGGGCCGCGCTACTGCCCCTCGATCGAGGACAAGGTGGTCAAGTTCCCCGACAAGGAGCGCCACCAGATATTCCTCGAGCCCGAGGGCCTCGGCACCTACGAGGTCTACCCCAACGGCATCTCCACCAGCCTGCCGCTGACCGTACAGTCCGAGTTCGTCCGCACCATACGGGGCCTCGAGAGGGCCGAGATAGTGCGTCCCGGCTACGCCATCGAGTACGACTACTCGGACCCCATCCAGCTCAAGCCCACCCTCGAGACGAAGCTGTTCGACAACCTCTATTTCGCGGGCCAGATAAACGGGACGACGGGCTACGAAGAGGCCGCCGCCCAGGGTCTCGTGGCCGGAGTGAACGCCGCACTCCGGGTGCGGGGTGACAAGCCGCTGGTGCTTGACCGCTCGGAGGCCTACATAGGGATACTGATCGACGACCTCATCACCAAGGGGGTGGACGAGCCGTACCGTATGTTCACCTCGAGGGCCGAGTACAGGCTGGTGTTGCGCGAGGACAACGCGGATCTACGCCTTACGGAGAAGGGAAGGGCGGTGGGGCTCGTGGGCGATAGGGAGTACGAGCGCTACCTCACGCGACGCCGCCTCGTGCGGGAGGAGATGGAACGGTTGGAAAAGACAAGGGTCTCGCCCTCCGAGCGGGTCAACGAGATGCTGCGCGCATACGGTGCCCAGCCCATAAGGAGGCCCTATACGCTCAAGGAGCTGCTCAGGCGGCCCGGACTCGGCTACGAGCAGGTTCTGAGCCTTGCCGGCCACAGCGTAAGGCCCGAGTGCAGGCGCGTGGCGAGTCTCATCGAGATGGAGGTCAAGTACGCGGGCTACGTGGCAAGACAGCGGGAGCAGCTCGAGAAGTTCAAGCGGATGGAGAACATGCGCATTCCCGAGGACTTCTCCTACGAGGGGCTCCCCGGCCTCTCGCGCGAGGTCGTACAGAAGCTCTCCCGCGTAAGGCCACGCTCGCTGGGACAGGCGAGCAGGATATCGGGTATCACCCCCGCCGCCCTGTCCGTGCTCATGGCCTACCTTGGCAGGAGAAGGGTCAACCGAGCCGGCAAGAGAGGCGCCGCCGACTAGACGCCTCCGTTTCCCGGAAAACCGACGTTGTTGTCATCAATAGATCGGGCGGTGCCGTAGGCTTGAAAGCCCTCTCTCCCTCGGAGGGGGCGGCGTGGGGGCCACCCCCGTTTCACACCCCGTCAATGCTTCGTCTCGGGCTGCGATTTGGGCTGCTCGGGCGGCGCTCCCTGGGTGCGGGCGCCTGGTGTTGGGCGGCGCCCTGGGAGCGGTGCGGGCCATCTCTTCACACTATGGGAGTCGGGTCTGCTACCTGGATGCGGCGGCTGGCAGGGGGTCGGCCGTGTGCTCTTGCCCGTGGCGTCACTACTCCCGCTTCGGCTCTGGTGCCGCTCGTGCGTACGCACCGTGCAGCCGGTGTGCCGTGCCGGGGGCTCAGTTGTCGTGTGCAGCCCCGGGACTCGCCCTGTTGATAGGAGTAGGGGGTACATGCGGCCGACGGGAGCTCTCGCGCGGGCCCTATGAAGACGCTACCGCCTTCCGGCGCCAAGCGTTCTCGTGCTCGCAGGGAGCCCGCAGCGCCTCTCCGTGCACGACGGCCGCCTCATCAGGCCCGCTCACTCCTCACTTGCGTCCTTTGGGGTGGCTTCCAATCGGGGTGGAGTGATGGGGATAGGGATGTGGGCTATCGGCTGGTGGTGGATGTCGGAGAGGTGCGGCCTCAGCCGGCGGTGCGACACTGCGGCCGCGGGTGCCGCATGGGGCTCACTTGGGGCGTGCGGGCCGGCCGCGCCGACGCGGTCCCGGCGGAGCTTACTCTTCGGGGATCTCTTCGGTCGAATAGTGGTCGGCTTCGATCTCGTCGAGGTCGGCTGCGATCTCGTCGTAGTCGTCCCCTACGTAGGCCGCTTCCTCCGGGCGCTCAAGCATGTCGACCAGGTCCCTGATCTCTTTCCTGAACCTCGTATACATGGAAACGATCCTCCTTGACAAGACGGGTGGAAAAGGGTGTACTACGGCGTGGCCGTCGTCCCGACACACGAGATTATAGAACCGGAGCCGCCAAATTCAAGAGGTGGGGGACAATTTTTGGTCCCCGCTGGTCGTGACCATAGTAGAAGGGCTGAGCGAGCACGCCTGCGGCGGCACCGTCTGCGCATCGGTACGGTGTCAGCCCTGCTGTCGCAGGGCTTCCAGCATCACCTCGGGGTCAGTCGTAGGAAGCTTGCAGACGAAGTTCCTGCACACATAGGCCGTGGCCTTGCCGTCCAGCGTCTGATGGGTCGCGGTGAACTTCGCCACCTCCGAGACCTCGTTGCCTCCCTCGCCGTCGGGCTTGAATACGAGCACCATGTTGGGGACGAAGAGGCTTCTCAAGGCGCGCAACATCGCCCGCGTGTCATCGGCTCCGGCTCGGCCCGTGACGACGACCTCGTAGGACGGGCCGATAGCGAAGTCGAGCCCGACTAGGAATTGGGTGTGTCCGGCAGGGTAGCGCCCCACGACGCCCGAGAAGGCCGCCGTCAGGCGGGACGCCAGATCGCCGAGCCTCGGGTCGGCCGTCAGGCGCTCGAGCCTGAGCAGGTTGTAGAGGGCCACGGAGTTGGCCGAGGGCAGGGCGCCGTCGTACACCTCCTTGGGCCGGACGAGGAGTTTCTCGCCGTAGGACGGGGTGTAGAAGAAACCGCCTTCCTCATCGTCCCAAAAGTACCTCACGAACTGCTCATTGAGCTGGAGTGCGTGCTTGAGGTAGGAGATGTCGAGCGATGCCTCGTAGAGGTCTATGAGCCCCATGATGAAGAATGCGTAGTCGGTTGCCTTGGCCTCTATCCCAGCCTCGCCGCCGCGGTAGCGGTGCAGCAGGCGCCCCTCCGGGTCGACCATCTTGTCCAATATAAAGGCTGCGCTCTTTCGGGCGGCCTCAAGGTAGGGCTTCTCTTCGGTGGCCTGGTAGTACACGGCGAGGGCCGATATCATGAGGCCGTTCCAGTCGGTGAGTATCTTGTCGTCCTTGAGCGGGCGGACCCTCTTCTGGCGGGCCTCGAAAAGCCTGCGTCGCACCGCCTCCAGTCTTTCGTCGAAATCGTCCGGGTCCATGCCGAGCCGGCGGGCGAGCTCTTCCGGTGGGGAGGTGAGATGCAGCACGTTCAGTCCCGTCTTGCCCGTTGCGTGGTCGGTGAAGTTGCCCTCCTTGCCGGTGCCGAACACGGTCGAAGCGAAGGCGGCGTCGTCCTTGCCCAGCGCCTCTTCGAGCTCGCGCTGTGTCCAGACGTAAAACTTCCCTTCTTCTCCTTCGCTGTCCGCGTCTTCGGCCGAGTAGAATCCTCCCTCCGCAGAAGTCATGTCGCGGAGCACGTAGTCGAGCACCTCGCGGGCAGTGCGCTTGTAAGAGGTGTTGCCGGTGGCAAGGTAGGCCTCCGTGTAGGCGATGGCCAGAAGCGCCTGGTCGTAGAGCATCTTCTCGAAGTGGGGCACCAGCCAGCCGGGGTCGGTCGAGTAGCGGTGGAAGCCGAATCCCACGTGGTCGTATATGCCGCCGCGCCTCATGTGGTCGAGTGTGGTCTCCACCATCTCGAGGGCCTTGCCGTCGCCCGTCCTCTTCCAGTAGCGGAGCAGGAAGAGGAGGTTGTGGGGGGTGGGGAACTTGGGGGCTTTGCCGAAGCCACCGTTGCGGGGGTCGTAGTTGCTGCGTAGCTGTTCGTAGGCAGTGGCCAACGTGTCCTTATCGAGCGTCTCGTCCCCTCCGCTGGCGGCGGTCACTTCGGTGAGGGCCGAGGCTATCTTCTGAGCCGACTCCTCAAGCTCGTCTCTGCGGTTCCGCCACATGTCGCGGACACGGGGTATGAGCTCCATCATACCTATCCTTCCGAAACGCGTGTGCTTGGGGAAGTACGTGCCGGCGAAGAACGGCTTTTTGTCAGGGGTCATCAGTATGGTGAGGGGCCAGCCGCAGTTGCCCGATATCATCTGGCACACGGTCATGTAGACGTGGTCGATATCGGGCCTCTCCTCGCGGTCCACCTTTATCGAGACGAAGGTCTCGTTCATGAGCTTGGCCACCTCGGGGTCTTCGAACGACTCCTTCTCCATGACGTGGCACCAGTGGCAGGTGGAATAGCCTATGGAAAGGAAGATGGGCTTGTCTTCCTTTCGCGCCTTCTCGAACGCCTCTTCCCCCCAGGGGTACCAGTCGACTGGATTGTCCTTGTGCTGGAGAAGGTAGGGACTCTTCTCGTACTTGAGCCGGTTCTCGTGGTGTGAAGCGGTGTTAGTCATCCCCTCTCGTCCCGCAGCCGCAACCCGTGCGGCCGCCACACTAAGCGTTAGTATACCTGCGGCCAAGAGGGCGAACACTTTTTTGAGCCATGGAGTCGGCGTTGCGTGCCCTGTGGAAGAGGGGCGATGTGTGCCGAATGGTGTAACGACGCTCTTTTCTCCTCTGTGATAGAGCATTGCCGTAGAACCCTGCTTGTACACGACCCAAATACAAACATTATACATTCCTGCGCTTTCCTGTGCGGACCTTTGGCGCGCCGCAAGATGCGCAGGGCTCTCCGTCGTTGTGTGTCGCGCGGCGCCATATCCTGCCGTAAGCCGGGCCGGAGGTGCTCGGCGGTCTGCACGCCCCGCGGTGTGGAGGCGGGTAGTGGGACCGAGGCGTGGTTTCCATGGCCGAGGGGAGAGGTGGCCTATCCATCCTCCCTTGGCATTCACACCAGGCATGGCCGGAGCCTCGTATGTCATTAATGTCAAATTGCATTCCAGAGGGAAGTTCGGGGCTAATACGGGGGCGTCCCCCAAGGTGGATGGCGCGGCGAGCACGCAAGGCGTAGCTTTAGTGTCCAATAGGCGTATGAAGCGACCTCTGGGGTGGGTGCTCATCTGCCTCCTGTGCCTACGGTCGTTTGTGATCCGGCCGTGGGTACGGCGCCCGGAGGGCGGGGGGATGCCGGCCGCGAGGGGATACGACAGGGCTGGACGGTGGTGTCTGGTTGGGATAAACGCCGCCCGCGGCGTGGGGTAAGTGCGTGTCGGAGCTTGCGCGTATGTGGCTACTGTGCTTCTCGGCGCGGAATGCGCCCCCTCCTGCGCTCAGCGTGCTCTCTCTCCCGGGGCGGCAGGCTGGCCAGTCCGCAACTACACCACCCCGAGCGCAGCGATTCTACGAAGGCGGTCTCCATGCGTTCCGCTTCGAGCCTGCGGGCCCATGAGTCGACGTCGTACACCACGCGTTCGATCGAGACCTTCGGCTCTTCCTTATCGAAGGCGACCAGCGCGTAGTGCACGGCCGGATCGCCGTCGTCATCGGGCAGTCCGACTGCTCCGCAGTTTACGGCGAAGGCCGCGCCCGCCTCCGTGAACACCACCCATGGAAGCCCCGTATGGGTGCAGGCGAGTCCACGTGCGTCGTAGCGGTGGAGCCACCCCTGCAGGCGTTCCATCTCAAGCTCCGATTCGTAGAGGAATTCGTTTATCCGCTCGGGGCTTCCGTGACATAGGACAATCTTTTCTTCTCCAACCCTGAGAATCCCCTTGTCCGCAAGGCCCGAGAGCCTTTTTCTCATGGGCTCGCTCAGGCTGCGCAGTGCATGGGCCATCGCCAGGCGGCCCATCCGTTCGTCCTGCTCGGCGGCGTAGCCGCATCCGCAAGTCTCCATGCCCGCGGCCGCCTGGAGCTCGAGGTTGCCGGCTATGAAGACGTCGAAGTAAGCCCATACCCTCTCGAGCACCTCGTCGCTGTGGCCGCAAAATCCGATCGCGTCTCCTAGGAACACCATGACGGAGCACCCTTTCAGCTTTGCGTCGGCGACGGCCGCTTCGAGTGCTGGCACGTTGCCGTAGGCCCCTCCCATGAGCGCTATGCGAGTCGGACGGTCAATGGTGAATGACTCAATCATGGGTCGCCTCCTGCAGCTGATTCTTCTGGGACGGTCCTACCACCGCTCCCGCCAGGTATCCGGCCGTGCAGAGCGCTAGGCCGTATAGGTTGACGCCGAGGTCGAGGGCGTAGCGGCCCTTGCCGAGACTGAGCGAAGCCGGAATGAGTGGTTTCCCTATCACGTTTCCCGCCGCTAGAAGCACCCCCAACATGAGTCCGGGCCAGAACGCCAGGTGGAAGCTCCATCTCCCGGCCCTCTTGATGAAGGAGAGTAGAAATATGGGAGCCAGCCCCATGACCATGGTACCGCTTATGGTGGTTGCCGAGATGATGGCCGGTCCCACCTTGTCGCCCAGGTAGATGCCCAGCAACGGCAGGTTGCCTAGGAGTGCAACGGCCGCCATCGCCCACTTGCCCCAGGCGACGTCGCCTCTGCGGGGAGGAGAGTCGGCCCTACGCCAGTCACGGGCCACCAGCTTTGCGGTGCTCGAGAATGTGGAATCGAGCGTGGAGCCCGCGCTCGAGAGCATTATGACGTTTACGACGAGCAGCGCCGTAAGCCCGAGTGCGGCCGGGACCGAAACGGCCGGATCGCCGCCGATGCCCCGCGTGCGGGCGTAGAGGCCCACTATGCCGAAGAGAAGAATGAATCCTCCGCTCAAGAGCCCCGCGAGCAGGAACCCCTTGACCATCTTTCGCGGCTCGGTGATGAACGCCCTGTCGGTGAGCACGGGGTCGTGGAAGGGGTAGCTGAGGATCTGCGTCAAGGCCAGGGCCATGAACGTAAGCCCCGAAAGCCGCGTCTCAGCGTCGATCTTTGGGAGGCCCTTTGCGACGAGAGGCGGCCCCACCAAGTAGAGGAGGAATACAAGCAGCGCCGCGGCCGCCGCCATCTGCAGGGCGTCCGTCAGCAGGCTGCTTCTCAGGCCGCCGCGCAGGCTGTAGTAGAGCGTGAACGCCGTGAACAGGAGGGCGGCCGTC
Source organism: uncultured Spirochaetia bacterium (assembly GCA_964639895.1). Classification (GTDB taxonomy): domain Bacteria; phylum Desulfobacterota_D; class UBA1144; order Nemesobacterales; family JADFKM01; genus CAZXEJ01. Next base: position 34,013 of record CAZXEJ010000001.1, on the reverse strand, counting down.
CAGTATCCGCCGCTTCCCTCGGCCCCGAAGTAGAGGGAGGTGACCTTGGTGTTGGACCACACCTCGTTGACGATCCTTATGGCGACGGCGAGGAGGAAGATCTTGGCGCTCAGAGGTCCGTACTTGTGGGCGAGAAACGCCCCCAGTGACGGATGACCGCCGCGGGTCCTTATGAAGTATATGGCCGCGGCGGCGGTGGCGAAGCTCAGGTAGTAGGCGGCATAACCTAGGGCGCCGTAGATTCCGTACTCCTTGGAGAGGAATGCCGAGTTGGCGATAGATTTCGCGAATATCCACGTTACGGCCGCACTGGCCACCAGTAGTGCGAGTCCGGGTTCCTTGCCCTCCTTGGAGCTTCCCTCGAAGTACTGCTCCGGCGTCACCCGCTTTGGAGTGGTCATGAGGACGGCCAGCGCGTAGGCGGCCATGACCAGCCAAAGTGTAAGGTGAGACGCATTCATCGCTCTTGCACCTCGTCTCTTACAAGCGAACCCGCTGCTGGTGCGGTTTCAGGACCTGTGCTGCGGTTCCGTGAGCAATATCGGTACGATCCTGGAGCCGTTGAATCCCCTGATGGTGAGGGGGGCCCGTCGCAGTAGTGGAGTATGGCGTCCGCCTGGAGCCTCACGTTTGGGTTTAGGGACCGGTTGAGCGCCTCGGTGTATGCCCGGAGCGTATCGGCGCCAAGGTGGGCGAGCTCGGCACCTCCGGGCGACTGCAGTCCTCCGGAGGCGTCGCCCCGGAGGAAATACGCTTCCTCGACGAATCCTCCCGCCAGCGCCACGCCGGCCACGGCCGGGGATGGGAACCGGAAGGACAGCCACTCGCTTTTTACGCTCCAGGGTCCATCGTGCCGGTAGAGGTCCCCTTCGATTCCCACGTGGCCCCCTTCCCCGGGAACGGTTGCGTACTGGTTGAGACCCAGCTCGACTAAACCGGGTGCTTGTTTACGCTTCCTGTACCAGTCGAGACCCAGCCCGAGAGTGAGGTCGTGGCGTGAAGAGGAGAGGTGCTTTAACAGTTGTTCCTTGTTGGAGTTGTCGTCCGGGAGGTCGTCGTTCGACTTGCCGTTGTAGAGTTCCAGGCAATAGTGGAGGCCGATCCGAAGGGGCAACGCCCCGTGTTCCATGGAGCCGAACTGGACGTCGAGAGGCGGCAGCGGGAACACGGAGTTGAGCACCATCTGCCGCTCCAGCGTGTTTTTGTCGTGCGAGCTCCCTGCGTTCTTGCGGCTCAACCGGCCGGTGAACTTGCCCGGGCGTATCTGGAAGAGGTCTTCCATGACGTGCCAACTGAGCCGGGCCTCGACGAGAGCGCAGTCGGAGTCGCCCACGTTTGTCGTCCCCGGCTCCCGGTCGAATACGGTGGCCGACGCCTGGACGTGGCCCGGCAGGCGGAGCTCGTAACCGTCGCCCTTGATGAAGAAGCCGCCTCCGTCCGGATGAAGCCCGTATGACGGATCCACGCCGTTGCGGGTGGCGTTTTCTGCACGCACGATGGGTGAAGGCGACTCGGAGCGTGTGTCAGACGGGACGCCGTCACCCTTGGGGAGTGGTTCCGTTGCCGGACCGGGCGGTGCGTTGCGTCTGTCCCGGAATGTGTCGACTGTATCATGCAACGGATCGATTTCCCTTCAAAGTCTCGCGTTCTCCTTCTCGACTGCGTCCAGCCTGCTCAGTGCCTCATCGAGCCTTTCTCCGAGGCCGTCTCCTCGCCCGCCCGGCTCGAATGGCCGGGCGGGAAGGCGGCTGCTGCCATCATAAGGAGCACCATGCAGTTGATGGGTCGTAGGGGGCGTATGTCCATATTGCTTCCGCCTCTTGACGATCGGCTCCGGAGACGGGTGACGCTCTACCGGATAGGATGATTGAGACGCTCCATCCGTAGGAAGGGATTCGCGCGGCCGTGAAGGATGGTTGAGGAATTGTTGGTGGAAGCCCTTCAGCCCTTGTCCTCCAGTGCTCCGCCGCACGAGCTTCCGGCGCCGGCCGTACAACCGAAGCAGTGCCTGCCCGTAACGATGGTCCTTTCGCCGAGGGCGTGGGGGTCGAAGTCGAATACCGTCATCGTTTTGCCGTCGGCCGTTCTCAGGGGAAGGTTCAGCATTTGGTTGAAGTCGCAGTCGTAAAGCGTGCCGTCCCAACCCACTGACAGAGTATTGCGGCACATGAGCGCCGGTACGGTGGCTGGGTTGAACGACGTTACGAGTGTCTCCATGTAGGAGGCGAGGTTGCCCGAGCGCACGAGCCACTCCAGAAAGCGCGCTATGGGCATGTTGTTTATGGTGATCAGCCTGTCGAACACCACACCGTACCGCTTGCCGAGGTGGTCCTTCCATTCCCGCTCCATGGAATGCTGATCGCCGGAGAGGTAGGCCCCGACGGGGTTGGCGACGAGGGTGAGTCTTCTACTCGGATCGCCGCGGCCGTAGCCGTGGGCGTTGAGCACGCGCAGGGCCTCGATCGATTTCTCAAACGTACCCTCACCCCTCTGGGCGTCTGTGTTGCGTTTCCGGAAGTGAGGGAGGGAGCACACTATTTCCACCCCCTTCTCGGCAAGCCAGGCCGGCAGATCGCTGAACGCCGGCAGAAGCAGGATGGTGAGGTTGCAGCGGTCTATCACGTGCTTGCCGCGACGGATGCACTGCTCAACAAGGTAACGGAAGTTGGGATTGAGTTCGGGTGCGCCGCCGGTGATATCGACCGTGTGGGCACTGGTACTGTCGAGCGCCCTGAGGCAGGCGTCCGCGGTCGCCCGGCTCATGTTCTCCTCGACCTTGTCGGGGCCGCTGTCGACGTGACAGTGCCGGCAGGTCATGTTGCACAGCTTGCCCACGTTGATCTGGAATATCTCTATCTCGGCCGGCTTCAGGGAGTGCCAACCACTTCGGGCGAGGTGGGCGTCGAAATTCCCTCCCAGCGGCAGGCCGCCCATGTCCAGGTTCTCGAGCAACCTCAACTGCGAGCGCGGGTCGGCAAGCCCGTGCCCACGGGAGGCGAGCGTGCGCGTGCCCTTGGGACCGGCTTCGGTGGTGCTGAGGTCTATCTTTATCGCGTCCGATCGCACTGTCGTCTCCTCCGAGGTGGGGGGAATCGGGCTGAGGGGGGGAGCGGCGGTGTCACGCTACATTGAGGACTTCCTTGCGTGCTCCATCATCTGCAATCCGTGCACGAGCGAGGCGCCCCCCCTTATGGCGGTCGCTACGTGGACGGCCTCGGTCATCTGCTCCAGGTCGGCCCCTTGTTTCAGGGCTTCCCTCGTGTAGGCCTCTATACAGTAGGGACACTGGACCGCATGCGCCACTGCCAGGGCGATAAGAGCCTTTTCCCTGGTTGAGAGTGTGCCTTCCTCGAACACGGCCTTATAATAGCTGAAGAACTTCTCAGCTAGTTCGGTGTTGCCCTCTCCGATGTGGGCGAACTCCTTGAGGTGTTTGGGATCATAGTATCCGTCCATGGCTTCGGTCCTCCGGTGGAAGGGTGTCGTCGGCCGCGGGCCACGGTGCGCTGCAATACACGATAGGACGCAGTGCCCTCGAGAGCGGTTTCCGTGCCTGGGGCGGGCACGAGGGCTCACGGCCGATACACATATGTTGTTATAGTACCACCTTCGTGCCCGACTCGCCTTCCCGCAATCGCGGGGGGGCGTCGGCGGGGATTGATTCCTGCGGTGGGCTGGAGTTCGGCGTGGATATGGCGGACACATCGAACGGAGCCCCCGGAAAGCCCGGCTGTCTATGCTTCTCGGTTCCGTGTGGTTATTCCTTGGGGGAAGGTGGAACTGCAGGAGTGGGGGCGCATGCACAGGTTCGATGGAGGCTGCAAGCACGTGCGTCTCTCCGGGGTGGCGCTTGGACTCGGAGTGGAGAGGTCGGCGTAAGCTTCGTTTCCCTTTCGAGGAGCGTATCGCCGGACAGATCGCAGCGTGGCCGCGCTTGGGGTGCGTGCGTGTGGGGGTGGGGGCGTTTTCCCCGGGGGGGAGAGGAGCGGCGGGGGCGTTGTTTACTTCGCTCGCCTTTTGTTTAGAATATACTCAAGCCGTCCTTGCCGGCGGGTGATTAGCTCAGTGGATAGAGCGCTGGCCTCCGAAGCCAGAGGTCGGGGGTTCGAATCCCCCATCGCCCGCCAATGATTTCAGTGGGTTGCGTCAACGTGTGGGCCTCCCGTCTCGCATTTGGTGTCCGACGTGCGGTTCTTTGTGCGGGGATTGGGCTTCTGCGTGGTTCCCAGTTGCAGGAGCTTCCGACCGGTGCTCCACATGGAATAGGAGAAGAGGGAGCCCAAGGAGGGGGATGGCCTAGATCCCTTATGTCCTTTGAATGGGGCCTTCGCTTCGGTGCGGTTGCTGCGGTAGGGGGCTCTGGAATCCGCTCGACGGTCTTGGTGGTAAATGGGTGTACGGCCTGGGCTGGGTACGCGTAGGCTCCTCACTGGTCGCAATTCGGCACCATCGGCCAAGTGTATGGTCTTCTCCTCCATTCCTGCTTCCGCTATATTATCCCGGAGCTTCTATCTAGCATGGAGTGGAGAGAAGAATGGGAGTTCTTCCCTCTTCGCTTTCATGCCGGTGCTGGTGTCCGCTTGAGGCAATGGTGGTGCAAACGGTGGCTTCGGTAGCGACCCTCTGGCACCGCATGCACGGGGGTCGCGCATGCTCGGTATGGACGTAAAGGAAATCCCTTCGGTGAGCTGCGACGCGGCATACGATAGTGCTACGGCCATGGGTGTAGGCGAGGTCAGCGTGTCTTTGGGCCGATCCTTGCCGGAGCCCTGGGTCGGAGTCTGCGACGCCCCGCTGCCCCCTGGGCATCAATGCGTTCTACCCGCCTCGAAATGGAGATCAGACTCTCGTGTCGCGCCTCATCGATGCGCCTGGGCCGTCTTTGCCGGCCCTACCAGCGGGGCGTTCCTATGATGATCACACCGTTGTTGCGGCGCTGGGGGCTCAACAACCTACACGCGCAGCTGCCCGATTTGAACGCAAGCGGCAAGTTGAAGTGTATCCATGTTGGAAACGAGATTGATGCGTATCTCGGTGATGACGCGGTCAACTGGGCACGGTGGAGGCCCTTTTTCTGTGTTGGCAAGGCGAAGATCAAGGCTCTTGGGGGGGCGGACGTCGTTGCGACCGGCATCGTCCGATACGCAGCGTTGAGAGACGCCGACAAGCGGGCCCCCTATCTCGACCTGGTGCCGGAGCTGGATTCAGCGGTGTTTCCCTGCTACCCGCTGGACGACGATTTCAGAGTGCGGCCCCGTTCCACCATGGCGACGGATTTCGGTTTCAAGGTGGCCGCCGTCGGGGACAAGACCATTCTGCTGCGGGATTAGGCTATCCCCAGTCCCCTTACCGGGAGCGACGAGATCACTCAGGCCGATTTCATCGGAGCCGTGTTTGAGCCATGGAATATGAATCGGGCCTCATCCGACTCGTAGACTTCACGTGGCACTAAGACATTTCGCCGGGAGATGTGGACCGCCTGGTCGCAAATTTCGGTATGGCTGGCCACCCGGACGAGCTTCGTTTCAGCGCGTTCATAGGTTCCTTGGGGGTAGAGCAATGATGACGGAAGCCGAAAAGTAGCGATCCGACCGGCTCCGCGGTGAACCGGGGGACAGAATGTGGGTACATTGACTATAGTGAGGTTCGGAGCGGCGACTCTTCCGTCATTCCGTGGCGGATGAGGAGGCGGACGGTGAGAGTGTAGCGTAAATGAGGTTCTATGTACTCGAACTGAGTGACGACCGGTTGAGGGTTTACCGTACCCCGACGGTGTCGGTGATGCTCTATCTGTCCACGGCTGCAGCCGCGTTGGGAGGGGGAGCCGTATTCTACCTCGTCGATGCCCCTTCCGTCTTCCACTACTTCGCATACGCAGCGTGGTTGCTGGGTGTTGCGTGCTTGATGGGTCTTCCGCGCTACCTGCGGCGGTTGAGGGCTGAAGGCGGAGTGACTGTCTTCGAGGCTACGCGTGAGGGGGTCGAGGTGGTCCCCTACCAGTACCAGCTGTGGGCCTCATCCACGGATAAGGTGCGTTGTAAGTGGCGTGAGGTCGAGGGCATAGTGTTGGCCGACACGCTTGCACAAAAGAAATCTCTGGGAAGCAGAGAATATGCGCGGAGAGTTATGCTGATCTTTCTGCCCGAGGGTGAGGTGGGTTTGAAGAAGAGTGACCGGTTGGTGTGGTACGTGGGAAGGGCACCCAACGGCAAAGCGGTCTTGTACGCCCCGTACCCTAAGGGGGAAGAGTCGAGGCTGATGACGGCCATAGAGGGCTTTTCCGAGGGACGTGTGAGGCCCGAGGCATATGGAACGGTGGTTTTCGATTACGGGACGGGTACGGTGGAATACCGGATGTAGCTGCCCTGTGCTTCATTTGGCGGCGAGCCCTTTCCCGTCCCTTGATGCAGTGGATGGAGGCCAAGGGACGGGGGTTCTTGCTTTCTCGGGGCGGGCGTGGAGCTTGTGCTTCCCCGGCCATGGCGTCTCGAAGTAGTCGCCTACTCCACGTGCACGGCCGCCGCGGAGGTCCCACCACCACCGATGCGCCGCGCACTTGCCGAAGGGAGTGTCCCGCTGCGTGAACCGAGGCCGCTATTCGGCACGTGTTCATCAAGGACATTGCGAAGGAGGTCGTCGGCTCCCCCCCGCTTGGGAGGGCGCCCCGGTGCCTGGGGGCCGTCTATCGGTAGCTGGATTAAACCGCTGTGAGGCTGCGGTGGAGGGGGAGTGGGTCTGGGAAGAGAGCACCGTGCTGCACCGTCCCCTCTTCACGCCCGCCACGAGTGGGAACGACGTGTAGATGCAGGGCGACTGCCGGCGAGTGTTTTAACCGTCATCCCGTGCTTCATAGAGATGTACTCCAAGCAGGGTGGAGCCGCGCCCGGCGCCTCCTCGTGCAGCCTGCTTCCTTGAGGCGGCCGGCCCCCCACCGGCGCCGTCCCACGCCTAAGCGGCGTATCACTCGAGATGCGCACCTACGGTAGGTGCGTTCCGCGGTCGGCCGCATGAGCCGCGTTGGGTATTATATGTTGTCCTGCGGTAGGGGCGGCCTGCACGCAGCGGCTCGGCCGCCTCACGATTGGAGTAGCCTCTCTCTTCCACGGCGGGCGGGATGGCCCATGTATGTACGACTGCTCAAATTGGTTGCCATCTGCGGTAGTTCGGCCGCGCTCTATTTCTTTCTTCCCGTCCCGACGCATGTCGCGAAAGGCCTGTCGATTCTTTTCCTGGCGGCAGCACTGTGGATAACCGAGACCCTGCCTCTTCCTGTCACTGCCCTTTTCATTCCCGCACTTGCGGTGCTAGTGGGTGTTTTGGGTGTCAAAGAGGCTCTTTCATCTTTCGCTCACCCGGTGATCTTTCTCTTCCTGGGGGGATACGCGCTCGCCGCCGCCCTGCACAAGCATTCGCTGGATGTCCGTGTGGGCAGGCGTATCGTCGCAGCCGGCCGCCAAAGCCCGGCACTCTCCATAGGATTGCTCTTTCTTTCCACCGCATTCATCAGCATGTGGGTCAGCAACACGGCCACTACGGTGATGATGCTGCCGCTTGCTCTCGGTGTTCTCGAGAGCCTAGGCGGCCGCGAGGCCTCCTCCGCTCTGAAGGCGTTCGTGCTTCTCGGCGTGGCCTATTCGGCCAACATAGGTGGGATAGGTACGCTCGTAGGCAGCCCGCCCAATGCGGTCACGGCCGCTGTGGTCGGTGTTTCTTTCAGCCAATGGTTCCCGATGGGCGTTACCTACGTAGCGGTTCTGTTGCCCCTGATGGTAGGTGTGTTGTACGTGATGTTGCGGCCCACGTGGGGAAGGGCGGTGTCGCCCCCCGAGGCTAAGGAGGAGCCCCCCGCCGGCTGGAGAGGTAAGGATGTGGTGTTGGGGGGTATCGCCCTTCTTACGGTTGGGCTGTGGCTGATGAGCAGACCGATTTCGTCCCTCTTAGGTATCGAGAAGCACTTCGATTCAGTGGTGTCGCTGCTTGCAGTCATACTTCTCGTCGCCACCGGAAGCGTGAGCTGGGAGGAGATCGAGGGCTACGCCGACTGGGGAGTGCTGATACTTTTCGGAGGCGGACTGACGCTGAGTGTGGTGCTCGATGCCACGGGCGCAAGCGAGTTCCTGGCCCGCAGTATGCATTCTCTGCTCAGCGGACACAGCCCGCTCCTGTTGTTGGGCGGCGGGGTGGCGCTGATGGTTTTTCTCACCGAGCTGGCAAGCAACACGGCCACGGCGGCCGTAATGGTGCCCGTTTTCTTCTCTCTGGGGGCCGCCGTGCCCTCGCTCGCCCCCGAGCAGCTCCCCCTTGCCGTAGGGGTCGCGGCCTCGTGCGCATTCATGCTTCCCGTCGCCACCCCTCCCAATGCCATCGTCTACGGTACGGGACTGGTGAAGCAGCGCACCATGATTGCCGTCGGGCTGGTGCTGAACCTAGTGTGTGTCGTGGTGATTACGCTGCTCGCCTATACGATCTTCTGAGGCGTGCGTTTCCGTGGCGGGTCTTCTCAGCTCTCCGCCAAGGCGCTCGCTCCCTGCTTCGTGGGAGTGGGCGCAGGGGTGCGGCCCCTTCCACGGTGGGCACCGGCCGCCTGGGTGACGTGACGAGTGGGTGGGTTGGACGGGGTCGCCGTGCGGCGGAAGCGGAGAGGGATTCAACCCACCCTGCGGGCTATGAGCATGGTGTTTTCGGCCTCCCACTCAATATGGTCAGGGTCGTCGAAGCGCTCGAGGATGTTCCGTTTGAACCCTTCCAGCGCCTCTTTGAACTCGCGCTCGTCGTAGAAGTGGAAGGTCGAATAGTGGTGGTTGCGTGCCTGCTCCAGGAGGTCGTCGAGGCGGCTTAGGCGGCTGTAGCGGAACTCCTTTACGGCCTCGAGCCTGAGCGCCGGGGTGGCCTCGAACGCCCGTCTCAGCTCGTCCAACTCATAGAGGCGCGTTTCCTTCTCGAGAAAGCCCGGGAAGAAGCGGCCCCAGATGTTTCGTGCGTTCTGCTCGCGTAGACGCGTGTAGATGAACAGGAGCCCGCCGGGGCGCAGCACGCGCGCCGCTTCGCCGAGGAACGCCCGTATGTCGAAGTGGTGTACGGCGTTGAAAGTGACGACGGCATCCAGCGAGCCGTCCTCGAGGGGGAGGTCTGTGGCCGAGGCCAACAGGGTCTCGAAGTTGGTCACGTTGTTCTGGACGAGGTTCTTTCTCAGCTCCCGCAGCATGTTCTCGTTGTTGTCTATGCAGACCAGGTGGAGGCGGTCTCCCAGTTCGTTGGCGAGCGCTATGTCGTAGCGGCCCGTGCCGCATCCTACGTCGGCCGCCCGTATGGTCTCCATGTGGTCGAGCTTTTCCTTTATCAGCAGCATGGGCTCGATGTCGGCCGTCTTGAGGAATTCGTATTTGTGGGCGATGGCCGAGAAGTGGCGCTCCATTTCCCTACTCAGCATCTCTCACACCTCCCGTAGCCCAGATGTGCGTGTCCGTGCCGGCCAAAGCTGTGGGACACGCCCGGCCTCGGCGGCGGGCGGGACCCAGGTTCTGAGTAGAAAAAGGTTTTTCTGTGGACGCCCTGATTATAACGAAAAAAGATGGTTATTTCAAGGAGTTCGCTCTACCGGGGCTTCTTCCGTGCGACTTGGGCCGCAACCAGCACCGGGTCCCAGACGGGGGAGAACGGCGGGGCGTAGGCAAGGTCGAGCCAGGCGACCTCGTCGACCGTCATGCCGTTCCAGATGGCCGTGGCGAGGACGTCCACGCGCTTGGGCACACCTTCTCCCCCTGCGCCCTGCGCCCCAAGGAGGCGGTTCGTCTTCTTCTCGGCGACGAGCTTGATCCAGATCGGTTTGTGGCCCGGGTAATAGTGGGCGCGGGTGAGTGCCTTTACGGTCGAGGACTTGACCTCCACCCCCTCGGCTCGGGCCTGGGTCTCGCTGAGGCCAGTGCGGGCGAGCTCGAGGTCGAACACCTTCGTCGCCGCCGTGCCCACGACTCCCGGGAACTCGAGCCTCTCGCCCACGATGTTGGCCCCGGCGACGCGGCCCTGCTTGTTGGCCGTGTCGCCGAGCGGTATCCACACGTTGCGCTCGAGCACCCGGTGGTACGTCTCGGCGCAGTCGCCGCAGGCGTAGACCCCCTCGACACTCGTTTCCATCCTGCGGTCGACCCGTATGGCCCCCGTGGGACCGAGCTCGATGCCGGCTCTTCGGGCGAGCTCGGCGTTGGGCCTTATACCGGTTGCGAGCAGCACGAGGTCGGCCTCGAACCTGCGGCCGCCTGCCACGACGGCCCTTACGCGGCCGTTCCCCTCGAGGCGGTCGAGTTCGGCCTCGAGCACGAGTTCCACACCCTTCTCGGTGAGCTTCTCGTGCACTTTCTCCGAGAACTCGGGATCGAAGTTCCCCAGTACCCGCTCCCCGCGCTGTATGAGCGTCACCGCGAGCCCTCGCTCACCGAATGCCTCGGCCATCTCGAGCCCCACGTAGCCGCCCCCCACGATGACCACTCTGCGCGGGGCCGCGTCCTCTACGTAGCGCTCCAGTTCGATGCCGTCGGCCAGCGTGTGGAGGACGAACACCCCTTCGAGCTCCACTCCCGCAACAGGCGGCCTTACGGGCGAGGCCCCCGTCGAGAGGACCAGCCTGTCCCAGCCCACCTCCTGCCGCCGGCCCGATGCGAGGTCGCGCACGAGTACCGATCCCGTGCGCGTATCGACGTACTCTACCTCGTGGTTGATGCGCACGTCTATGCCGCGTTCGTTGCGCAGCGCCTCGAGCGAGAGCGCCGTGAGTTCCGTGGGTGCGGCCACGAGACGCTCGACGTAGTAAGGCAGGCCGCATGCGGCGTAAGAGACATGTCGGGAGCGCTCGAAGACGACGGTCTCTATCTCGGGCCGCCTACGCTTTATGTAGCTCGCCGCCGAGAGGCCGGCTGCGTTGCCGCCTACGACCACCACCCTTTTGACGTCGCTCATATCCACCTCCGGCATGTTGTGTCGTGTGCTGCGGGGGGTGATGCCGCGCCGATCCCCCCCTGCGGCGCCCTCTCCTCTGTTATAGATTGTGTCCACCCGTGCTGGGATGCAAGGCACAGACCCTCATCCCTCCGACGAGACGGCCCGCTGCGGTGTCCGTTCCCACCACGCACACGGCATAGGGGGTTCCATTCCGCTCGACGGCGCCTCGTACGTGGCGCCCTTTCCGCCGCGCTCCCACGCAGAGGGCAGGAATGAGGGCATTCGGCGGTCGAGACTCGCGATTTGCTCCAGCGGTCGAGGCGGGGGGACATCCTGGCAGGAGCAGCACCGCGATCCTGCACCCCATCCCTGTGCCCGGGACGGTGTTTGCGTGCATCGATGCTGCTCCTCTCCTTCACCCGCACTCTGCGGCGCCGGTCGGGGCACTGGGGGCATCGCGTTCCTTCGAGAGGGCTAGCGTGCGATGACGAAGTTAAGGAGCTTGTCCTTTACGTATACGACCTTCTTTATCTCGGCGCCATCGAGATATGAGGCCACCTTCGGGTCTTCCCTGGCCTTGGCGACAACGTCCTCCTGGGGCGTGCCTCTTTCGACCTCGATCACCTGGCGCAGCTTGCCGTTTATCTGCACCGGCACTTTGACGGTCTCTTCAAGAGTGAGATCCTCGTCCCACGTGGGCCAGGGCTCGTAGGCTATCGTGTCCTCGTGGCCGAGCGCGCGCCACATCTCCTCGGCTATGTGGGGGGCGAACGGCGAGAGGAGTTTGACGAGGGTCTCGAGCACCCGGCGGTGGGGCTTCTCCATGCGCTGGGCTTCGTTTACGAACACCATGAGTGCGCTTATGGCCGTGTTGAGGCGCAGGTTCTCGAGATCGAGCGTCACCTTCTTTACGGTCTTGTGCAAGAGCCGCTCGATGGGTGTCGGGAGGGGGCCCTCGTCAAGCGCGCCGGGGGCGGCGGCCTCGTCGCGGTAGAGCAGCCTCCAGACCTTCTCGAGGAACCTCTTTATGCCCGCTATGTTCTCGGTCTGCCATAGGGCGTCGTCCTCGAGCGGGCCTATGAACATCTCGTAGAGACGCAGGCAGTCGGCCCCGTAGCGCTCTATGACCTCGTCCGGGGTGACGACGTTGCGCTTGCTCTTGCTCATCTTTTCGATGCGCGACTCAACCTCTTCGCCGGTCGAGCGCACCACCCACCGCTCGCCCCGTTTCTCCACCTCGTGCGGGAAGTAGTACCTGCCCCGCTTGTCCCTGAAGCTGCGGGCGAGGATCATCCCCTGGTTGAAGAGCTTCTTGAACGGCTCGGGCGTAGAGACGAGCCCCAGGTCGTATAGCACCTTGTGCCAGAACCGGGCGTAGAGCAGGTGGAGCGTGGCGTGCTCCGTGCCGCCCACGTACAGGTCGACCGGCATCCATGCCTCTTCGAGCCCCCTGTCCCAGGGGGCGTCGTCGTTCCGGGGATCGATGAACCTCAGGTAGTACCAGCACGAGCCAGCCCATTGGGGCATGGTGTTGGTCTCGCGCCTGGCGGGCTTGCCCGTCCTCGGGTCGACCGTTCGGACCCAGTCGGAGGCCCTCTCAAGTGGCGGTCTCCCGTCGGGCAGGGGTGTGATGTCGTCCAGGTGGGGCAGCTCTACGGGCAGGTCCTCTTCGGGCACGGGGACGGTTGTGCCGTCTTCGAGATGGAGCACCGGGATGGGCTCGCCCCAGTAGCGCTGGCGGCTGAACAGCCAGTCACGCAGCCTGTAGGTGACCTCGGCCCGGCCCTTGCCGTGTTCTTCGAGCCACTCGATCATCCTGCGCTTGGCCTCCTCGGTCATCAGGCCGTCCAGGAACTCCGAGTTCACGTGGGGGCCGTCCCCCGTGTAGGCTCCTCGCTCGACGTCGCCCCCCTTTACGACCTCCACCACGGGCAGGCCGAACCTGCGGGCGAACGCCCAGTCCCTCTCGTCGTGTGCGGGACAGGCGAAGATGGCTCCCGTTCCGTAGCCGGGCAGCACGTAGTCGGCCACCCAGACGGGCACGGGCCGGCCGTTTACGGGGCAGACGGCGTAGCTGCCGGTGAACACCCCCGTGCGGGGTTCGCTCTCGGCCATGCGCTCGCGCTCGAGCCTCCGGCTCGAGCGGGCGACGTACTCCTCCATGTCGGCGCGGTGCTCCGGGGTTGTGAGCTCCATCACCATGGGGTGCTCGGGCGCGAGCACGCAGAACGTGCATCCGAACAGCGTGTCGGGCCTCGTGGTGAACACCTCGAGCTTGGCGTCGCTCCCCTGGATGTCGAACACCACGCGCGCCCCCTCGGAGCGGCCGATCCAGTTCCTTTGCATCTCCTTTACGCTCTCGGGCCAGTCCAGCGAGTCGAGGTCTTCGAGCAGGCGGTCGGCGTAGGCCGTGATCCTCAACATCCACTGCTTCATGAGCCGCCTCTCGACAGGGTCGCCCGTCTCCACGTAGACGCCGTCCTTGACCTCCTCGTTGGCGAGTACAGTGCCGAGGGCGGGACACCAGTTGACGGGTACTTCGGCCTGGTAGGCGAGACCGCGTTCGAACAACTTGAGAAATATCCATTGTGTCCAGCGGTAGTAGTCGGGGTCGGTGGTGGAGAACTCACGGTCCCAGTCGTAGCTGAGCCCTATCATCTTGAGCTGCCGACGGAAGGTGTCGATGTTGCGCCGGGTTATCTCGGCCGGGTGTTTGCCCTCGCTCATGGCTTGCCGCTCGGCCGGGAGGCCGAAAGCGTCCCATCCCATGGGGTGGAGCACGTCGTAGCCCCTCATGCGCTTGTAGCGGGCCACGATGTCGCTTGCCACGTAGCCCTTGGGGTGGCCTACGTGGAGGCCCTGGCCCGAGGGGTAGGGGAACATGTCCAAGACGTAGAACTTGGGCCTGCCGGGCCGGGGAGGGGTCTTGAAGACGGCGTTCTCCTCCCAGAACCGCTGCCATTTCTTCTCTATGCGCTTTGGATCGTATCGCATGGCTCGGTGCGGGGTGACGCTGCCGGAGTGTGGATAAGTGTACACACCGTGGCTCCCCTCTCAAGGGGGGAGGACGGACGAGTAGACCGGATCAGCCGCCGCCGGCGCCGCCCGAGGCCGAGGGCGGGGCGAGCCCTATCTGTGCGAGGGCCAGTTTCATGTCGTCCCAGAGGGGCTTTTTAAGCGCCGGGTTCCTCAGCAGCGCGGCCGGATGGTAGGTGACGACGACCTTGCGCCCGCCAAGCACGTAGACCTTCTGTCTAAGTGAGGCCAGGCTCTGCCGCTTCTTGAGCCCCAGCACCGTGTTGGCAGCCACCGACCCCAGGCATATGACGATCTCCGGGTCGACGGCCTCTATCTGGGCGAACAGGAACGGTTGGCAGCTTGATATCTCCTCCGGCTCGGGGTTGCGGTTGTTGGGCGGACGGCACTTGACCACGTTGCATATGTAGACGTCGCCGCGCTCAAAACCCATGGCCGCTATTATGCGGTCGAGCAGCTTGCCGGCGCGTCCCACAAACGGCTTGCCCTGGGCGTCTTCGTCAGCCCCCGGCCCCTCGCCGACGAAGAGGATGCGCGCCTTGGGATTGCCGTCGCCGAAGACGATCGTACGTCTACCCTCCCATAGGGGACAGCGGCGGCAGTCTCCTAGCTCCTCCCTTATCTCTTCCAGCGTGCGGCGCCCATCGGCGAGGTCGAGCAGATCGGGCGAGCCGTCATCGAGGATTACGACCTCGACCTCATTCTGGGCTCCCTCCGCGGCCGTGGGCTTGCCCACCCGCTCGGTGCGGCCTACGGTTGTCTCGGTTGGTGTCTCCCTCGTCCGGCCGCCCCCTCCGCCCGTAGACTCGCCCCCTCCTGGGCCGGGGACAGCGCGCGCCGCGCTCTTCCTACCGCCTACGCCCTCGGCTCGACGCTGCTCCGTGCCTCCCTCGGCCGGGGGCACGACGAAGCCGTCTACGCCGATTTCCATCTGGAACCGCACGAACGCGGCAAGTGCTTCGGCCATCGAGGCCGCATCGTCGTCTCTGGTCATCGAAATGGGATGATAACACATAGTGGGGCGGAGCTGTAGGTGGAGTAGGCGTTTCACCATTACATAAGGATGGGTTGAAGCCCGGGTGCACTACGAGATCGGTGCCGGCGGGTCCGCGCCGGGGCAGGGGGTGCTGGTGCGTTGGCGCGAGCGGCGGTTGTCCCCCCCTCGGTTAGCACCCTTGCGAGGTGGGGCCGTTCTTACGGTTGGGGGGTCCGTCGCCACGGCCGGCCTCATCGCCCGCAGGGGCAGTGCTTCTTGTCGGGAGTGGCGAAAATCACCGGGCGGTCCGCACCCGCACGATGGGGCCCGTTCCCGGCGGGGTTCCGGCGTGAAGTCCCACCGCCCGCGGTCAGGGTGTGTATGGTATATATCACTTGATGTGCGGAGGGGTACCGCAGCGAAGCATGGGCGGCTACGCGCGCGGACGGTGGGCTTCGGAGTATCGGGGTGGAGTTGCGGCGTGGTGCGGCCGGGTGGGGTGGCACGGCGCCGTTCACCCCCGGGGGGGTCGGTACGAGAGGCGAGGCATGCTCTCCGCCCCGATGGTGGCGCGCAATACCACCTCCCCCCGTGCACGCCAGCATCCACCCGTCCCCGGGAGCGGGCACCATCGCGAACTCACGGAGACGCTCCTTCTCCCCACGGAGGAGCGGAGACCGCTGTCTCTGCCCATGTGCGGGGCTTCCTCGGGGGTATTTGACAAAGGGGGGCTCTTTGGTAATATTTTGTTTTACCCGTTTTCGTCACAGGTGACAGCGATGAAGACCTACATGGCGCGCCCTCAAGACGTGGAGAAGCAATGGTATCTGATCGATGCTGCGGACAAGAGTGTGGGGCGCGTGGCGACACGGGTGGCCAACCTGCTCCGGGGGAAGGGCAAACCCCAGTTCACGCCCCATGCCGACGTGGGTGACTTCGTCGTGGTGGTCAACGCGTCCAAGGTGAAGCTCACGGGGCAGAAGCTGGATCAGAAGGTCTACTACCGCCACAGCGGCTATCCCGGCGGGCTCAAGTCCGTCACTGCGCGGCGCCTTCTCGAGACCAGACCCGAGGAGGTGTTGAGGAAGGCCGTCTGGGGGATGCTACCCAAGAACAAGTGGCAGAAGAAGCTTATCAAGAGGCTCAAGATATACGCCTCTGACACTCATCCCCACGCCGCGCAGAGACCCGTACCGCTTGAGGAGGTTTGATTCTACCGTCATGGCGCAGGTAGCGTACTACGGAACCGGAAGGCGCAAGACCTCGGTGGCGCGTGTGTGGATAACGCCCGGCCAGGGCAGGATCACGATCAACGACCGCGATCTGAAGGACTACTTCGTCCGCGACGTCTGGTTCAACCAGGTGTTGGAGCCGCTGGTTGTGACCAAGACGTTGGACAAGTACGACGTCAAGGCCTACGTCAAGGGGGGTGGACTGACAGGGCAGGCCGGTGCCGTCAGGCACGGTCTTGCGCGCGCTCTACTCAATTCCAACGACTCGTTCAGGAGGACACTCAAGACAGCCGGCTTGCTCACCAGGGATGCCAGGATGGTCGAGAGCAAGAAGTATGGGCGGAAGAAGGCCAGAAGGGGACAACAGTTCTCGAAGAGGTAATGGGAAAGTGAGTCAGCCGTCCAGTGCGTCTCGCGAGACCTTGATCGAGCCAAAAGGTAGGCTGGGGGTGTTGCTGCCCGGCATAAGCGGGGCGGTGAGCACGACCTTCATATCGGGCGTTGAAGCCATAAAGCGCGGGCTTGCAAAGCCCATAGGTTCCCTCACTCAGTACGGAAAGATAAGGTTGTCCGGAGGCGACGGCTCTGCCGACGGCTTGGCCGACATCAAGGACGTCTTCCCCCTTGCCGACTTCTCCGAGCTCGAGTTCGCAGGCTGGGACATATTCCCCGACGACGCCTACCAGGCGGCGCTCAAGGCCGGCGTGCTGGAGAAGGACCTTCTCGACTCCGTGCGTGACAGCCTGGAGAAGATACGCCCCATGCCGGCCGTGTTCGATACCGAATACGTACGTAAACTGGACGGCCCCAACAAAAAGAGCGGCGCTTCGAAGATGGAGCTGGCCGAGCAGCTGGTGGCCGACATCGAAGAGTTCAGGGCCAGAAGCGGCGTCGAGAGGCTGGTCGCCGTCTGGTGTGGAAGCACCGAGGTCTACATCCGCCCCTCCGACGTCCACGCCGACCTGGACAGATTCGAGCGTGGCCTCAAGGAGAACGACCCCCTCATCTCGCCCAGCATGATATACGCCTACGCCGCCATCAAGGCCGGCGTCCCCTACGCCAACGGGGCCCCCAACCTGGCGGCCGACATCCCGGCGCTCGTGGAACTCGCCGACCGCAACCGCGTTCCTATAGCGGGCAAGGACTTCAAGACGGGCCAGACTCTTTTGAAGACCATCGTGGCCCCGGGGCTCATGAGCCGCAAGCTCGGTGTGCGCGGCTGGTTCTCGACCAATATCCTCGGCAACCGCGACGGCGAGGTTCTGGACGACCCGGGTTCGTTCCGCACCAAGGAGGAGAGCAAGCTCAGCGTGCTGGACTCCATATTCGTGCCCGAGCTGTTCCCTGAGCTCTACGAGCAGTGCTACCACAAGGTGCGGATCAACTACTACCCACCCCGCGGAGACCAGAAAGAGGCCTGGGACAACATCGACATCTTCGGCTGGCTGGGCTACCCCATGCAGATAAAGATAAACTTCCTGTGCCGCGACAGCATCCTGGCCGCCCCGGTGGTTCTCGACCTCGTGCTGTTCCTCGACCTTGCACAAAGGGCCGGCCTCTACGGCATACAGGAGTGGCTGTCGTTCTATTTCAAGAGCCCCATGGTTGCCGACAGTATTCAGCCCGTCCACGACGTATTCTTACAGCTTATAAAGCTCAAAACGATGCTCAAGCGGCTCGTGGGCGACCACACCATGGCCGAAATCGGTCTCGAGCCCGAAGACGTCTACGACATAAGCTGACCACAAGATACCTCTCCCCCAAGGTTAAGTCCTCCCCACACACCATACCACCGAAGGCGCAGCCCCATCCGTTGGGCTGGTGTATCCGCATTCGTGTGCTCCCTGGGGGCGAGCCCATGCCATAACTCCGTTACTCTGTTTCCGTAGTTAGTCGCGTACAGCCTTTTGCGCTCCTTATGGAGGGAGTGTCGTCTGTGGGTGTTCATCTACTACTGGACCGCCGCATGGATCGCCCTCGTCGGGGACGGTTGCGTGAGCTCACGGTAGTCGAGTAGTGTCTCTCCCTTACCGAGGGGGGGGCGGCTGGCGAGAAGAAGGCGAGAGGACGATAAGTCCGACCGGTACCACGGCCGAGCCTCTGTGCCCTGGTCGTGCCGCTCAAAGATACGACACTTAACCCTTCACACCCCTCAGGGGGGAAGGGGGCGCCCGCCCCTTTCTCACACTTGGCCTCCCTGTCCTACTTCGGAGGCGGAACCCTGTTCCGGTGCGACGCCGAGGTGCTTTTGATGTCTGCTGCGCCGTGAGCGTGTCGTCCTTGCGATGCCCCCCGTGCCGGGCCGAGTGATCCTTATGCAGGCGGTGTTGCCTGCTCTCTGCCTCGTCCGCGCCCCAGCGGGTGGCTTGGGGCTTTCCTCTCCCTTTCCATGTCGGCCAATTGGCTCCCTACACTTTCCGCTTGCAGCCCGCAGCGCACGTAGCCGGGGGTGCGCGCCCACCCCTACGGGGTGGGATATGTGGCCGGATCTGTGCCCCTAGCGCCGCCCGTCCGCGGTTCCTATAGGCCGCCGGCCGGTTCAGGAGTGGATGGTACCACCTTCCGACTCCTCTAGTTTCTCCACCCCTTAGGAGAGTCGCCCCCCTGCATGGGGGTTGGGCACGTCATCTCAGGAGGGCACTGCTTGTATGCCCTGCTGAATACTTCCCTGGGCGGCGTTGCGGCATCCTGATTCCCACCGTGGCGGCGTTTGTTTTGAGGACACCACCCGCGGGCTGATGCGCCTGTCGTCGAGTGCGGAGGCGGGCCTCATTGCAGTAGGGGGCGTGGGCCGCTGTTCCGTTCCTAGGCCGTAGTCTCGGCGGCGGGGGGAGGAACCGCACAGGCGCGCTGGCCGTGCTTGAGGGGGCTTCCGAGTGGAGCTGCGGTCGGTGCCGATTGGCCGCATACCAAACGCTGATCTCCTTCCTTTACCGCTGCAGTAACGGTCTTGGTGCACGCTCGTGCCCGCAGCGGGCCGGGGTTACCCGGCGCAGGCGTCGTTTTGGTTGGCGCGCTCGAGCCGGACGGCGCGCTGGCCAGTCTCCCCCCCCCGCGTTTAGGTGGTCGGGGGGCGTGTAGGCCGAGGGGTGGGTGGTGACTCCTTCTTTGGGAGTGGGGGCCTTGAGCTGGGCTCTACATAGGGCCTTCCCAGGGTGCTCCGGGGGGCATCCCTCCCCCGGGTCGATGACGACATGTATTTCTCCACTTACGGCCTTCGTTGGGGTGGAAGCTCGTCCCCCCAGGGGAGCTGCGCCAAATCGCCTTTGCGCCGGTACCCTAGAAAGCGACCTGTCGCCGGCGGCTCTGATGGTACCTCTTTATAAGATGATTCTTCTTCGTATACGGTATACGGCGCAGGTGAAGACGAGTGCTCCTGCGACGAGGAGCCACAGCGCGTGGGCCGCCGTCGTCGCATCCGCCCTGCCGAGGGCGAGGCTTCTCGATATCTCTACCGAGTGGTAGAGTGGGGTCAGCCATGCTACCTGGGTTACAAGCGGGGGCAGTCTGTCCAAGGGGAAGAAGATGCCCGAGAGGAAGTACATCGGTGCTATGAGCAGCGTGAGATAGTAGCTGAAGAAGTCCCAGGAATAGGAGAACGACGTGAACAACATGCCCATCGATGCGAAGACGAATCCGGTGAGGGCCATGGCGAGCGGTATGAACACGGCCTGCCAGGAGTGGACGAGGCCGAACAGAGATACCATGGCCAACATCACGGTGCTTGCGAACAGGGACTTCGTGGTTGCGAACGAGACTTCGCCGGCCACCACTTCGTCGATGTTGACGGGTGTGGCGATGACGGCGTCGTAGGTCTTCTGGGCCGTCATGCGGGCGTAGGCTCCGTAGGTGCACTCGAAAGTGGCGGCGTTGAGCGCCGAGTAAGCGATCAAGCCGGGTGCGATGAACTCCATGTAGCTCAACCCCTCGACGTTCCTTATGAGCGGTGCGAACCCGTAGCCGAGGGCTATCAGGTAGAGCAACGGTTCGACGGTGTTGGCCACGAGGCTCGACTTGTAGAACTTCGACCACACCAGAAGGTTGCGGTACCAGACCCATTGGAAGCGGTGGCTTATCTTTGGTAAAATAGCTGCTGCTTTCGTCATCGTCCTCTCGCGTGCAAGGGAGGGTTTTGGACGCCTAACATTATAGACTACGTTGCCGCGCGGTTCCAGAACCCCCCGGCCGACGGCCGCTCCGCTTTCTCCCCGTCCCCGCATAGCGTGCTCCGGACGGCCGACCGTCGATAGAGGCGTCTATGGAAACCAGGATTCTCTATGTGCTCGAAAGGCTGAGCGGCTTCCTCTGGGGATTGCCGCTCGTGGTTTTGCTGGTGGGGACGGGCCTCTATCTGACCGTGCTCCTCCGGGGACTGCAGTTCCGCTACCTGTTCCGGGCATTGAGGCTGGCGTTCTCGCGCCACCCCGAAGACGAGGCGTCGGCAGGGGACATAACCCACTTCCAGGCTCTCATGACGGCACTTTCGGCCACCGTAGGCTCGGGCAACATCGCGGGCGTGGCGACGGCGATCGCCGCCGGCGGTCCGGGAGCGCTGTTCTGGATGTGGATCACGGGCCTGGTGGGGATGGCGACCAAGTACTCGGAGGCCGTCCTTGCCGTCAAGTACCGCGAGAAGGACCGCTTCGGCACCATGAGCGGCGGCCCCATGTACTACCTGTCGAAGGGATTGGGACAGAGATGGCTGGGCGTCATGTTCGCCGTCTTCGCCGCCGTTGCTGCCTTCGGCATAGGCAACATGGTGCAGTCCAACTCCGTGGCCGACGGGCTGCGTGCCGCCTTCGGCGTGCCGGTGTGGGCTACGGGTGCGGCCATGGCGCTCTTTACGGGGCTCGTGATAGTGGGCGGCATAAAGAGCATAGCGCGCGTGACCAGCGTCATAGTGCCGTTGATGATAGCATTCTACTTCGTGGCGGCGGTCGTCTGTCTCGTGGTTAACTGGCAAGGTGTGCCCGAGGCGCTCTACTTGGTTTTCCACCATGCCTTCACTCCGACAGCTGCCGTGGGAGGGTTCATGGGGTCCACGGTGAGGGGCGCCATACGCATGGGGGTGGCCCGCGGCATATTCTCCAACGAGTCAGGCCTCGGCAGCTCACCCATCGCCGCGGCAGCCGCCAAGACCTCCAACCCGGTGACGCAGGCGCTGGTATCGATGACCCAGACGTTTATCGATACCATCGTCGTGTGTACGCTGACGGGACTGGTCATACTGACGAGCGGCGCCTGGACGAGCGGAGCCACGGGGGCTGCACTCTCGTCGGCCGCGTTCGCCCAGGGCCTGGGATCGAAGGCGGGCTCCTATGTAGTGGCCGTAAGCCTTGCGTTCTTTGCATACTCCACCGTGCTGGGATGGAGCTACTACGGCGAGAAGGCCATCGAGTTCGTCCTGCGCGAGGGGGCGGTGATGCCGTACCGCGTGGTGTTTACGGCCGTCGTCATGTTGGGAGCCGTCGTCAAGCTGGACGTCGTCTGGCTGTTCTCGGACGTGATGAACGCCCTTATGGCCTTCCCCAATCTGGTGGGACTGCTCGGGCTGGGAGGAGTGGTGCTGGCCGAGAGCAGAATGTACCTTGAGTCTCGTTGATGCTCAGCGGCCCCGCCTCAGTGTCCCGACGTGTAGAAAGTCTTCGTCCCCTTGGCCCGGACGGCGCTGTCGAGCCTCTCGAGGGCGTGCACGTATGCCGCCGTCCTCCATGGGATGGATTTCTGTTCGGCGATATCCATCACCCTCTTCGTCTCGGTAACCATGCGTTTCTCGAGCCGCTCGTTGACCTCTTCCGCCGACCAGTAGAGGCCGGTCCTGTTCTGTACCCACTCGAAGTAGCTCACCGTGACGCCGCCGGCGTTGACCAGTATGTCGGGGGCCACCCGTACGCCGCGCTCTCGGAGGATCTCGTCGGCCTCCGGTGTGGTGGGGCCGTTGGCCACCTCGAATATAAGGCGCGCCTTTATACGGGGGGCGTTCTCGGCCGTAATCTGGTTCTCGAGGGCCGCCGGTATGAGTACGTCTACGTCCAGTTCCAGGAGTTCCTCGTTCGTTATGGTTTCGTGTTCCACTATGTTGCACACCGAGCCCGTGCAATAGACGGCCTTGAGGTCACGGGTCGATTCCTTCCACTGGCGCACGCTGGGGATGTCCAGACCGTCGCCCTTGAATATAGCCCCCTTGGAGTCGCTAACTGCCACCACCTTGTAGCCCGCCTTGAAGAGTAGCTCGGCGAGGGTAGCGCCAGCGTTGCCGAACCCTTGGACGGCGACGGTGGTCTCGCGGGGATCCTTACCCACCTTCTTCATGAAGCATTGGATGGAGAAGAATGCGCCCATGGCCGTCGCCGTATCCCTTCCCTGGCTGCCGCCCATCGAGATCGGCTTGCCCGTTATGACGGCGGGACAAATCTTGCGGGTGATTATGCTGTACTGGTCCATCATCCAGCCCATAATCATCTGGTTCGTGTATACGTCGGGGGCCGGCACGTCGACGTCGGGCCCTATGAAATCGGCTATGGCGTCGATGTAGCCCCTGCTCAGCCTCTCGAGCTCGAATTTTGACAGGCTCTTGGGGTCTACCGTTATGCCCCCCTTGCCGCCGCCGAAGGGGATGTCGAGTACGGCGCACTTGAACGTCATCCACAGTGCAAGCGACTCGGTCTCGTCCAGTGTTACGGAGGGGTGGAACCTGATGCCTCCCTTGGTCGGCCCACGCGTATCGTCGTATCTTACTCTGTAGCCTGTAAAGAGGCGCATGTCGCCGTTGTCCATACGCAGGGGGATGGATACGCGGAGCGACGACTTGGGGGAACGGAGCCTTTCGACGGTATCGCTCGATACGCTGGTGTGGCGAAGTGCCTCTTCCACGCGCTTGGAAGCCTCGGTTAGCATCGGCCCCGGCATCTCACCTTACCTCCTTCCTTCGTGTGCGTGGTATCTGGGTTGTAGGATTCTTTCATCCCGGGCGGCTCCGGCCGCCGCGCGATCGGGCGTGGCAACCTCCTCGTAGGTAAATTGTATCACACGAGCGGCCCAGCGGGGGAGGCGAAGAGGGGCGGTATCTCCCTCGCGGGTGGGGGGCGGTGCTTTCTCGCCCCAGCAGTGGTCTTGGAAAATCACATCTCCCTCGCGGGTGGGAGGGCGGTTTATGTCCGGCCGCGGAGTGCATCGTATCTCAAGCTCCCCTTAGGGCTGTCTTCAGCCGATGCTTTAGTATGGTGCCGATTATCTTGTAGCCGGCTCCCAGCGTGCCGCACACCGTACCGCTCACCTTGGAGCGGCCGATCCGTCTGCGGTAGCCCACGGGCACCTCCTTCACACGGAGTCCTGCGGCGACGGCCTTAAGCTGCATCTCCACCGTCCAGCCGTATGTGGTCTCCTCCATTTCCAGGGCGAGAAGTCTCTCCAACCTTATCGCTCGGAACGGGCCGAGATCGGTGAACCTTGTGCCGTAGAGCAGCCGTATGAGCGCCGTGGCCAGCCGGTTGCCCCAGACGGCCTGTGGCAGCATGGCGCCCTCCTCCATCGTGCCCGCTAGCCGCGAGCCGAGCACGAGGTCGCATCCCTCTTCCACTATGGGGCTTACGAGCCGTGGGATCTCCTCGGGGCGGTCGGCGTAGTCGGCGTCGAGAAAGACTACGACGTCGGGCCTCTGGTGGGCGGGCTTGGCCGCGAGGTAGCCGATGGCCCGGAGGCAGGCCCACCCGTAGCCGCGGCGCTCCTCCCTCAGCACCGTGGCCCCGGCCGCCGCGGCCACCTCGGCGGTGGCGTCTCTCGAGCCGTTGTCGACGACCACCACCTCTTCTACCGGTGGGCGCGGAATATCCCCTACCACAAGGCCCACGGCCTCCTCCTCGTCGAGGGCCGGGATGATGACCGCGATACTTGGCTGGGTGGCGCCCGACGTCATGACGACCCCTCTCGCTCTCTCATCAGCACCGGCGAGGCATCGATGCCATCCACCTTGATGGGGCGGCCCGAGCGCCGGTCGATTTGGCCGAAGCGGAGCACCCCCGTGGGGCATGCCTCCACACATGCGCTGCACCGCACGCACTCGGGGTCTTCCATGGGCAGGCCCTTGTTGGCGAAGTTCATTACGTCTATGCCCTGGTGGCATACGGAGGTGCAGACGTTGCACGAGATGCACCTCTTCTTGTCGGCCAGGATGCGGAAGCGGCTGAAGCGGGCGTAGACGTGCATGAGTGCGGCCAGGGGGCAGAAAAATCGGCACCAGACGCGCCCGCTGTACCAGAAGTAGAGGCCGTAGCCCACTATTCCGGCGAGCAGTACGTCGACCGTCCACTTGTAGTTCGTCTGTACGCCCAGCACCTCCCACTTGTAGAGCATCCCCTCGAAGAGCGAGGCCGCGGCCCGGCCCGCAACGGTGTCGGGGACTGCCCAGCCCACGATGCGCACGGCAAGCATCACTGCGGCCACGGCCAGGATGACTTGGCCCGCGGCGTTGAGCCTGTTCCAGCGCGGCCCGTGGGGCATCTTGTGGCGGAATGTGTCGCCGAGCGTCTCGGCCATTGCGCCGCACGAGCAGATGAACCCGCAGTATGCCCCCTTGCCCCAGTAGTAGATTATGAGCGGTATGACGACGAAAGTCTGGATGAGGCTTATGGCCAGCCACCCCCAGAGGGGCTCGGATGAGAAGACGTTCCAGATAAAGAGCGGCCAGGCCAGTATGAAGCCGAACGCGCGCCAGTACTCGCGGCCGTGGCCGTAGTCGACGGCGGGGAAGAGCTGGTCTGCCACGGCCTTGGCGATGCCGTGGTCGAAGAAGCCCGCGTGGCCCAGTAAGGGGAGCACGACGTAGGGCAAGAGGAAAAGGGGCACGATCTGGAAGAAGATGAGCGAGAGGGTCTGGACGGTGACGTAGGGGGTGCGGCGGCGGCGGATGCGGAGGAGGCCGAAGATGAGGACGAGCAACGTGTAGGCGAGGCTGTAGTAGAAACCCGGGTCAGAGAGGGTGACGGAGAGAGCGGCCGCCGTCGGGGAGGAGCTTTCGGCCGCCCCTTCGAGCAGGTGTCCCATGTTGAAGGGGAACCAGCCGTGCCGGCCGAAGAGCCGCGTCAACGAGCCGCCGCCTTTCCAGTTGTAGACGAAGGCGCAGAAGAGCAGGAAGAGCGAGAGCGCCCCCCATTGGCGGGAGGTCATCTCGCCCTTGATGCGGACGCCGCTTCGACGGAAAAAGTCGAGCGGTGCGTCACGGCCCGCCATGACGAAGACGACGTCGTTACCAATCTTTTCGCGCTCACCGTCGGCACGCTTCAGGGTGACGCTGCTCTCAGATATCTCTTCTACGGTGCAGCCCAGCAGGAGGCGCAGTGAACCGTGCCCCTCCGGGGAGGCGGAGAACGAGCCCGCACTGGTGGTGACGCGCTCCGATTCGGGCCGCTCCACGTCCACTTCGGCGCCCGCATCTTCGAGGAGGGCGTAGAGCTTGTCCACGTTCTCCTGCTTGGGTCTGG
The DNA here is from genome assembly GCA_964639895.1 of uncultured Spirochaetia bacterium. Taxonomy (GTDB): domain Bacteria; phylum Desulfobacterota_D; class UBA1144; order Nemesobacterales; family JADFKM01; genus CAZXEJ01. The sequence continues at coordinate 8,355 of CAZXEJ010000001.1, read as the reverse complement.
TAAGGCGCTCGCCGCGGTGGCAGAGCGTGACCCTCGCCCCCGAGACGACGAGCGCTATCGACGTCTCGAGGGCGCTGTCCCCTCCACCGACGACGAGGACGTTCATCTGCCGGAAGTCGCGCGGGTCGTGCAGGCGATAGTAGACCTTGTCCCTCTCCTCGCCGGGCACACCGAGGCGCCTGTAGTTGCCCGATCTCCCGATGGCCACTATGACCCGCTTTGCCGCATACGTCGCTCCGTCCTCGGCCACGCATTCGAGGTATCCGTCGCGCCTGCGGACGTACTCGATCTTGGCCCGCGTGGGCTCGATCCCCCGGGCCACGGTCTGTCGTCTCAGCTCCTCGACCAGCTCTTCCTTCACGCTGGCCGTAACGCGCAGCGGGGAGCGGGGTTCCATTTCCTTGGGGTAGGTGAAGATTGGCTTTGCCCGCGGGAAGTTGACAATGGTGGCGAACGGCTCGGAGGCCTCGAGGATCTCGAACTCGAGTCCCAGCCTCTGAGCCTCGAGGGCGGCCGCCATCCCCGAGACCCCCCCGCCTAGTATGACTAGGTCCTTGACCCCTTTGCAGCGCTTCTCGTCCCCGGCCCGCTGGAACGTGGGGTCGGCCGCAATGGTTCTTACGGCTGCGGCTCCGCTCTCGGCCGCAAACTTGAGCAGCGGCACCCCGGCCAGGTCGCCGACGACGTAGAGGCCTGGGACGTTGGTCGAGAAGTCGGCTCGTACCTCGGGCAGTTTCTCTACCACGCCGGCGGGCCAGCGTGTGTGAAGCCAACGTATGTAGCGTCGTATGAGGGATGGGATCATGGGGCCGGTGGGTGTCTCAGCTTACCGCTTCATGCACGGTGGGAATGGGTTTCAAGCTGATAGGACGGTGCGGGCAGGGCCGGAGTTACCGTGCAGGGGACCGGGGTGTAGGTAGTTGTCGTCGTACGTGGGCTTGCCAGGCATCCGCACCCACTCAGCCGTGCCCCTTGGCAATCGCCTGCAGGGTGTGTTCCGAGACCACCCGCGGCCGGTCGGCCTCCGCATCTGTCGGCGAGCCGTCCCCCGCCTCGCCCTCATCCCATCTGGTGTCGGCCGCACTCCAGTGTGGGGTCGCATCGCGACATCCCCTTGCCGCTTGCCTCCGCCAGCTGCCCCTCTCCTCGCCCGCCGCTCTTCCCCGGCGCCGCCTCCCCGTATTGAGTCGCGCCCGGGGTTCCCATCGGTTGCCCCCACCCCCCGGTTCCGGCCCTTGCCGACGGCACCTCCCCGCGCGCCAAGGCCGTCCCCTCCGGGTGCACCGGCTACTCCCTGAACGTCGCCGTCACGTTCTTCATCACTTCGACGGGCGACTCCTTTCCGACGGGGCCGGGCACGATGATGGGCAGGCGCACGCCGGCCTCACGGAACGCTTCCAGCCTCTCCCTGCAGCGGGACGGGGGCCCGATGAGGGCTATGTCGTCGAGCATTTCGCGCGTGAACGCCTCCTTTGGTTTGGCGCCCTCCTGGAGCTTGCGCGCTATGTCGGGGTAGCCCACGTTCTTGATCATCCTTTGGTAGAAGGGCAGCCGCGCGTAGGGAGCAAGACCCCGGACGGCGGCCGCGTATGCCTCTTCGAGGTCGTCCCCGATGAAGGTGGGTATACCGTTCGTTATGTCCACTTCGTTCGGGAAGCGGCCCGCCCGCTTGGCCCCTTCCTTCACGTTCTCGATGAGGATCTTCACGTAGGAGGGCGTGGCCAGATACGGCATCAGTCCGTCGGCCACCTCGCCCGCAAGTTGTGCGGCCTTCTTGGTGAGTCCGGCCGTGTAGATGGGCACGGGCGGGAGGTCGCGCTTGAGCATGAGCTGCTCGCTCGTGCCGTCCACGTAGCTCCGGACACTCTTTACGTATTCCCTCATCTTCTCCAGCGGGTCGCCCATGTCGATGCCGAACCGCTCGTTGACGGGCCGATGGCTCACTCCCAGGCCCAGCACCATCCGCCCGCCCGAGACCTCCTGGACGGTGAGGGCCTCGGAGGCGCACATGACGGGGTGGCGCAGGTAGATGTTTGCTATCCACGTGCCCACCTTGATGCGGCTCGTGCACTCGGCGAACACCTGGGCGTTTGCGATCGAGCTGTAAGGGGGCACCTCGGGGGAGAAGATGGCCTCGAATCCCGCGTCCTCGGCCTCCCGGGCCAGTGCGCGGAGCTCTTCGACACTGCAGCCCCAAACGGGTGAGATGGTTGCTATTCGTCTCATCGCCGTCTCCTTAGGGTCGTGTGTTTGTTTCGGGTGGCTTCGGTACGTTCAGTACTGGTTTATCACGTCCCGGTAGTAGTCGGGCCTCAGCCTGCTCTCGTCCCTCTCGCGCAGAACGGCCCTTATCTCGGCCAGCACCTTCTCCTTGTCCTCGGGGAACTTGGCCTTGATGGGCAGGTAGTTGGATATGTGGTTCGAGAAGAAGTAGCCGTTCGTAAGCTCGGTGTTCTCCACTATGATCTCGAGCTCCTTTATCATCTGGAACTTGTCCGGCAGCTGGAACCTGCCCTCCATGGCCTCCCTGTAGATGGGAGCGCCGGGACGTACCTGAAGCGACAGAGCGCCCACGTACTCGGGGTCGGTCGCCGTGAGCAGCCTGCCCGTGGCCTCGGCGTGCTGGAAGCTCCGGTCGACGCCGCCTATGCCCAGCAGCACCATGGCCGAGTTCATTATGCGCGCCTCCTTGAGCATGCGGCAAGCTTCAACGTGCTGGGCGAAGTTGGCCCCTTTCTTTATCCTCTCGAGCACCACGTCGTCGCCGCTCTCAAACCCTATATAGACCATCGCAAGGCCCAACTCCCTCAGGACCTTGAGGTTGTCCACGCCCTTGCGCAGCACGTCCGTTATGTTTGCGTACATGGTGATGCGCTCGAGCTCGGGGAACTTCTCGTGCAAGTACTCCATCATCTCGACCAACCTGCGCTGGGGCATCACCAGGGCGTTGCCGTCGGCCACGAAGACTCGGCGCACGTGGTAGCGTTCGGCCGCATAGTCGATGATGCGCTTTATCTCGTCCATCGGCCTCATGCGGAACTTCTGGTGCTCGCCGCGGTACATGGCGCAGTAGGTGCACTGGTTGTGCGAGCAACCGATCGTGGCCTGGAGGATGAAGCTCTTGGCCTCGCTCGGAGGGCGGAAGTATGGCATTACGTATTCGATCATATTCTTCACATTAACTCAAAAACACCCCGGATGCAACCGCACCGGCCCGGCGCCTCAAACCCGGGGGGGACGGGTCCGCCACTTGCAGGGGCCGCGGGCTCGGTTATAATTCCTCTCGCCATGGAGAGCCACGAGAGAGATGGATTCATCTTGATGATGGGTTACGTCGTGCTGCTGTTGCTCATACTTGCGATGGGCGTCCTGACCCATTTGCTGATAACCCCGTAGCCCTGGAGACCGGCGCACGCACTATAGACGGCCGCTGCCCGGAGCCGCCCGGCCTGCGGGCGGTTGTAAGCGGCTCCGCCCCCAGCGATGCCGCCGCCCACACGGGGAGGCGGTCGGCTTTCCTTTTCCATAGCGTGCATTTAAAATAGATGTTGGTGTGCCCCCATGGCTGCGGGGGGTGCTCCGAGAAACCATGGAAGCGCCCATTTACCCGCCCCCTTTGCGCGACGAGACGCTCGTCTTCTTCGACGTCGAGACGACGGGGCTCAACCCTGCGGCAGGCCATCGAATCGTCGAGGTGGCGCTGGCCGTCGTGGCTGGCGGCAGGACCGTCGATTCCTTCGAGACGCTGGTGAATCCCCGCAGGCCCATACCGGCCGATACGGTCCGCATCCACGGTATAGACGATCGAAAGGTGGCTCAGGCTCCCCCCTTCGAGGCCGTGGCTCCGCGCCTCGAGCGCGCGCTCGAGGGGGGGGTGCTCATCGCGCACAACGCGCGCTTCGACGTAGGCTTCCTCGCTGCCGAGTTGGCCGCCGCCGGCCGCCCGATGCCCGCTGTGAGGGTGGTCGATACGCTCGAGATAGCCCGCACCTATTACAACTTTCCCAGCTACCGCCTTGCAGAGCTTGCCGAGAGTGTAAAGGTGAGCCTCGGCCTCTTCCACAGGGCCGCCTACGACGTGGCAACGCTGAAAGGGGTGTTCGATTTCTTCGTCTCAGACCTTGTGCGGCGCGGTGTGCCGCCCGAGCGGTTTTTCCGACCAAGACCCTGGAGCGCGCTGCTGGATGCCGGAGGGACCTCCACCGCCGGCGACGGCGGTTCCGATCCGTGTGAAGCCGCCTTGCGCCGGGCTATCGAGCGGGGCGCCAAGGTGGAGATAGTGTACGTCTCCGCACGCGACGGCGAGATGAGGCGCCGCGTCGTCGAGCCTCGGCGTCTCTTTGAGGGGGCCGGTAGGCTGTATGTGTCGGCGTTTTGCCACCTGAGGGGCGAGGAGAGGAGTTTCCGGGTGGACAGGATAGTCGAGGTGAGGGTACTGGAATAGGCGCATCCGTCGGCCGTCTCCGTGCCGCCGCGCGCCGGGAACGGTGGGAGCAGAAACCCTATGGAAGCCGCCGCGGGACGCAAGCCTAGGATACTCATAGTTGACGACGAGGACAGGATGTGCCGGTCGCTCCAGATACTGCTGGCCGGCGAGGGGGGCTACGACACGACCTATGCCCTCAGCGGCGAGGAGGCGCTTGAGATGGTGGCCCGCGAGCGGGTCGATCTCGTCGTGGCCGATCTCGCCATGCCGGGGATGGACGGGATGGAGCTGCTTCGTCGCCTCAAACAGCTCGACCCCAAGGTGAACGTCGTCATCATGACTGCGTATTCGAGTGTGAAGTCGGCCATCGAGGCGATGAAGGAGGGGGCGTTCGAGTACCTGATAAAGCCGTTTGGTAACGAGGAGTTCCTGGCCTTGGTGGAAAGGGCGCTCCGCGGCAGGGTCGAGGTGGCCTACGGCTCCGCCGACGATGAGGTGTTCGAGAGCAGGATAGTGGGGTCGAGCCCTCCGGTAAGGGAAGTGCTGGCCACGATGAGGAAGGCCGCCGCAACCGATTCGACCGTCCTCATCCTGGGCGAGAGCGGCACGGGCAAAGAACTCGTGGCCCGCGAGATACACGAGCGCGGCAGGCGGGCCAAAGGGCCGTTCGTCGCCATCAACTGCGCCGCCCTTCCCGAGACGCTGCTTGAGAGCGAGTTGTTCGGCTACGAGAAGGGGGCGTTCACCGGTGCCGTGCGCACGGTGGTGGGCAAGTTCGAGCGCGCCGACGGGGGCACCGTGTTCCTGGACGAGATAGGCGAGATGAGCCCGGCACTGCAGACGAAGATCCTGCGCTTCCTCCAGGAGCGGGAGTTCGAGCGGGTGGGGGGCGGCGGGCCCATCAAGGTCGACGTCCGCATCATCGCCGCCACGAACCGCGACATCAAGGCCGAGGTCGAAAGGGGCGTGTTCAGGAACGATCTCTACTACAGGTTGAGCGTGGTGACCATAGAGCTGCCGCCGTTGCGCGAGAGGAAGGAGGACATATCGCTTTTGGTCGAGCACTTCCTTCGCACCAAGGGGCGCAAGCTGGGCAAGCGGGCGCCCGCCCTTACGGACGAGGCGTGGAACGTGCTCCTCAACTACGACTATCCCGGCAATGTGCGCGAGCTGGAGAACATCATCGAGCGGGCGCTCATCGTGTCCGAGGGGGACGTGCTCACGCCGCGTGACCTCCAGCTCCAGGGGCTCAACCTGCGCGGCGAGGAGACGGAGCAGGATCCGGTCGTAAGCGGCATATGGCGCATACTGAGGTTCCTCATGGGTGTGGAGGACTGGCCGCTCGAGGGGGGATGGGCGGCCAAAGACGAGCTCGTCCGCAGGATAAACGAGGAGATGGAAGAGAGGCTGCTCCGTCGCGCCGTGAGCGAGAGGCCGTCGATGTCGAACGCCGAGTTGGCCAAGGTTCTGGGGACGACGAGGCGGGTGCTCGAGCTGCGGCTAAAGGACTACGGGATCGAAAAGTGCAGGCGCGGTCGCAAGTGAGGATAGGGGCGTCCGGGTTTGCATCCCCGGGTCGTGTGGTGGAGAGGGGGCGGATGGGGGGTCACGCGGGCCGTCGTCGGGGTGTTCGTCCTTGGGGCGAAGGTGGGCCGTAACCCCTTATCGGCGGAGCGAAATGGGTATATAATTTAGATTGTAGCCGGGGCGGGCGGGGTATAGGCTGCCGTGGGTCGGGTCGTGGTATAGGCGGTGGGGTAAAAGTGCTTGACACGGGGAACCGCCGTATATTAAGCTAACTTGTAATTGAGTCCTTCTTTCCACGTCCCCAGGGGTTGTAGGAGCGCTAATGTCAAATGTAGCCAATCGCAAGCCGGCGGAGACCGGTTCGGATATTGTTGGAACCGTAACCCAAATAGCAAGAGAGTCCCAGAAAGCCTACCACATAGTGAGCAAAGCGTCTTCAAAGGCCAAGGACGAGGCCTTGCGCGAGATGGCGCGGGCGCTGGAGCGCGAGGCCGACTACATCCTTGCCGAGAACGCAAAGGACCTGGACGCCCTTGACAGGGGGCGCGTGACGAAGGCCTACGTCGACAGGCTCACGCTCACACCGGCCCGCATACGTTCGATGGCCGAGGGACTGCGCGAGGTAGCCGCCCAGCCCGACCCGGTGGGTGAAATGGTCAGGATGTGGCGGCGGCCGAACGGGTTGTGGGTGGGCCGGATGCGTATCCCCCTCGGGGTGATATGCATCATCTACGAGGCGCGTCCCAACGTGACGGCCGATGCCGCCGGTCTCTGCATCAAGGCCGGCAACGCCGTCATCCTGCGCGGTGGATCCGACTCTATTCGCTCCAACTTGGCGATAGGCTCGGTACTGAGGGCCGCGCTCGAGAAGCACGACCTTCCGGCCGACGCCGTCTCGATCGTCCCCGTCGCCGACCGTGAGGCCGTGCTCGAGTTGTTGCATCTCGACGGGCTGATCGACTTGGTCATACCCCGGGGAGGCGAGGGGCTCATAAGGTTCGTTGCCGAGAACTCACGCATTCCCGTGCTTAAGCACTACAAGGGAGTGTGCCACATCTACATCGACGGGAGCGCCGATATCGAGATGGCCGTCGACGTGTGTGTCAATGCCAAGGTGCAGCGTCCCGGCGTGTGCAACGCCGTCGAGACCGTGCTCGTTCACGCCGACATCGCCCCTGCCGTGGTACCGCCCCTGTGCGACCGCTTGATCGAGCACGGCGTGACCATACGTGGGTGCCCTCGCACGCGGGCCATCGACGATAGAGTAGCCGAGGCTAACGAGGATGACTGGTACGAAGAGTATCTGGACTTGATATTGAGTATGAAGGTGGTCGGCGACATGGACGAGGCCATAGCACACATCGCTAAATACGGATCGATGCACACGGAGTCCATAATCACGCGGGACTACGCCAACGCGCAGAGATTCGTCCGCGAGGTGGACTCGTCGACCGTGATGGTCAACGCCTCGACCAGGTTCGCCGACGGCTACGAGCTGGGTTTGGGTGCGGAGATAGGTATAAGCACTTCGAAGCTGCACGCCTTCGGGCCCATGGGGGTGGGCGAACTCACCACGACCAAGTTCGTCGTCTTCGGGGACGGACAGGTAAGGACTTGATGTCGCGGCGAGTGGGAGACGCAATCTCATTCCAAAGGAGTGGAGGGTGATGGCCAAGCAAAGGAGAGCTCCTGTAAAGCTTAACGAGGCGGACAAGGCACGTTCCAAGACGCGTTTCCATCCCCTGCCCGCCGCGCTGGAGAAGCGATACGCCGGCAAGGTGATGGGCTCGGGTGAGCTCAAGGATGTATCCTCCCGCCGCCCGAGTGACTCGGCTTCCGAAGGAGGAGAGTATTTCGTGCCGCTCGGCATGTCAAGGGGCGTACACGGCGGAGGCGGACGCGACGGAGGCTACGGCGTCGACGACGACGACGACCGTCTCGCCTCCGAGGAGGTCCAGGACAAGGACGCCAACAAATCGGAATGGAGCCCCGACGATGAGTTCCGCCTGCTGCAGGCCTATTTCAAGGAGATGGGGAGCGAGAACCTGCTTACGGCCAAGGAGGAGATAGAGGTTTCGGCCAAGATAAAGAAGTGCGAGCTGAAGGGCATGGAGCTCGCCTCCGTGCTAGAGAAGGCGCTGGACAGGACCTTCAGCCAGAACGCCGAGGAGACGCTGAGGGAACTGGAAGAGGTCGTGGCCTCTTACAAGGCGCGTGCAGGTAGTGAGGCGGGCGACGAGGCCGATGGCAACGGCGGCGGCGCAGGCGGGGGACGCGTGGACGGGGTGCAGCTTCTGAGACTCAAGCTGCTTACGGCCGCCTATCTGAAGCGTGCCAAGGTGTTCAAGGAGCGATTCGTCAAGGCCAATCTGCGGCTGGTGGTGAGCATAGCCAAGCGGTAC